>NZ_JBYTBC010000008.1:0-2443 GCF_058788795.1 Variovorax sp. FW301-JW7
GCTGTTCGCTGTGCTCAGACCGGACGACGTCGAAGTCGACAGGCTGCTCACATTGCTGTTCGTCGTGCTCAGACCAGACGACGTGGAGGTCGACAGGCTGTTCACGTTGCTGTTCGTCGTGCTCAGGCCTGTAGACAGGCTGGAGATGCCGCTGGTCGCAGTGCTCAGGCCCGACGACGTCGAAGTCGACAGGCTGCTCACGTTGCTGTTCGCTGTGCTCAGACCGCTCGAAGTGGACGTCGACAGACTACTGACATTGCTACTCGCTGTGCTCAGGCCAGACGACGTCGAAGTCGACAAGCTGCTCACATTGCTGTTCGTCGTGCTCAGGCCGGTAGACAGGCTGGAGATGCCACTGGTCGCAGTGCTCAAGCCACTCGAAGTGGACGTCGAAAGGCTGCTGACATTGCTATTCGCTGTGCTCAGGCCGGACGACGTTGAGGTCGACAGGCTGCTCACGTTGCTGTTCGTCGTGCTCAGACCAGTCGACAGACTAGAGATGCCGCTCGTGGCGGTGCTCAAGCCGGACGACGTCGAGGTCGACAGGCTGCTGACGTTGCTGTTCGTGGTGCTCAGGCCCGTGGACAGGCTGGAGATGCCGCTGGCCGCGGTGCTCAGGCCGGACGACGTCGAGGTCGACAGGCTCGAGATGCCACTGGTCGCAGTGCTCAGGCCACTCGAAGTGGACGTCGAAAGGCTGCTGACATTGCTATTCGCTGTGCTCAGACCGGACGACGTCGAGGTCGACAAGCTACTCACATTGCTGTTCGTCGTACTCAAGCCGGTAGAAAGGCTGGAGATGCCACTGGTCGCGGTGCTCAGGCCAGACGACGTCGAGGTCGACAAGCTGCTGACGCTGCTGTTCGCTGTGCTCAGACCGCTCGAAGTGGACGTCGACAGGCTACTCACGTTGCTGTTCGTCGTGCTCAAGCCAGTAGACAGGCTCGAGATGCCACTGGTCGCAGTGCTCAGGCCACTCGAAGTGGACGTCGAAAGGCTGCTGACATTGCTATTCGCTGTGCTCAAACCCGACGACGTCGAAGTCGACAGGCTGCTCACATTGCTGTTCGTCGTGCTCAGACCAGTCGACAGACTGGAGATGCCGCTCGTGGCGGTGCTCAAGCCGGACGACGTGGACGTCGACAGGCTGCTCACGTTGCTGTTCGTCGTGCTCAGGCCCGTCGACAGACTGGAAATGCCACTCGTGGCCGTACTCAGACCGCTCGAAGTCGACGTGGAGAGACTGTCAATGCGGCTGTTGGTGGTGCTCAGGCCCGACGAGGTCGAAGTCGACAGGCTGCCGACGTTGCTGTTTGCTGTGCTCAGCCCGCTCGACGTGGAAGTCGAGAGGCTGCTGACGCTGCTGTTCGCTGTACTCAGACCGGACGACGTCGAGGTCGACAGGCTGCTGACGTTGCTGTTCGTGGTGCTCAGGCCCGTGGACAGGCTGGAGATGCCACTGGTCGCCGTGCTCAGGCCAGACGACGTGGAGGTCGACAAGCTGCTGACGTTGCTGTTCGCTGTGCTCAGACCGGACGACGTCGAGGTCGACAGGCTGCTCACGTTGCTGTTCGTCGTGCTCAGGCCCGTGGACAGGCTGGAGATGCCGCTGGTCGCGGTGCTCAGGCCAGACGACGTCGAAGTCGACAGGCTGTTCACGTTGCTGTTCGTCGTGCTCAGGCCCGTGGACAGGCTGGAAATGCCACTGGTCGCCGTGCTCAGGCCAGACGACGTGGAGGTCGACAGGCTACTCACGTTGCTGTTCGTCGTGCTCAGGCCAGTAGACAGGCTCGAGATGCCACTGGTCGCGGTGCTCAGCCCGCTAGAGGTCGACGTCGAGAGGCTGTCGATGCGGCTGCTGCTGGTGCTCAGGCCCGACGATGTCGAAGTCGACAGGCTACTCACGTTGCTATTCGTCGTGCTCAAGCCAGTAGACAGGCTCGAGATGCCACTGGTCGCAGTGCTCAGGCCACTCGAAGTGGACGTCGAAAGACTACTGACATTGCTATTTGCTGTGCTCAAACCCGACGACGTCGAAGTCGACAGGCTGCTCACGTTGCTGTTCGCCGTGCTCAAGCCGCTCGACGTAGACGTCGAAAGACTGCTGACGTTGCTGTTCGTGGTGCTCAGACCCGTGGACAGGCTCGAAATGCCGCTCGTGGCCGTGCTCAGGCCCGACGATGTAGAGGTCGACAGGCTGCCGACGTTGCTGTTGGTGGTGCTCAGGCCGGTCGACAGGCTGGAGATGCCGCTGGTCGCCGTGCTCAGGCCGCTCGAAGTCGAAGTCGACAGGCTGCCGACATTGCTGTTCGTGGTGCTCAGCCCGGTCGACAGGCTGGAGATTCCACTGGTGGCTGTGCTCAAACCGCTCGAAGTCGACGTCGACAGGCTGCCGACATTGCTGTTCGTGGTGCTCAGCCCGGTCGACAGGCTGGAGATTCCG
>NZ_JBYTBC010000008.1:2540-349030 GCF_058788795.1 Variovorax sp. FW301-JW7
CCACTGGTGGCTGTGCTCAAACCGCTCGAAGTCGACGTCGACAGACTGTCCACTTCGCTGTTCACCGTACTCAAGCCCGTGGACAGGCTCGAGATGCCGCTCGTGGCCGTGCTCAGCCCTGACGAGGTCGAGGTCGACAGGCTGTTGATGCGGCTGTTCGCCGTGCTCAGGCCCGACGACGTGGACGTCGACAGGCTGCCGACATTGCTATTTGTGGTGCTCAGGCTGGTCGACAGGCTGGAAATACCGCTGGTCGCCGTGCTCAATCCGCTCGACGTGGAAGTCGACAGACTGTCCACTTCGCTGTTCACCGTACTCAAGCCCGTGGACAGGCTGGAGATGCCGCTGGTCGCCGTGCTCAACCCGCTCGATGTGGACGTCGAAAGGCTGTTGACGCGGCTGTTCGCCGTGCTCAGACCCGACGACGTGGACGTCGACAGGCTGCTCACGTTGCTGTTCGTCGTGCTCAAGCCGGTGGACAGGCTGGAGATACCGCTGGTGGCCGTACTCAAACCGGACGACGTGGACGTCGACAGGCTGCTGACATTGCTGTTCGTTGTACTCAGCCCTGACGACGTCGAGGTCGACAGACTGTTGACGCGGCTGTTGGCGGTGCTCAGCCCCGAGGACGTGGAGGTCGACAGCGACCCCACCGCGCTGGCGACCGAGTACAGCTGGCTGCCATTGATCGCATCGGTCGAGGTGGAGTTCACCTGGCCCGCGGCCACATTGGTGATCTGGCGCTCAGCGCCCGCCGAACCAACGCTCACGACGCTGGTCGGTGTGGCGCCGGCAAACCCGGTCAGCGCAACCCCGTTGACCGTCGTACTGGCAGTCGGTACCGCCGCGGCGGTCACGCTGTTGCTACCAAGCGCGACGCTGTTGTCGGTGCCAGCGCTGGCTCCCGTGCCGATCGCCACGGCGTTGGCGCCGGCGCTCTTCGCGCCGCCATCCACCGTCAGGTTGCCGCCGATGGCCACGCTGTTCGTCCCGCTGGCATTTGTCGCCCGGCCGATGGCCACGGCCTGCTCGCCCGACGCGACAGAGCCACCGTTGCCCGTGCCGTCCCCGCCCCCTACCGCGACCGATGAAGTCCCGCTGGCCTTGGCGTCGTTGCCCAGGGCGTAAGCCCCTTTGCCCAAGGCTTTGGCGCCAGAGCCGATTGCCGTTGAGCTGTGAAAGCTCGCCTGGGCGTTGTTCCCGATCGCGAGAGAGTAATCAGCAGTTGCATACGCACTGTTGTTGTTCGCGGTGCCATTGCCATTGCCATTGCCAATGGCGATGGCATTGGTCACCGAGTTCGGCGCATACCCGCCGGCGACCTGATAGGAAGCATGCCCCCCTGTCACGACAGCCATGAGCGTCGCAGCTGCGACTGCCGCCCGCACCAACTTCGAACCGCTCTTCTTCCCCCTCGCCGAAGTGATTTCAGACGCCGCAACCCAGGCCCCCAGGGCTTCATTCCAGATACTTCGGTAAGACTTATTCATATTCTTCGAGCTCGGTTCGCAGAGGGCGGGCGCGGTATCAACGGCGGAGGAGAAGAGCGACGAACGCCCGCGGTTCGTCGCCCCAGCCAGGGTCGTAGTTACCCTGACGTTCACAATGGACGCGGTAATGTACGCAGCCGTTTACATTTGCAGCCATTTCGGACTACCGGAAACCGGCAAATGATGATTTAGTTCACAAACTTTCACGATTGGCGACAAATCCCAGCCCGCCGATGTCGCTGTGGAACGTCGATCCGAACGCCACGCCTAGAATCGCCGCCGCTGTCTGTCACAGCGGTTTTCCTCACAAAAGGTGCCCAATGAAGCCGTTTCTCCCCCGTTTCCTGGCCGCATGCACGCTGGCCCTGGCCGGTTCCTGCGCCCTGGCGCAGGACGGCAACTCCGCCGACGAACTCATCCAGGCGGGCCTCACCAGCCTCAAGCAGATCGATGAGAACCGGGCGGGAGAGATCTGGGACGTCGCGTCGGCGTTTGTGAAGACTCGCTTTCCCAAGGCCGAATTTGTTGCCAACACGCAACGCTCGCGCCAGACCGTAGGGACTGTGGCCCGCCGCGACTGGGCCAGCGTGACGCGCATCCGCTACCTGGACGACAGCGCCGGCATTCCGCCGGGCCTGTACGCCAACGTCGACTTCGCCACCCGCCTGACCAACGACAAGACCGTCTTCGAAAAAGTCAGCTTCCGCCTCGAACCCCAAGGCTGGCGCCTGACCGGCTACATCCCCCGCGAAAACCAATGACCACCGCCTCGGGTGCCGGCCTGCGCATCGGCATCACGATCGGCCTTCACCACGAGGCCGAGACCCTCTGGAACAACGGCATCAAGCAGAACGCCGTGTTCCTGGCAGAGGCGCTGAAGCACTGCCCCAGCGTCGCCTCGGTGGTGCTGGTCAACACCACCGCCACCCCCATCACCCCCGCCCTGCCCTGGGACCAGGCCCGCTGGCCGACCGTGACTTTCGAGGCGGCCAAGGACAGCGTGGACGTGCTGATCGAACTGGGCGGCCAGATCGACGCCGACCAGACCGACCACCTGAAGCGCCGCGGCGCGCGGCTGGTGTCGTACTGCTGCGGCTTCGAGTACGTGCACGCGATGGAGTCGATGCTGTTCGGCAAGCCGCTGTGGGGCCGCAACCTGTTCATCAACCAGCGCTACGACGACATCTGGATGGTTCCGCAGGTGGCCCACATCAGCCAGCCGTACTTCGAGGTGCTGCGCCGCGCCGAGGCGCGCGCCGTGCCCTTCGTCTGGAGCCCGGTGTTCCTGCAAGAGCGCGCCCGCGCCTTGCCTGAGGGCGGCGCGTACCAGCCGCGCAGCGGCCCGCGGCGGCTCAGCGTGATGGAGCCGAACATCAACGTCGTGAAGTTCTGCGTCTACCCCATCCTGATCGCCGAGCTGGCGTATCGCGCCCGGCCCGACGCGATCGGGCTGCTGCAGGTCACGAACGTGGAGCGCATGGCCAAGGACAGCATGGAGTTCATCACGCTGATGAACCAGCTCGACCTGGTGCGCCAACACAAGGCGGTCTTCCTGGGCCGGCACGAAACGCCGGTGTTCCTGGCGCAGAACACCGACATCGTGGTCTCCCACCAGTGGGAGAACCCGCTCAACTACTTCTACCTGGAGACCTGCTGGCAGGGCTATCCGCTGGTGCACAACGCGCACCTGTGCGCGGACCTGGGCTACTACTACGCAGAAAACGACGTGGCCGCGGGCAGCGCCCGCGTGCTCGAGGCGATCGACGGGCACGACGCACAGGCCCAAGCCTACCGCGACCGGCAACGCGCGCTCATCGCGCGCTACCTGCCCGGCGACGCGGTGGCCACGCAGACCTACAACACGCTGCTGCAGGGCCTGATGCAGCGCCCTGCCCGCTAGCCAGGCACCCGACACACGGAGCCCCCCCGCATGCTCGATCCGTCCGAACTCCGGAATTTCTACCCCGTGATCGTGACGCCGAGCCACGACGGCAAGTTCTTCCAGAACTACGTGGCGTCGCTGCTGAACTTCACCGTGAGCGCCGAGCGTGCCGGCATGAAGGTGCAGGTGCTGATGCACCAGGGCGAGAGCCTGGTCACGCGTGCACGCAACAACTGCGTGGCCCAGTTCCTGGCCAACACCGAGTGGACCCACCTGTTCTGGATCGACGCGGACATCGGCTTCTCTGCCGAGGCGGCGTTCCGCCTGCTGCTGTCGGGCTACGACATCGCCGCCGGCGTCTACCCGCTCAAGCGCGAAGACTGGCCAGCCGGCGGCGTGGCGGCCGGCACCACGCAGCAGCAGTTCGAGGCCGCGTTCACGCGCTACACGGTCAACGCCAAGGCCGAAGAAGGCGCATCGCAGATCGAACTCGAGGTGCAGCCCGACGGCTTCATGAAGATGACGGAGGCGCCCACAGGCTTCATGGCGATCCGGCGCCATGTGTTCGAACGGCTCATGGCCGCCTACCCCGAGCTGCAGTACGTGCCCGACAGCATCGGCGAAGCCGACCGCGGGCTGCACTACCGTTTCTTCGACGTGATGGTCGACCCGGTCACGCGGCGCTACCTGTCGGAAGACTACGGCTTCTGCCGGCTGTGGTCAGGGCTGGGCGAGTCGATCTACATCGACGCCAATTCGAACCTGACCCACCAGGGCGCCAAGCTGTACCGCGGCGATTTCGCGCACTCGCTGCAGGCGTCGCTGCCCTATGCGGTAGGCGGCCCCGCTGGGATGGCGATGGTGCTGAAGGGCCAGGAACACCTGAAGCCGAATCCGCCGCCGGGCTGACACCGCCAGCGAACGCTCATGAAAAAGCCCCGCCGAAGCGGGGCTTTTTCATGGGGCCGGCGAGTCGCTCGCCGGCCGCAACGACCCTCAGGCCGTGACCGTATCCGCCACGCCCTTGTAGTCCTCGATCTTGTCGAAGTTCAGGTACTGGTAGATCTGCGCGCTGGACGCGTCGATCACGCCCGTGGCGGCCATGTACTCCTCGCGGGTCGGGATGCGGCCCAGGCGCGAGCAGATGGCGGCCAGTTCGGCCGAGCCCAGGTACACGTTCGTGTTCTTGCCCAGGCGGTTCGGGAAGTTGCGGGTGCTGGTCGACATCACCGTCGCGCCTTCGCGCACCTGTGCCTGGTTGCCCATGCACAGCGAGCAGCCCGGCATTTCGGTGCGGGCGCCGGCGTTGCCGAACACGCCGTAGTGGCCTTCTTCGGTGAGTTGCTGCGCGTCCATCTTGGTCGGCGGCGCAATCCACAGCTTGACCGGGATGTCGCGCTTGCCTTCGAGCAGCTTCGATGCGGCGCGGAAGTGGCCGATGTTGGTCATGCACGAGCCGATGAACACTTCGTCGATCTGCGCACCGGCCACGTCGCTCAGCGTCTTCACGTCGTCGGGGTCGTTCGGGCAGGCCACGATGGGTTCGTGGATCTCGGCCAGGTCGATCTCGATCACGGCGGCGTATTCGGCGTCGGCATCGCCCTTGAGCAGCTGCGGGTCCTTGAGCCAGGCTTCCTGCGCGGCGATGCGGCGTGCCAGCGTGCGGGCGTCGGCGTAGCCTTCGGCAATCATCCACTTCATCAGCGTGATGTTGCTGTTGATGTACTCCTGGATCGGTTCCTTGTTCAGGTGCACCGTGCAGCCGGCGGCCGAGCGTTCGGCCGAGGCGTCGCTCAGCTCGAAGGCTTGTTCGACCTTCAGGTCGGGCAGGCCTTCGATTTCGAGGATGCGGCCCGAGAAGATGTTCTTCTTGCCTTGCTTGGCCACGGTCAGCAGACCCGACTTGATGGCGTACAGCGGAATGGCGTTGACCAGGTCACGCAGCGTGACGCCGGGCTGCATCTTGCCCTTGAAGCGCACGAGCACCGACTCGGGCATGTCCAGCGGCATCACGCCGGTGGCGGCTGCAAAAGCCACGAGGCCGGAGCCCGCGGGGAAGCTGATGCCGATGGGGAAGCGGGTGTGGCTGTCGCCGCCCGTGCCCACGGTGTCGGGCGTCAGCAGGCGGTTGAGCCAGCTGTGGATCACGCCGTCGCCCGGACGCAGCGACACGCCGCCGCGGTTGGCCATGAACTCGGGGAGTTCGTGGTGCATCTTGACGTCGACCTTCTTGGGGTACGCCGCCGTGTGGCAGAACGACTGCATGACGAGGTCGGCCGAGAAGCCGAGGCAGGCCAGGTCCTTCAGCTCGTCGCGGGTCATCGGGCCGGTGGTGTCCTGCGAGCCGACCGAGGTCATCTTGGGTTCGCAGTACGTGCCCGGGCGCACGCCCTGGCCTTCGGGCAGGCCGCAGGCGCGGCCGACCATCTTCTGTGCGAGCGAGAAGCCCTTCTTGGTGTCGACCGGGCTTTGCGGCAGGCGGAACAGCGTGGAAACGGGCAGGCCGAGGGCCTCGCGCGCCTTGGCCGTGAGGCCACGGCCGATGATCAGCGGAATGCGGCCGCCGGCGCGCACTTCGTCGAACAGCACGTCGCTCTTGACCTGGAATTCGGCGATGACCTGGCCGCCCTTCAGGGCCTTGCCTTCGTAGGGACGCAGCTCGACCACGTCGCCCATGTTCATCTGCGTCACGTCGAGCTCGATGGGCAGTGCGCCCGAGTCTTCCATCGTGTTGTAGAAGATGGGAGCGATCTTGCCGCCGAGGCAGACGCCGCCGAAACGCTTGTTCGGCACGAAGGGAATGTCTTCGCCGGTGAACCACAGCACCGAGTTGGTGGCGCTCTTGCGCGACGAACCCGTGCCGACCACGTCGCCAGCGTAGGCCACGAGATGGCCGCGCGCGCGCAGGTCTTCGATGAACTTCACCGGGCCGCGCTTGCCGTCTTCTTCAGGAACGATGCCGGGGCGGGCGTTCTTGTGCATCGCCAGGGCGTGCATCGGAATGTCGGGACGCGTCGTCGCATCGGGTGCGGGCGACAGGTCGTCGGTGTTGATTTCGCCAGCCACCTTGAAGATGCTGACGGTGATGCTCTTGGGCACTTCCGGGCGGCTGGTGAACCACTCGGCATCGGCCCAGCTTTGCAGCACGCCCTTGGCGTGGGCGTTGCCCTTGTCGGCCTTTTCCTTGACGTCGTGGAACTGGTCGAACATCAGCAGGGTTTTCTTCAGGCCTTCGGCTGCGACAGCGCCGACTTCGGCGTCGTCCAGCAGGTCGATCATGGGGCTGATGTTGTAGCCGCCGAGCATGGTGCCGAGCAGTTCAGTGGCGCGGGCGCGCGTGATGAACGCATTCTTCTCGGTGCCGTGGGCCACGGCCGCGAGGTAGCTCGCCTTGACCTTGGCGGCGTCGTCGACGCCGGCGGGCACACGGTAGGTGAGCAGGTCCAGCAGGAAGGCGCCGTCCTTGGCATTCGCGCTCTTCAGGAGCTCGATCGCTTCGGCGGTCTGCTTCGCGCTCAGGGGCAGCGGCGGGATACCGAGCGCGGCGCGTTCGGCAACATGATCAACGTAGGCTTGCAACATCTTCTTTTCTCCGGAAACTAGGCTATCGGGTGTGCGCAGCGGTCTCGAGCGGCCAAGCAAGAGCCGCGCCGCACCCCGGGTTCGGTGCTCTTCTTACTTCTTGGCTGCGTCGGCACCTTCGAAAAGGGCCTTCGGGGGGTTCTTCTTCATCTCGTCGGCGAAGGCGACCTGAGCGGCGGTCTGGCATTCGTCGGCGATGCGCAGGCCGGCCTTCTGGTTCATCAGCATCGACTTGTTGCCCAGCTGGAGCCACATGGCGCCGGCACGCGGGTCTTCGAGGCGGATGGCGCCGGTGCGGCTTTCGACCGGGTGCATGCGGTACTTCAAGCCCTTGGTGGTCACGTTGAAGAAGCCGGGCTTCTTCTCGTCGGCCGTCACGGTCACGTCGGCGCCGAGTTCGCACTGGGCCTTGCCGGTGGACACGCGCTGCGCCACGGCCAGATCGGCGTCGTTGAGCACGACATCGGTGTCGGTGTTGATCGGCGTCACTTCTTCGACGGCCTTGGCGGCCTTGCGGGTCACCTGGCGCTTCGGCGGGGTCTTCTTGGCTTCGGCCTTGACGGCAGCCGGCTTGGTGGCGGTGGCGTTCTGCGCCACGGCGGCCAACGGCAGGGCCAGGGCAACGGCGGCGATCAGTGCAATTTTCTTCATGTGCGGGGTTCCTTCAGGCTGATTCAGTGGGTTTCAGGAGACCGCGATGCAAACCAGGCTTTCGCCTCGGAGGGCAACGCGCGCCCTGTTGCGTGGGCGCGCGTCAGGACCTGCCAGAAGTGGCGGTAGCTCGCGCGGTCGTGCAATGTGCCATCAATTTGTGTCGGTGCCCAATCCGCGTCTGCGGCTTTTGTAATGATTTTTGTGGCAATTTGAATCTGCGCCTCGTCGGGCGCGAAGGCCTCGAGGATCGGCCGGATCTGGTTCGGGTGGATGCTCCACATGCGCGTGTAGCCGAATTCGGTGGCCGCCTTGCGGGCCGCGGTGCGCATCGCATCCATGTCGTTGAACTCGGTGACCACGCAATGCGAGGGCACCTTGCCGTAGGCATGCGCGGCCGAGGCCAGTGCCAGCTTGGCACGCACGACCAGCGGATGGCTGAACTGCCCCGCCGCGCCCATGCCGTCGGCGGGAATGGCGCCGGCATGCGCCGACACGAAATCCATGAGGCCGAAGCTCAGCGACTGCACGCGCGGATGCGCGGCGATCTCGAAGGCGTTGTGCACCGCCAGGGGCGATTCGATCAGCACGTGCAGCGGCAGCGCGGCGGCATCGGCGGCGTCGAGCGCGGCAACAGCCTGACACACATCGGCCACGGATTCGACCTTGGGCACCATCAGGTGGCTCAGGCGATCGCCCGCACGACCGGCAATGGTGATCACGTCGCCAGCGAATGCGGGGTGATCGACGGGATGCACGCGCACGCCGACGCGCATGCCGGGCTTCGCGGCCAGCGCCAGCTCGGTGACGAGCGCGGCATGCTCCGCCTCGCCGCCGACCGGGGCGCCGTCTTCGCAGTCGAGGGTGACGTCGAACACGCAGGCGCCGAACTCCTGCGCCATCTCGGCCTGGAGCGCGAGGCTCTTCTTCATGCGGGCTTCGACGCCGCTGTAGTGGTCGCACACCGGCAGGGTCACGGCGCCGGCCTGTGCGCCGAGCAGCACGTCCGCGGGATGGGCGGCGTTCTTGGTGGTCATGCGTCTTTTTTCTTGTGCGCCACGATGAACATGCGCGGAAAGGCCAGCAGGCGCTTGCCGTCGGTGCGCACCGGGTAGGCCTCGTCCACCCGGCGTTCGTATTCGGCGAGGTAGCTCGCCTGCAGGTCGGGCGGCAACCGGTCGACGAAAGGCTTCAGGCCCGTGCCGCGCACCCATTCGACGATGGAGGCGGCATCGGCCATGCGGTGCTGATAAATGGTGTGCCAGACATCGACGTTGGCCGCCTGCGGCGCCAGCAGGTCGTAGTAACCGCCGAGCGGCAACAGCAGAGTGCGCAGCTTGTCGGCGTCGCCGATGGGCTCGGCCCAGGGCGCTTCGGCCGCCACCGCCCGCATCAGGCGGTGCGTGGGCTCCTGGCGGTTGTCGGGCATCTGGACGGCGAGCACGCCGCCCGGGGCCAGCGCGTCGAACAGGCGGGGGATCAGCGTTTCGTGATCCGGCACCCATTGCAGGGACGCGTTGGCATAAATGAGATCGGGCGCTTCTTTTTCACGCGGCGCCCAGGTCGCGATGTCGCTCAACTCGAAGCGCGCCGCCGGCAGGCGCTCGCGCGCGCTGACCAGCATGGCTTCGGAGTTGTCGGTGCCCGTGACCTGCGCCGTCGGGAACCGATGTGCCAGCAGCTCGGTGGAATTGCCCGGTCCGCATCCGAGGTCGACCACGCGGGCGGCCTCGGCAAGCGGGACCCGCGCCAGGAGTTCCTGTGCGGGCCGGGTGCGCTCGTCCTCGTAGCGACGGTAGAGCGCGGGGTTCCAGTCGAGCATGCTGGCGGGTTTGCTTTACAGCAGGTGGGCGACGCCGGCGCGTTCGCCTTCGAGCTCTTCGAGCGTCTTGTTGATGCGTTCCTGGCTGAATGCATCGATCTCGAGGCCTTCGACCAGCTTGTACTCACCGTTTTCGCAGGTGACCGGGAAGCCGAACATCACGTCCTTCGGAATGCCGTACTGGCCGTCCGACGGGATGCCCATCGTGACCCACTTGCCGTTGGTGCCCAGGGCCCAGTCGCGCATGTGGTCGATGGCGGCGTTGGCAGCCGAAGCAGCCGACGACAGGCCGCGGGCTTCGATGATGGCCGCGCCGCGCTTGCCGACGGTCGGCAGGAAGGTGTTGGCGTTCCATTCCTGGTCGTTGATCATCTTGGCGACGCTTTCGCCGTTGATGGTCGCAAAGCGGTAGTCGGCGTACATCGTGGGCGAGTGGTTGCCCCAGACGGTGAGCTTTTCGATGTCGGCCACGGCCTTGCCGGTCTTGGCGGCGATCTGGCTGGCAGCGCGGTTGTGGTCCAGGCGCAGCATGGCGGTGAAGTTCTTGCGCGGCAGGTCCGGTGCCGACTTCATGGCGATGTAGGCGTTGGTGTTGGCGGGGTTGCCCACGACCAGCACCTTCACGTTGCGCGAGGCCACGGCGTTCAGCGCCTTGCCTTGTGCCGTGAAGATGGCGCCGTTGACGGCCAGCAGCTCGGCACGCTCCATGCCGGGGCCGCGGGGGCGCGAACCGACCAGCAGGGCGTAGTCGGCGTCCTTGAAGGCGGTCATCGGGTCGCCGTGGGCTTCCATGCCGGCCAGCAGCGGGAAGGCGCAGTCGTCGAGTTCCATCATCACGCCCTTGAGCGCCTTCTGGGCCTTCTCGTCGGGGATTTCGAGCAGTTGCAGGATGACCGGCTGGTCTTTGCCGAGCATTTCGCCGGAAGCGATACGGAACAACAGGGCGTAACCGATTTGACCGGCGGCACCGGTAACGGCAACGCGGACAGGCTTTTTGCTCATGGGAAGACTCCAGAAGGTAGTGAAACGGGGCAGCGCTCTCGTGGGGCGCCAGCGGTCCTGCGGGGGGAAGCTTTCCCGCGGCGCGGGACCGGGCCGCATTTTAAGCCGATTCGACAAAGGCCGTCTTATGTCTTATATAAGATATCCTCTGGGGGTCCGCCACGGCGCACCCCACCGCTGCCATGAACACGCCCTCCACCCTCGACGAGCCCACGACGCCGTCCTTCAGTCCGCTCTACCAGCAGATCAAGACCCTGATCCTGCAGAGCCTGCAGGCCGGCGAGTGGAAGCCGGGCGAGCCCATCCCCAGCGAGATGGACCTGGCCGTACGTTACCGCGTGAGCCAGGGCACGGTTCGCAAGGCGATCGACGAGCTGTCGGCCGAAAACCTGGTGGTGCGCCGCCAGGGCAAGGGCACCTTTGTCGCCACGCATGCCGAGCAGCATGTGCAGTACCGTTTTCTGAAGCTCGTGCCCGACGCAGGCAGCCCGAGCGCCGAAGGCCCGGCCGAGCGCACCATCGTCGACTGCAAGCGCCTGCGCGCCTCGGCCGACGTGGCGCGCGCGCTGAGCCTGCGCACCGGCGACGCCGTGCTGCAGGTGCGCCGCGTGCTCGCCTACGCCGGCGTGCCGACCATCCTCGAAGACCTCTGGCTGCCCGGCGCGCCGTTCAAGGGACTCACGGCCGACCGCTTGCGTGCCTGGCCCGGCCCGATGTACGCGATGTTCGAAACCGAGTTCGGCGTGCGCATGGTGCGTGCCGAAGAAAAGATCCGCGCCGTGCTGCCCGATGCCGAACAGGCGCAGCTGCTCGACGTGCCGCTGCAGATGCCGCTGTTGAGCGTGGAGCGCGTGGCGCACACGTACCACGACATGCCGATGGAACTGCGCCGCGGCCTGTACCGCACCGACACCCACCACTACCGCAACCAGTTGGGCTGATCCGATGGCGCCGAAGAACCTCGCCCGCGCGGGCACAAACGCGCACACTCAGCCCGCGCAACGCAACCTCAATCCCCGAGCATCCGACTGCCGCAGTGCGTTGACTCCTGTGCGTCCGGTGCGCGATGGTGCATTGCAATAGAATTTTGCGTTGTTTGCATTCCGCAGAAGAAACAAAAGCGTTCGCTCTCAGAACAAGCCAACAAGTCACAAAGCCACGAAAGCCATCTCCCTATGACAGAGCTTGCAACTCCCCCCCGGCCGCCGCGTCGCGAATTCCGGAACATCAACGCCTTCACCGATCTCACGACCTACCGGCTGCCGCCGGCCGGCATCGTGTCGATCCTGCACCGCGTGAGCGGTGTGCTGATGTTCCTGCTGATGCCCTTCATCATCTGGATGTTCGACACCTCGCTGTCATCTGACTATTCGTTCGCGAAATTCAAGTCCGCGTTCAACATCGGCATCGGCTTCGCTCCGGGATGGTTCTTCAAGCTCGTCGCACTAGCGCTCATCTGGGCCTACCTGCACCACTTCATCGCCGGCCTGCGTCACCTCTGGATGGACGTGAGCCACTCTGCCGTGACCAAGGAATTCGGTCACACCTCCGCCCTCTTCACGCTGGGCGCGAGCATCATCCTCACGCTGGTGCTGGGCGCCAAGCTGTTCGGCCTGTACTGAAAAGGAGCCCCCCATGTCTGTGAATTACGGCTCCAAGCGCATCGTCGTCGGCGCGCACTACGGTCTGCGCGACTGGCTCAGCCAGCGCATCACCGGCGCCCTGATGGCGCTCTTCACGATCATCCTGCTCGCGCAGGTGGTCTTCTCGCGCGGCCCCATCGGCTATGACCTGTGGGCCGGCATCTTCGCCGCACAGTGGATGAAGGTCCTGACCTTCTCCGTGATCGTTGCCCTGCTCTATCACGTGTGGGTCGGCATGCGCGACGTGTGGATGGACTACGTCCAGCCTGTCGCCATCCGTCTCGTGCTGCAAGTTTTCACCATCGTCTGGCTTGTCGGTTGTGCGGGTTGGGCCATTCAAGTGCTTTGGAAGATCTGACCCACCATGACCTACACAAAAGAAAACATCACCAAGCGCAAGTTCGACGTCGTCATCGTCGGTGCCGGCGGCTCCGGCATGCGCGCCTCGCTGCAACTCGCCCGTGCCGGCCTCAACGTGGCCGTGCTCTCCAAGGTGTTCCCGACCCGTTCGCACACCGTCGCTGCCCAGGGCGGCGTGGGCGCCTCGCTCGGCAACATGAGCGAAGACAACTGGCACTACCACTTCTACGACACGATCAAGGGTTCCGACTGGCTCGGCGACCAGGACGCGATCGAGTTCATGTGCCGTGAAGCCCCGAAGGTCGTGTACGAGCTCGAACACTTCGGCATGCCCTTCGACCGCAACCCCGACGGCACCATCTACCAGCGTCCGTTCGGCGGTCACACCGCCAACTACGGCGAGAAGGCCGTGCAGCGCGCCTGTGCCGCAGCCGACCGCACCGGCCACGCGATGCTGCACACGCTCTACCAGAAGAACGTGGAAGCCCGCACCCAGTTCTTCGTCGAATGGATGGCGCTCGACCTCATCCGTGACGACGAAGGCGACGTGGTCGGCGTCACGGCCCTCGAAATGGAAACCGGCGACCTGCACATCCTGCAGGCCAAGACCGTGCTGCTGGCCACCGGCGGCGCAGGCCGCATCTTCGGTGCGTCCACCAACGCCTTCATCAACACCGGCGACGGCCTGGGCATGGCCGCACGTTCGGGCATCCCGCTGCAGGACATGGAGTTCTGGCAGTTCCACCCCACCGGCGTGGCCGGCGCGGGCGTGCTGCTGACCGAAGGCTGCCGCGGCGAAGGCGCCATCCTGCTGAACAGCAACGGCGAACGCTTCATGGAGCGCTACGCGCCCACCCTGAAGGACCTGGCACCGCGCGACTTCGTGTCGCGCTCGATGGACCAGGAAATCAAGGAAGGCCGTGGCTGTGGTCCCAACAAGGACTACATCCACATGAAGCTGGACCACCTGGGTGCCGACACCATCCACAAGCGACTGCCGTCGGTCTACGAGATCGGCATCAACTTCGCCAACGTCGACGTCACCAAGGAACCGATTCCCGTGGTGCCCACCATCCACTACCAGATGGGCGGCATCCCGACGAACATCAACGGCCAGGTCGTCATCCAGAAGGGTGAAGACAACAGCGCCGTGGTGAACGGCCTCTACGCCGTGGGCGAATGCTCCTGCGTGAGCGTGCACGGCGCCAACCGCCTGGGCACCAACTCGCTGCTCGACCTCTTGGTGTTCGGCCGCGCGGCCGGCAACCACATCGTCGAGTTCAACGACAAGCTCAAGGAACACAAGGAGTTGCCCAAGGATGCGGCCGACCGCACCCTGCAGCGCCTGAACGAACTCGAAGCCTCCACCGGCGGCGAGTACGCCCAGGACGTGGCCGGCGAGATCCGCGCCGTCATGCAGCAGCACGCCGCCGTGTTCCGCAAGCAGGCCTCGATGGACGAAGGCGTGGTCAAGATCGCCGCCGTGCGCGAGCGCGTCAAGTCGATCGGCCTGAAGGACAAGTCCAAGGTGTTCAACACCGCCCGCATCGAAGCGCTGGAAGTCGACAACCTGATCGAAGTGGCGCAGGCCACGATGGTCTCGGCCGCCGCCCGCAAGGAATGCCGCGGCGCCCACACGGTGGAAGACTACGAGCGTCCCGCGGACGACCCGGTCGCACCGCTGGGCCGCGACGACGCCAACTGGATGAAGCACACGCTCTGGTACAGCGCGGACAACCGCCTCTCGTACAAGCCCGTCAAGCTGCAGCCGCTGACGGTGGCATCCGTGCCGCCCAAGGTCCGCACGTTCTAAGAATATTTACAAGGTCCATACGATGAAGCGCACATTCCAGATCTACCGCTACGACCCGGACAAGGACGCCAAGCCCTACATGCAGACGGTCGAGGTCGAACTCGACGGCCACGAACGCATGCTGCTGGACGCCCTGATGAAGCTCAAGGCGCAGGATCCCACGCTGTCGTTCCGCCGCTCGTGCCGCGAAGGCGTCTGCGGTTCCGACGCGATGAACATCAACGGCAAGAACGGTCTGGCCTGCCTGACCAACATGAACACGCTCAAGGGCACCGTCGTGCTCAAGCCGCTGCCGGGCCTGCCCGTCATCCGCGACCTGATCGTCGACATGACCCAGTTCTTCAAGCAGTACAACTCGATCAAGCCGTACCTGCAGAACGACACCGTGCCGCCCGAGAAGGAACGCCTGCAGTCGCCCGAAGAGCGTGAAGAGCTCGACGGCCTGTACGAGTGCATCCTGTGCGCGAGCTGCTCCACGAGCTGCCCGAGCTTCTGGTGGAACCCCGACAAGTTCGTCGGCCCGGCCGGTCTGCTGCAGGCCTACCGCTTCATCGCCGACAGCCGCGACGAAGCCACCGCCGAGCGCCTGGACAACCTGGAAGACCCGTACCGCCTGTTCCGCTGCCACACGATCATGAACTGCGTCGACGTGTGCCCGAAGAGCCTGAACCCCACCAAGGCCATCGGCAAGATCAAGGAACTGATGGTGCGTCGCGCCATCTGACCTTTTTTCAAGACACCACCATGCAAACCGCCGACGAACTCCAGCAGCCGCTCAGCGAACGTGCGCTGAGCAAACTGAAATGGCGTTGCCGGCGCGGCCTGCTCGAGAACGACCTGTTCATCGCCCGCTTCTTCGAGCGGCACGAATCCCACATGACCAACGGTCAGGCGGGAGCGATGGAGACATTGATGGACCTGTCGGACAACGACCTCCTGGACCTTTTGCTGCGCAGAAAGGAGCCCGAGCCCGAATGGGCCGGCGCCGAGGTGGTCGCATTGCTGCATCTGATGCGTACCGATGGCGCGCAGCGTCCCGCAATCTCTCCTTCGTCCTGAATCCTCCTCTGAAAGTAAACCGAAATGAAAGCATCCGATACCAAGGCCACGCTGTCGTTCAGCAATGGCGGCGACAACGTCGAACTGCCGATCTACAAGGGCACCATCGGCCCTGACGTGATCGACATCCGCAAGCTGTATGCACAGACCGGCATGTTCACGTACGACCCGGGCTTCATGTCGACCGCCGCCTGCCAGTCGGCCATCACCTACATCGACGGTGACAAGGGCGAGCTGCTGTACCGCGGCTACCCCATCGAGCAGCTCGCGACCAACTGCGACTTCATGGAGACCTGCCACCTGCTGCTGTACGGTGAACTGCCGGACGCAGGCAAGAAGGCCAGCTTCACCAAGCTCGTGACGAACCACACGATGGTCAACGAGCAGATGCAGTTCTTCCTGCGCGGCTTCCGTCGCGATGCCCACCCGATGGCCATCATGACCGGCCTCGTGGGCGCCCTGTCGGCCTTCTATCACGACAGCACGGACATCAACAATCCCGAGCACCGCGAGATCGCCGCGATCCGCCTGATCGCGAAGATGCCCACGCTCGTGGCCATGGCCTACAAGTACACCGTCGGCCAGCCGTACATGTACCCGAAGAACGAACTCAGCTATGCAGGCAACTTCCTGCACATGATGTTCGCCACGCCGTGCGAAGAGTACAAGGTGAACCCGGTGCTCGAGCGCGCGCTCGACCGCATCTTCATCCTGCACGCAGACCACGAGCAGAACGCATCGACCTCGACCGTGCGCCTGTGCGGCTCGTCGGGCACCAACCCCTTCGCGGCCATTGCAGCCGGCGTGGCGTGCCTGTGGGGCCCGGCCCACGGCGGTGCCAACGAAGCGGCGCTGAACATGCTGTACGACATTCAGCGCGAAGGCGGCGTGGAAAAGATCGGCGAGTTCATCAAGAAGGTCAAGGACAAGAACTCGAACGTCAAGCTGATGGGCTTCGGCCATCGCGTGTACAAGAACTACGACCCGCGCGCCAAGCTGATGCAGGAAACCTGCAACGAAGTGCTGACCGAGCTGGGCCTGGAAAACGACCCGCTGTTCAAGCTCGCCAAGGAACTCGAGAAGATCGCCCTGGAAGACGAGTACTTCGTGTCGCGCAAGCTCTACCCGAACGTCGACTTCTACTCGGGCATCGTGCAGCGCGCCATCGGCATCCCCGTGCCGCTGTTCACCGCGATCTTCGCGCTGGCCCGCACGGTCGGCTGGATCGCCCAGCTGAACGAAATGATCGGCGACCCCGAGTACAAGATCGGCCGCCCGCGCCAGCTGTTCGAAGGCTCGCCCAAGCGTGACGTGAAGCCGATCTCGGCCCGCTGATCGATCGAGCGCGGAATCTCCGCTCCCTGAAAAAGCTGCCCTCGGGCAGCTTTTTTATTGCCCGTTCGGCATGCCCCTCCTCGCCAGTCGGCAGCGAGGTCATCGCGCATCGCGATGGCAGCGGCCTAAAAACAGGAAGAAAATAGACAACTCATCGCCAAATGCGATGCCCAAGCCCCCATGAGCACCTCCGAACGCAACTTCGCCCGCCGCATCGACCTCACGTCGCTGCAGCTGTTCGTGGCTGTGTGCGAGCTGGGCAGCATCGGGCGCGCGGCGGAGCGCGAGTTCATCGCGGCCTCGGCCGTGAGCAAGCGGCTGTCCGACCTGGAGGCCACGCTCGGCACCGCCCTGCTCTACCGCCATGCGCGCGGCGTCGACCTCACGCCGGCCGGCGAAAGCCTGCTGCACCACGCCCGCTCGGTGCTCTACAGCCTCGAGAAGATGCAGGGCGAGCTCAGCGAATACGCCGACGGCGTGCGCGGGCACGTGCGGGTGCACGCCAACATCTCGGCCATCGTGCAGTTCCTGCCGGAAGACCTGGGCGTGTTCTCGCGCGCGCACGAGGCCATCAAGATCGACCTCGAGGAGCACCTGAGCAGCGAAGTGATCCGCGCGGTGCAGGAAGGCGCGGCCGACCTGGGCGTGTGCCACGTGGCCGGCGGCGCGGGCGAGCTGCAGAGCCTTTCCTACCGGCACGACCGCCTCGCGCTGATCGTTCCCGAGGGGCACGCGCTGGCCGCGCACGAAGCGATCGATTTCATCGACTCGCTGGCCTTCGACCACGTCGGCCTGCACACCAACAGCTCGATCTACGTGGCGATGCACGAAGCGGCGCTGAGCGCCGGCCGCAGCGTGAAGCTGCGCATCCACGTCACGGGCCTGGACGCCATGTGCCGGATGATCGACAACGGCCTGGGCATCGGCGTGATGCCGCAGCGCGCCTTCGAACTCATGCACAACGGCATCGGCCGCGGCCTCGTGAGCGTGACGCTCAACGACGCCTGGGCGGCGCGCGAGATCCGGCTGGTGGCGCGCGACTTCTCCACCCTGCCGGTGGCGGCGCGCACGCTGGTGAACCACCTGCACGCAGCGGCCGATTCGGCTGACGCCACCGAACGACTCGCGGCCTAGACCGCGTCGACAGACAATCCATTTCCCCACGAAAGAAGAGACCGACATGGCACGCACGCTCTACGACAAGATCTGGGACGAACACGTCGTCCACACCGAGGAAGACGGCACCGCGATCCTCTACATCGACCGCCACCTGGTGCACGAAGTGACCAGCCCGCAAGCCTTCGAAGGCCTGCGCGAAGCCGGCCGCAAGCTGTGGCGCATCAGCTCGGTGGTGGCCACCGCCGACCACAACACGCCGACCACCGGCTGGGAGCGCGGCTACGAAGGCATTGCCGACCCGACCAGCAAGGAGCAGGTCACCACGCTGGACCACAACATCGCCGAGTTCGGCGCCGCCGCGTTCTTCCCGTTCCTGAGCAAGCGCCAGGGCATCGTGCACGTGATCGGCCCGGAAAGCGGCGCGACGCTGCCGGGCATGACGGTCGTCTGCGGCGACTCGCACACCTCCACGCACGGCGCGTTCGGCGCACTCGCACACGGCATCGGCACCAGCGAGGTCGAGCACGTGATGGCCACGCAGACGCTGCTGGGCAAGAAGGCGAAGAACATGCTCGTGAAGGTCGAAGGCAAGCTGCCGCTTGGCTGCACGGCCAAGGACATCGTGCTGGCCATCATCGGCAAGATCGGCACGGCCGGCGGCACGGGCTACACGATCGAATTCGCGGGCTCGGCGATTCGCGACCTGAGCATGGAAGGCCGCATGACGGTCTGCAACATGGCCATCGAGGCCGGCGCACGCGCCGGGCTGGTGGCGGTCGACGAGAAGACCATCAGCTACGTGAAGGGCCGCCCGCTCGCGCCCAGCGGCGTCGAGTGGGACCAGGCCGTGGGCTACTGGCGCACGCTGCAGTCCGACCCCGGCGCGACCTTCGACGCCGTGGTCGAGCTTGACGCCGCGCAGATCCCGCCGCAGGTCACCTGGGGCACCTCGCCCGAAATGGTGGTCGACATCAACGGCCGCGTGCCCGATCCCGACAAGGAAAAGGACGCGAGCAAGCGCGGCGCCATCGAGCGTGCGCTGGTCTACATGGGCCTGGAGCCCAACAAGGCCATGAACGACATCTTCATCGACAAGGTGTTCATCGGCTCGTGCACCAACAGCCGCATCGAGGACATGCGCGAAGCCGCCGCCGTGGTGAAGAAGCTCGGCCAGAAGGTCGCGAAGAACGTGAAGCTCGCGATGGTCGTGCCCGGTTCGGGCGTGGTGAAGGAACAGGCCGAACGCGAAGGCCTCGACCTGATCTTCAAGGCCGCGGGCTTCGAATGGCGCGAGCCCGGCTGCTCGATGTGCCTGGCGATGAACGCCGACCGGCTCGAGCCCGGCGAGCGCTGTGCATCGACCAGCAACCGCAACTTCGAAGGCCGCCAGGGCGCCGGTGGCCGCACCCACCTCGTGAGCCCGGCGATGGCCGCCGCCGCCGCGGTGCACGGCCACTTCGTCGACGTGCGCACCTTCGCCTGATCTGGAGACATCACATGCAGAAATTCACCGTGCACAAGGGCCTCGTGGCCCCCATGGACCGCGAGAACGTCGACACCGACGCGATCATCCCCAAGCAGTTCCTCAAGTCGATCAAGAAGACCGGCTTCGGCGTGAACCTGTTCGACGAGTGGCGCTACCTGGACGCCGGCTTTCCGGGCCAGGACCCGGCCAGCCGCAAGCCGAACCCCGACTTCGTGCTGAACCAGCCGCGCTACGCGGGCGCTTCGGTGCTGCTGGCGCGCAAGAACTTCGGCTGCGGCTCGTCGCGCGAGCACGCGCCGTGGGCGCTGGACCAGTACGGCTTTCGCGCGATCATTGCGCCGAGCTACGCCGACATCTTCTTCAACAACAGCTTCAAGAACGGCCTGCTGCCGATCGTGCTGCCCGAGTCGCAGGTCTCGCAGCTGTTCGACGAAGCCTTCGCCTTCCCGGGCTACACGCTGACCATCGACCTGGAGCGCCAGGTGGTCGTGAAGCCCGACGGCCAGGAGTTCGCGTTCGACGTGCAGGCCTTCCGCAAGTACTGCCTGATCAATGGGCTGGACGACATCGGCCTCACGCTGCGCCACAAGGACAAGATCAAGGCCTTCGAGACCGAGCGCCTGGCGCAGAAGCCCTGGCTCGCGCACACGATGATCTCGTGACCGTTCACCGCATTTCCGTTTTCAAGAAAAAACCTCAGACCAACTATGAAAATCGCAGTTCTCCCGGGTGACGGCATCGGCACCGAAATCGTGGCGGAAGCCGTCAGGGTGCTCGAAGTCCTCGACCTGAAGTTCGAGATGGAATCGGCCCTGGTCGGCGGCGCGGCCTACGAGGCGCACGGCCACCCGCTGCCCGAGTCGACGCTCAAGCTCGCCAAGGACGCCGACGCGGTGCTGTTCGGCGCCGTCGGCGACTGGAAGTACGACAAGCTCGACCGCCCGCTGCGGCCCGAGCAGGCCATCCTGGGGCTGCGCAAGAACCTGGGGCTGTTCGCCAACTTCCGCCCGGCCATCTGCTACGAGCAGCTGGTGGGCGCCTCGAGCCTGAAGCCCGAGCTGATCGCGGGCCTGGACATCCTCATCATCCGCGAGCTGACCGGCGACATCTACTTCGGCCAGCCGCGCGGGCGCCGCATCGCCACCGACGGGCACTTCCCGGGCGCCGAAGAGGCCTTCGACACCATGCGCTACTCGCGCCCCGAGGTCGAGCGCATCGCCCGCGTCGCCTTCGAGGCGGCCCGCAAGCGCAGCAAGCGCGTGACCAGCGTCGACAAGGCCAACGTGCTCGAGACCTTCCAGTTCTGGAAGGACATCGTGACCGAGGTCGGCAAGGAATATCCGGACGTCGAACTCGACCACATGTACGTCGACAACGCGGCCATGCAGCTCGTGAAGGCGCCCAAGAAGTTCGACGTGGTCGTCACCGGCAACATGTTCGGCGACATCCTCTCGGACGAGGCCGCGATGCTCACCGGCTCCATCGGCATGCTGCCCTCGGCCTCGCTCAATGCGAGCAACCAGGGCCTGTACGAGCCCAGCCACGGCAGCGCGCCCGACATTGCTGGCAAAGGGGTTGCCAATCCTTTGGCTACAATCCTGTCCGCTGCCATGATGCTCCGCTTCTCCCTCAACCAGCCCGAAGCTGCCGACCGTATCGAGTCGGCGGTCAAGCACGTGCTCGCCTCCGGGCTGCGTACGGGCGACATCTGGTCCGAAGGCACGAAGCGCGTCGGCACCCGCGAAATGGGCGACGCGGTCGTAGCAGCCATCACCAAAAAGACGATTACCGGCTAACCGCAGCCCGCTTCGTCACGCCCTCCCCCGGCCGACGAGTCGGGCGCAAAAAAGACTGATTTTTTCTTTCTTCACTAAGGGCAAACTGAAATGGCGAACGCATCCAAGCAACCTCTGGTCGGCCTCGTGGGCTGGCGCGGCATGGTCGGCTCGGTCCTCATGGACCGCATGCAGGCCGAAGGCGACTTCGGCCTCATCGAGCCGGTCTTCTTCTCGACCTCGAACGCGGGCGGCAAGGCCCCGGCGATGGCCAAGAACGAAACCACGCTCAAGGATGCGAACGACATCGAGGCACTGAAGAAGTGCGACATCGTCATCACCTGCCAGGGCGGCGACTACACCAGCGAGGTCTTCCCCAAGCTGCGCGCCGCAGGCTGGAACGGCCACTGGATCGACGCGGCTTCCACGCTGCGCATGAACGATGACGCGATCATCGTGCTCGACCCCGTCAACCTGCCCGTGATCCAGAACGCGCTCGCCAAGGGCGGCAAGAACTGGGTCGGCGGCAACTGCACCGTGAGCTGCATGCTCATGGGCGTGGGCGCCCTCTACAAGGCCGGCCTGGTCGAGTGGATGACCAGCATGACCTACCAGGCAGCCTCGGGCGGCGGCGCGCAGCACATGCGCGAGCTGCTGACCCAATTCGGCACGCTGAACGCCGAAGTGCGCGCCCTGCTCGACGATCCGAAGTCGGCCATCCTCGAGATCGATCGCAAGGTGCTGCACAAGCAGCAGAACCTGAGCGCCTCCGAAATCGCCAATTTCGGCGCCCCGCTGGGCGGCTCGCTGATCCCCTGGATCGACAAGGACCTGGGCGACGGCATGTCCAAGGAAGAGTGGAAGGGCGGCGCCGAGACCAACAAGATCCTCGGCCAGGGCGCGGGCTTCGGCACCGCCGCCACGCCGGTCGACGGCTTCTGCGTGCGCATCGGCGCGATGCGCTGCCACAGCCAGGCCCTGACCTTCAAGCTCAAGAAGGACGTGCCGGTGGCCGACATCGAAGCGATGATCGCCGCCGACAACCCCTGGGCCAAGGTCGTGCCGAACACGCGCGAAGCCACCGTGAAGGACCTGACGCCGGTGGCCGTGACCGGCACCATGGACATCCCGGTGGGCCGTATCCGCAAGCTGGCGATGGGCCCCGAGTACGTCGGCGCCTTCACCATCGGCGACCAGCTGCTGTGGGGCGCGGCCGAACCGCTGCGCCGCATGCTGCGCATCCTGCTCGAAGCCTGATGCGGGCTGCTCAGGCCCTTGAAATACAAAAATGTTGCCGAAAGGCAACACAGGATGTCATCGGAAGTATGCGCGCACTGGGTAGATCAGGCGCATTGCCTTGTCAGTGCATGGTGATGATGCTAACGTCCTCTTACAAATTCAGGGCCTGAGCCGCCCCTATCAGCATGACAAGACATCTGTTGCCCGCGGCCCGCCCTTCGGCCGCCCGCCCCGCCCTGCCGTCGAATGGCTGGCGCCTTTCCATCCTGGGTGCCGCTGCGGCCCTGACGCTGGGACTGGCCAGCGCCGACGCCAGCGCCTTCGCGCTGGGGCCGCTGCGGGTGCAGTCGGCACTGGGCGAACCGCTGCGCGCCGAGATCGATGTCACTGAAATGGCCGCCAACGAGGCGGAAGGCCTGAAGATCAACATCGCCACGGCCGAAGCCTTCAAGAACGCAGGCATCCCGTACAACGCGGCCCTGGGCGACGTGAAAGCCACGCTGCAACGCCGCGCCGGCGGCCAGTACGTGGTGCGCCTGGCCGGCAACCGTCCGCTCAACGACCCCTTCATCGACCTGCTGCTCGAAGCCAATGGCGCCTCGGGCCGCATCGTGCGCGACTACACCGTGCTGCTCGATCCGCCGGCCACGCGCCAGGCGGCAGCTGCGCCGGTCGCGCCCATCGCGCCGCAGATCACCACGCCGGTGGAGCGCCCCACGCCGGCCCCGCGCGTGCGGCGCGAACCCGCGCCTGCAGTGGCCGCGACGCCCGCACCCGCTGCGACTGCGCCGGCCCCTGCGGCCGCACCGGCTCCTGCGCCGGCACGTGCCGCCGTCGCCGCGCCCAGTGGCGGCAGTGGCGAGCAAGTCACAACGCGCCGTGGCGACACCGCCGGCAAGATCGCCTCGGCCCACAAGCCTGCCGATGTGTCGCTCGACCAGATGCTGGTCGCGCTGCTGAACGCCAACCCCGACGCCTTCGTCGGCGGCAACGTCAACCGGATGAAGGCCGGTGCCGTGCTCGACCTGCCGAACGCCGCCGCAGCGGCCGCCGTGCCGGCCGCCGACGCGCGCCGCACGATCACCGCGCAAAGCCGCGACTTCGGCAGCTATCGCCAGCGCCTCGCCGAAAACGCTCCGACCACCAACGTCGCCGCCGCGAGCCGCCAGGCCTCGGGCAAGCTGCAGGCCAGCGTGGAAGACCGCAATGCCGCCGCCAGCGCACCCGACAAGCTCACGGTGTCGCAAGGCAACGCCGCCGCGCGCGCCGCCGATGAAAAGGTCGCCCAAGCCCGCCAGGCGCAGGACAGCAGCAACCGCGTCGCCGAACTCGCGAAGAACATCAACGAGCTGAACAAGCTCAAGGCCGGTGCTGGCACCGGCACCGGATCGTCCGCTGCGGCCGCCGCGCCTGCAGTGCCGGCCACCACGCCCGGCATCGCTGTTCCCGCGCCGCTGGCCGGGGCCACGACGCCGACGCCAGCGGTCGCGGCCGCTCCTGCGCCCGCCACGGCCCCCGCCGCTGCAGCCACCACACCGGCAACGCCGGCGCCGGCAGCCGCACCAACCGCTCCCGCTGCAACGCCCCCCGTCGCTGCGGCCTCTGCTGCAGCGCCCGCCGCAGCCGCCGCCCCGTCGGCCACCGACGCAGCCGCCCTGCCCGTGGCAGCCGCAGCCAGCGCTGCAGCCGCCGCCGCGCCCATCGTCGCTCCCAAGCCTGTGGTCAAGGCCGCTCCGCCGCCGCCCCCGCCGGAGCGCAGCTTCTTCGACGAGTTGCTCGACAACCCGCTGATGCTCGCGGGCGCCGCGCTGATCGCGTTGCTGGTCGGCTTCCTGCTGTACCGCGTGCTGGGCCGCCGCCGCGAAGAGATGAGCGAGAGCGTGTTCCTCGAGAGCCGCATTCCCAAGGACTCGTTCTTCGGCGCCAGCGGCGGCGAATCGGTCGACACCAAGAACCGCGGCGATTCCACGGTCTCGTCGCTGTCGTACTCGCCGAGCCAGCTCGATGCGGGCGATGTCGATCCGGTCGCCGAAGCCGACGTCTACCTGGCCTATGGCCGCGACCTGCAGGCCGAGGAAATCCTGCGTGAAGCGCTGCGCCTGAACCCGGACCGCACCGCCATCCACCTCAAGCTGCTCGAGATCCACGCCAAGCGCCGCGATGTGCGCGCCTTCGATGGCCTGGCCACCGAAGTGCACAAGCTGACCAATGGCGCAGGCTCCGAATGGAACCGCGTGGTCGACATGGGCAAGGACCTCGATCCGGGCAACCCGCTGTACGAATCGGGCACGGGCACCGCGCGTGGCGCCAGCCAGGCCGAAACCGCCGCATTTGCCGGCGCGCTGGCAGCCGCTGCCAAGCCGGCTGTCGCAGCCGCAGCAGCCGTCGTGGCACCGCCCCCCCCGGCGGCACCGCCCGTGGCGTCGGCCCCGCCGGCCTTCATGCCTTCGGTCGCACCGCTGGACTTCGACCTCGACCTGACCCAGCCGCCCGCACCGGCACCTGCGCCCGTGGGCGCCAGCCTGCCGAAGTCGGTCTACGCCCCGACGGCCGCCCCCGCCCCGCTGAGCAACGGCCACGCCGCGGCACCTGTCGACCTTGAAAACGACTTCGACACGGCCCCTGGCGCACTGACGGCCCACACGCGTCCCTCGTCGCTGAACGACGCAGAGCACAACACCCGCCCGGCCATGCTGCGCGATGCACTGCCCGCTGACTCCGGCTTCATTGAGTTCGACATGAGCGCCCTCGCCGGTCTGCCGGCCCGCTCCGCCGCCGCCGAAGCACCGCGCTCCGCGGCCGTGGCCACCTCGCCGTCCGCACTGGACGACGATGGCGACGACAACCCGCACGCCGTGAAGCTTTCGCTGGCCCGCGAACTGCAGGCCATCGGCGACGTCGAAGGCGCGCGCTCGCTGGTCGAGGAAGTCGAAGCCGAAAGCGCTGGCGACCTCAAGTCGCAAGCCAAGCAGCTGCTCGCCGAACTGCGCTGAGCCGGTTGCCGACTGCCCTTCTGATCGCTTCGTGAGGCTGGCACTCGGCATCCGCTACAACGGCCAGGCATACGAGGGCTGGCAGAGCCAGCGCTCGGGCCGCACGGTGCAGGACAAGCTCGAAGCCGCCCTCGCGAAGTTCGCCGGGCTGCCCGCCGGCAGCCGGGTCAGCACGCTGTGCGCCGGCCGCACCGACGCCGGCGTGCACGGGCTGATGCAGGTGGTGCACTTCGACACCGACATCGAACGCGATCCGTTCTCCTGGATGCGCGGCACCAACCGCTACCTGCCCGACGACATCGCGGTGCAATGGGCGCACCCGGTGCCCGACGAATTCCATTGCCGCGCCAGCGCCCTGGCGCGCCGCTACGTCTACGTGCTCTCGCAGTCGCCCGTGCGGCCCAGCCTCGACGCGGGCCGGGTCGGCTGGTCGATGTACCCGCTCGACGGCGATGCGATGCGCGCCGCGGCGGCGCTGCTGGTGGGCCGGCACGATTTCAGCTCGTTCCGCGCCTCGGCCTGCCAGGCCCTTTCGCCGGTCAAGGACCTGCGGCGCCTGGAGATCACGCGCGTGGGCGACGGCGAGCGCTGCCGCTGGCACTTCGAGTTCGAGGCCGACGCCTTCCTGCACCACATGATCCGCAACCTGATGGGCAGCCTGGTGCGCATCGGCCGCGGCGACGAACGGCCCGAATGGATCACCGAGGTGCTCGAGGCGCGCAGCCGCAAGGTGGCGGCGCCCACCTTCTCGGCCGACGGCCTGTATTTCCTCGGCCCGTTGTACGACGCCCAGTGGGGTCTGCCGGCCGAGGCCACGTTCCAGGGCAAGCGGGCTTCGTATGATGGCCCGCCATGACATCCCCCGCTCCTCTCGCCCCGCGCACGCGCATCAAGATCTGTGGCCTCACCCGTGAGGCCGACGTGGACGCGGCGGTCGAGGCCGGCGCCGACGCGATCGGCTTCGTGCTCTACCCGAAGAGCCCGCGCGCCGTGAGCGCCGAGCGCGCCGCCGAGCTGGCCTCGCGCCTGCCGCCCTTCATCACGCCCGTGCTGCTGTTCGTGAACGCGGACGCTCCCGAAGTCCTGGCCTCCCTGGCTCGCGTGAAGGGCGCTATCGCGCAGTTCCACGGGGAAGAAACGCCCGAGCAGTGCGAGGAAGCCACCGGCTCGGGACGCTTTCGTTACATGCGCGCCGCCCGGATTCCGCTGGGGGCTGCCGGGGCCGGCTTCGACCTCGTAAAATACGCGTCCGATTACTCCCGCGCCCAGGCCATCCTGCTCGACGCCCATGTCGAAGGGTATGGCGGAGGCGGCAAGGCTTTCGATTGGTCACTTCTTCCACCCGCCGTCGACGCTCACCTCGTCTTGAGTGGTGGGCTCACACCTGCAAACGTGAGCGATGGCATTCACAGCCTGCGGACGCGCTGCAAGACGCTGTCCGTTGATGTGAGCTCGGGCGTCGAAATCGACGGTCCCGGGCACAAGGGCCTCAAGGACGCCGGAAAGATCCGGGCATTCGTCGCCGCCGTGAGAGCCGCAGATGCGGCGCACACTGTCAAAGCTTCGGCAGCCGACGCTTCGTCCTTCTCCAGTTAGCCGCCGCACCCGATCGCACTCGGGCTGCGGCCCATCGATCGAGAACCATGCAAAGCCAATTCCAGGACTACCAGCAACCCGACGCCAGCGGCCACTTCGGCCCCTACGGCGGCACCTTCGCGAGCGAGACGCTCACCCACGCGATCAACGAGCTGCGCGACGCGTATGCCAAGTTCAAGGACGACCCGGCCTTCCTGGCCGAGTTCCACTACGAGCTGAAGCACTTCGTCGGCCGCCCCTCGCCGATCTACCACGCCGCGCGCACCAGCCGTGAAATGGGCGGCGCGCAGATCTACCTGAAGCGCGAAGACCTGAACCACACCGGTGCGCACAAGATCAACAACGTGATCGGCCAGGCGATGCTCGCGCGCCGCATGGGCAAGCCCCGCGTGATCGCCGAAACCGGCGCCGGCCAGCACGGCGTGGCCACCGCCACCATCTGTGCGCGCTACGGCCTCGAATGCGTGGTCTACATGGGCAGCCAGGACGTGAAGCGCCAGAGCCCCAACGTCTACCGCATGAACCTGCTGGGCGCGACCGTCGTGCCCGTCGAATCGGGCAGCAAGACGCTGAAGGACGCGCTCAACGAGGCCATGCGCGACTGGGTCACGAACGTCGAAAACACCTTCTACATCATCGGCACGGTGGCGGGCCCGCACCCCTACCCGACCATGGTGCGCGACTTCCAGAGCGTGATCGGCACCGAGTGCATCGCGCAGATGCCCGCCATGCTCGCGGCCGACGGCATCACCGGTGAAGCCGAGGGCAAACAGCCCGACGTGGTCGTCGCCTGCGTGGGCGGCGGCAGCAATGCGATCGGCATCTTCCATCCCTACATTCCGTTCGCGGGCACGCGCCTGATCGGCGTGGAAGCGGCCGGCGAAGGCCTGGACAGCGGCAAGCACGCCGCCTCGATCCTGCGCGGCAGCCCCGGCGTGCTGCACGGCAATCGCACCTACCTGCTGCAGAACGACGACGGCCAGATCACCGAGACGCACAGCGTCAGCGCCGGCCTCGACTACCCGGGCGTGGGCCCCGAGCACGCCTACCTGGCCGACATCGGCCGCGCCGAGTACGTCGGCATCACCGACGTCGAGGCGCTCGAAGCCTTCCACTACCTGTGCCGCACGGAGGGCATCATTCCCGCGCTCGAATCCAGCCACGCCATGGCCTACGCCCTGAAGCTCGCCAAGACCATGCGCCCCGACCAGTCCATCCTCGTGAACCTCTCGGGCCGCGGCGACAAGGACATCGGCACCGTCGCCGACCTGTCGGGCGTCGACTTCTACGACCGGCCCTCGATGCGCGGTCTGAGCGTGAAGGGAGGCAAGTGATGAGCCGCATTGCCGCCAAGTTCCAGGCCCTGCAGGCGCAAGGCCGTCGCGCGCTGATCCCCTACGTCACCGCCGGTTTCCCCTTCGCCGACATCACGCCCGAGCTCATGCACGGCATGGTCGAGGCGGGTGCCGACGTGATCGAGCTGGGCGTGCCTTTTTCCGACCCGATGGCCGACGGCCCCGTGATCCAGAAGGCCGGCGAGGCCGCGCTGGCGCTGGGCGTCGGCATGAAGCAGGTGCTCGCCATGGTGGCCGCGTTCCGCGCCCAGGACACGACCACGCCGGTCGTGCTCATGGGCTACGCCAACCCGGTCGAGCGCTACGACCTCGTGCACGGCAAGAAGGCCTTCATCCGCGACGCGGCTGCGGCCGGCGTCGACGGCCTGCTGGTCGTCGACTACCCGCCCGAGGAATGCGAGGACTTCGCCGCCGACCTCAAGGCCGCCGGCATCGACCTGATCTTCCTGCTGGCCCCCACCAGCACCGCCGAGCGCATGGCGCAGGTGGCGCGCATCGCGAGCGGCTACGTGTACTACGTGTCGCTCAAGGGCGTGACCGGCGCCGGCCACCTCGACACCGAGGCGGTCGGGCGCATGATCCCGCGCATCCGCGAGCACGTGAGCATTCCGGTCGGCGTGGGCTTCGGCATCCGCGACGCGCGCACGGCGCAGGCCATCGGCTCGGCAGCGGACGCCGTGGTCATCGGCACGAAGATCATTCAACTCATCGAAGACCAGCCGCGCGAGAACGTGGTGCCCACGGTGAGCGAATTCCTGGCCGGCATCCGGGAAGCGCTCGACGCCCTGCCGGCGGCTACCGCCAAGAACGCGGCTGGCCGATAATCGCTGCTGCCCTCACCCCCAACCCCTCTCCCGTGCGGGAGAGGGGAGCTAAGTGTCAGGAAGGCATCCTTCCTGAGAAATTCGGAGTCCCATGAGCTGGCTTGAAAAACTGCTACCCGCCAAGATCGCACAAACCGACCCGTCCGAGCGCCGCCAGGTGCCCGAGGGCCTGTGGATCAAATGCCCGGCCTGCGAGACCGTTCTGTACAAGACCGACCTCGAGCACAACCAGAACGTCTGCCCGAGCTGCAGCCACCACCACCGCATCGGCGCCCGCGCGCGCCTGGATGCCTTCCTGGACGCCGAAGGCCGCTACGAAGTCGGCCAGGAAGTGCTGCCGGTCGATGCCCTGAAGTTCAAGGACAGCCGCAAGTACCCCGAGCGCCTGAAAGAAGCGCTGGAGAACACCGGCGAGACCGACGCGCTGGTCGTGCTGGGCGGCTCCGTCCACAGCATCAGCGTGGTCGTGGCCTGTTTCGAGTTCGAGTTCATGGGCGGCTCCATGGGCAGCGTGGTCGGCGAGCGCTTCGTGCGCGGCGTCGAGACCGCCATCGAGCAGAAGGTGCCCTTCATCTGCTTCACCGCCACCGGTGGCGCGCGCATGCAGGAAGGCCTGCTCTCGCTGATGCAGATGGCCAAGACCAACGCCGCGCTCACGCGCCTGGCGAAGAAGGGCCTGCCCTACATCAGCGTGCTGACCGACCCGACCATGGGCGGCGTGAGCGCCGGCTTCGCCTTCGTGGGTGACGTGGTGATTGCCGAGCCCAAGGCGTTGATCGGCTTTGCCGGCCCGCGCGTGATCGAATCGACCGTGCGCGTGACCTTGCCCGAAGGCTTCCAGCGCGCCGAATTCCTGCAGACCAAGGGCGCGATCGACTTCATCAGCGACCGCCGCGAACTGCGCAAGACCATCGCCAGCACGCTGGCCATGCTGCTGCGCCAGCCGGCCGACGCGGTGCTCTGACCGCTTCGGGCCTCGGCCTGTACGCCCGCACGCCGAAAGGCGGTGCGGGCGTTTTGCTGTCTGGGGTACCCCGACGCGTCAGGCGCCGAGCCGGAACGCGAAGACCAGCAGGTTTCCCAGCACGATCGCCGCCACCTGCAGCACCACGATGGCGGCCAGCGGCGACAGGTCGACCCCGCCGATCAGCGGAATGAAGCGCCGGAAGGGCCGCACCAGCGGCTCGGCCAGGCGCGAGATCAGGTCGAGCAGCATCGGCGAGGCGCCCGGAATCCACGACAGCACCGCGTACACCACCAGCAGCGCCGTCAGGCCCGACACCGCCAGCTGCAGCAGGCCGACCAGCGACACCAGCGGCAGCGCCGTGATCCGCGCCAGGCTGCCGGCCAGCAGCCACAGCACCAGGAACTTGAGCATCACCAGCAGCCAGGCCGCGATCAGGCTCGCGAGGTCCCAGCGCTTCACCGCGGGCACGATGCGCCGCAGCGGCAGCACGATCCAGTCGGTGATGGCGAACACGAAACGCCCCAGCGGATTGCCGAAGGGCACGCGGTGGTACTGCATGTACAGGCGCAGCAGGCAGGCGCCGCCAAGCAGGCCGACGATCACGTCGAGAAGAAACGAAGGTATCTGGTACAACATGTCGGATGGGCAGAGAGGTGCGCACGCGCGCGACTGCTCCGATTCTGGACCACAAGCCTCGCCCCCGGCCACACCGCCCTACGGAACTCCATGCCTTTGCTCAGCGTCGTTCTCCCCACCTTCAACAGCGGGGAGTTCCTCATCGAGACGCTGCAGTCGCTGCAGGCACAGACCTTCACCGACTTCGAACTGCTGGTCATGGACGACGCCAGCACCGACGGCACCTGGGAGCGCCTGGCCGCCTTCGACGACCCGCGCATCCGGCTGCACCGCAACGCCTGCAACCTCGGCCTGCCGACCAACATGAACATCGCGATGGCGATGGCCCGGGGCACCTACCTGGCGCGCGTCGACCACGACGACTGCGCCACGCCGGACCGCTTCGCCAAGCAGGTCGCGTTCCTGCAAGGCAACCCGTCGGTCACCGTCGTCGGCAGCCAGCTCGAGCACTTCCAGGACCAGGCCGGCGTCACCGGCCTGCCGCTGGACGACGCGACGATCAAGGCCCGCATGGTCGAAGGCTACGACTACCTCGCGAACCAGAGCACGACCGGGCGGCTGGACTTCTACCGTGCGCACGGGCTGCAGTTCGACCCCAATCTCTATGCCGTCGACGACCTCGGTTTCTGGGTCGATTGCATGCTGCATGGAGCGCATTTCGCGAACCTGCCAGAGCCGCTGACGCGCTACCGCATCCACCCGGGCATGACCTCGCGCAGCTTGCCGCGCGACCGCCTTTACACCTCGAGGGACCGCATCTACCGACGCCTGCTGCCGCTGGTCTTCCCGCGCCTGCGGGGCCGCGAGTGCGAGCAGTTGCTGACGCTGTATCGCAGCCCCGACGACATGCCCCAGACCCTGGCCCACCTGGTCGACCTGCATCGCGCGGCACACAGTGCCTTGTCCGAGGTCGACACACGCTGGGGCCAGAGCGCCGGCGAGTGCCAGCAGTCGATCCTGAACCTGCTCAACCACGCGCGCCACGCCTTCCAGACGCAGGGGATACTGCAGCCCGAACACGCGACCGTCCTCAACCTGATCCTTCAACCCAGCTGACCGCGGCTTGTGACCCGGTCTTTTTCAACGTGCTCATTCCCCTCTTCCCGCTCGGTACGGTCCTGTTCCCCGACGGCCTGCTGCCACTGCGTGTCTTCGAGGTCCGCTACCTCGACATGATCGGCAAGTGCCGCAAGGCCGGCACCCCCTTCGGCGTCGTCAGCCTGACCAGCGGCACCGAGGTGCGCAAGGCCGGCGCCGAAGCCGAAAGCTTTGCCGCCGTCGGCACGCTCGCCGACATCCGCACGTTCGACGCGCCGCAAAGCGGCCTGCTGCAGATCGAATGCGTCGGCACACAGCGCTTTCGCGTGCGCAGCAGCGAGCTGCAAAAGCACGGCCTGTGGATCGCCGAGGTCGACGCCGTCGCCGACGATGTCGACCTCGAAATCCCCGACGACCTGCGCCACACCACCACCGCGCTGCGCCGCCTCATCGACACCCTCGAAGAGCGCCGCCGCGCGCAAGGCGACGCGGTGCGCCTGCCGATCGGCGCGCCTTACCGCTTCGACGATTGCGGCTGGGTGGCCAACCGCTGGTGCGAGCTGGTGCCGATGCAGGTCGAGCTGAAGCAGCGACTGATGGAACTCGACAGCCCGCTGATGCGCCTGGAACTGGTCAGCGACCTGCTGGCGCGCACCGGCATCACCGAATAGATCGGTCGGCGAGATGAGCCCGGCGCCGGTCCGCTTCCACTCGATCCTGCTGCGCGCGGGCGCGGACGCCTTCGCGGACAACCACCGCACCTACTGCGCCCGCTGGGGCTACACGCACCGGCTGCACGCCATCGGCACGCCGCACAACAGCGCGCGCACGCTGCTGGTCTACAAGTACAGCGTGGTGAGCGCCGCGCTGGCCGATGCGCCCGACGGCACGCTGCTGGTCTTCGCGGACGACGACGCGGCCTTTCTCGCGCCGCTGCCGGCACCGGCCGTGATCGGCGACGCAGCGCACTGGATCGCCGAGAACGAGCACCACCACCGCCCCGAGGGCAGCTGCTTCATGCTGCGCGCCGGCCCTGAAGCCACGGCCCTGGTGGACGCCGTGCTCGACCGCCTGCGCATGGCGACCGAGGCGGACACCGACCGCTGGGCGCACCGCGAGCTCGAAGGCCTGGCGGCCCATCCGCACCACCAGCTCATCGACGGCCGGCACTACCCCAACCTGCTGTTCGCCCGCTTCGGCCACTACCTGCCGGAGGTTTCGGCCTTCGTGCTCTCGTTCAATCCTGCGGTCCACGTCGATGTGCAGGACAGGCGGGTGCGGGGCATCTTCGTGGACTACCTCAACACGGTGCTGGCGCGCGACGGCCGGCTCTACGACGACCTGCCGCCGGCCCCCACGGGCGAGCCGGACTACGCAGTGCGCAACGCCGGCCGCCCCGTTGCCTTGCTGACCAGCTACACGCCCAACATCGCCGGCTATGCCACGCTGTCGGAGCGCAACATCGCCGCCTACGCCGACCACCACGGCTACACCCACCACGTCTACCGTGACCTGCCCGCCAACCTGCGGGGCCGCGTGGCCGGCAACTGGATCAAGCCCCGGCTGCTGCTCAAGCACCTGGCCGCGCACGAACAGGTCGCCTGGGTCGATGCCGACATCCTCATCCACGACCGCACACGGCCGCTCGCGTCCCTGCTGCGCGGTCGGCCGGTGGCGCTGGCGCGCGATGTGTCGGGCTACGAGTTCAACAGCGGCTTCATGGTGTTCTCGAACACGCCGGCCTGCATCGCGTACCTCGAACGCGTGCAGGCGCTGATCGACGAGGTCGCCGACAAGAGCGGCATCTACCTGTCCGGCGGCGACCAGGCATTCTTCGTCGCCGCCTGGCGGGAAGCGGGCGGCGAGGCGGTGATGCCGCTGTCTGACAGCGTGTCCTTCAACTCGCACCCTGCCCTGCACGACGCCGACAGCTTCATGCTGCACTACATGGGGTACCCGGATCGCTTCCGGGCGGTGGTCATGGGCCATGACGCCCTGCGCATCGAACACGGCGCCAGCGGCCCGCGCGAAGCAGCCCCGGTGCCATGGTCGCAGCCGGCGCAGCGCGAGCAACGCAGGCAACGGCTGCACTTCACGCACCTGCACGGCATCCCCGACGTGGACCAGTTCGACGACATCGTCGAGTCGTACAGGCTGGCGGCGGAAGCCCTCGGCTACACAACGAGCTTTGCGCCGCACCAGCTCGACCCCAAGGTCGTGAACGTCGTGTTCTTTGTCTGGCGGACCGACTGGCAGTGGTTCGACAAGCTCCACCCGCGCTGCATCATCGTCAACTTCGAGCACCTGACGCCGGGCAATTTCTGCTTCTCCGAGGCGTACCAGGCGACGCTGCGCAACTGCTACCTCTGGGAGTACAGCCTCGCCAATTTCCAGAAGAACGTCGAACTGGGCTTCACCGCGTCCGACCATGTGCCGCTCGCCTACCAGCGCGGCGCCGGCGCCGAGCCGGCAGCGGAAACCGTCCTGCCCGATGCCGAGCAAGACATCGACGTCGTCTTCTTCGGCGCCACCACCCCGCGCCGCGTCCAGGTGCTGGAAGCGCTGATCGCGCGGGGCGTTCGCGTGGTCCTGCCCATGCCGAAGCCGTGGCGCAATGCCGAGCGCGATGCCCACCTGCGACGCGCCAAGGTGGTGATCAACATGCACCAGCTGGACAACTCGCGCATTGTCGAAATTCCCCGGTTGACGGTGCTTCTGCGCAACCGCAAGGCGGTGGTCTGCGAGCTCTACCCGGACAGCGACCTCGACCCGAGCCTGCGCGACGCGGTGGAAGGCGCCCCGTGGGAGGGTCTGGTCGACGCCACGCTTCGCCTGCTGGCCAACCCGGCGCGGCGGGCCGAGCTGGAGCGCATCGGGTACGAGCGCCTGACCGCCCGGGCGCAGACGCGCTGGCTCGGCCCGGCGCTGGACCGTTACTTCCAATGGCAGGCGCAACAGCCCGGCACCTGGAGCGAGGCGGCGCAGGCGCAGCGATTCCGGGTGGCGGTCGTGATTGCGGCGGAACACGCCGCAACCCACCCCCTGCCCGGCCTCGCGGCGCAAGTGCAATGCGAGCTGGCCGTCATCCGGGTCACCTCCGCTGCGCGCGCCGGCGAGATGGCGGCTCACCCCGACGACACGGTCATCCTGCTGCCGGGCCCGTTCAACCGGGCCAACGCCCGCGACGCCGCGGTCCGCCAGGCCGATGCCGACTACCTCGTGTTCTGGGACGAAGGCGACGCCGCCGCCCCCGACCGGCTCCACCGCCAAGCCACCTTCCTGGCCGCGCACCCCGAGATCGACATCGTCGGCAGCTGGTTCGAGGAAGGCGAAGGCGAGGCCCTGCAACTGCACCGGACGCCGGAACTCGACCACGAAATCCGCGCCGAGTTTCTCGGCACCGACCGCGTGCTGCGCGCGCGCACCTGCATGTACCGGCGCGAATTCCTCGTGCGGCACAACCTGCGCCATGACGATGCGTTCGACGGCGACCTCGAGGCTCAGTATTTCCTGCACCGCTGCGCGACGGCGGGCGCCCGCCTGGCCGCCATCGCCGCGCCGCTGTGCCACCGCGGTGCGCCGACGACGCCGAGCGAGGACGAGGCCCTCGCGGCCAGCGATGCCGCCGTTCGTTCGCAGCACGCCTTGCTGCGCGGGTACTTCCCCTCGCTCGCTGCGCACGCACACGAACAGCTGGCGCAGATGCGCGCCGCCTACTGGCCGCCCGATGCCGCGTTCGCCGTGTCCATGCTCACGCGGATGGCGCAGGTGGCCGCGCTGCCCTCGCTCTCCCCGGACCTGGAGCGCGCCACGCTGGCGCGCGTGCTCCGGCGCGAGGCCGTGCGGCTGATCCTTCGCTACCGCATGGCCGGGCTGATCGACACCGCCTGGCTGACGCAGCGCATGGACACCCCGGAAGTCGCGTACTTCCTGGCCCCCGCGCGCGATCAACTGATCGGAAAAATCTGACCCACGCAAGGAGCGCCTTTGACTGAGGCGCTCCTTTTTTCATAGCGCATTGCACAAGACCGACGGGCGCTCGCTGCAGCTTTTGCGCAAGACCTATCGGCTAAAATGCCAACCCCGCGCACGCTCCCGGTTGCGCCTCACCCGCCTCCCATGTCCGACCCACAGACCCCCCCCGTTTCCACGCCCGCCGTCGACGACAACCAGCTCATCGTCGAACGCCGCGAAAAGCTCAAGCTGCTGCGCACGGCGCAGACCGAAGGCAAGGGGGTCGCATTCCCGAACGACTTCAAACCCGGCCACCGCGCCGCGGGACTGGTCGAGCAGCACGGCGGCACCGAGCCCGAGGCGCTGGAAGCGCAGGCCGTGGCCGTCAGCGTGGCCGGCCGCATGATGCTCAAGCGCGTGATGGGCAAGGCCAGCTTCGCGACCGTGCAGGACGCCACCGGCCGCATCCAGCTGTACGTGACGCGCGACGCCATCGGCGAAGAGGCGTACGCCGACTTCAAGCGCTGGGACCTCGGCGACATCCTCGGTGCCGAAGGCACGCTGATGAAGACCAAGACCGGCGAGCTGTCGATCAAGGTCAGCCGCCTGCGCCTGCTCACCAAGAGCCTGCGCCCGCTGCCCGACAAGTTCCACGGCATGGCCGACCAGGAACAGAAGTACCGCCAGCGCTATGTCGACCTGATCACCGACGAGTCGGCCCGCGTGCGCTTCACCGCGCGCAGCAAGGCCGTGAGCGCGCTGCGCGAATTCATGGTGTCGCACGACTTCCTCGAAGTCGAGACGCCCATGCTGCACCCCATTCCGGGCGGCGCCAACGCCAAGCCCTTCAAGACGCACCACAACGCGCTCGACCAGGAGATGTTCCTGCGCATCGCGCCCGAGCTGTACCTCAAGCGCCTGATCGTCGGCGGCTTCGAGCGCGTGTTCGAGATCAACCGGAGCTACCGCAACGAGGGCATCTCGGTGCGGCACAACCCCGAGTTCACGATGATGGAGTTCTACGCGGCCTACTGGAACTACCGCGACCTCATGGACTTCACCGAGACGCTGATCCGCACCATCGCCGACAAGGCCGTGGGCACGCAGCAGCTCACCTACGGCGGCAAGGCCGTCGACCTGACGCAGCCCTTCGAGCGCCTGACGATCCGCGAAGCGATCCTCAAGCACACCGATGCCGGTGATGGCGTGGACGACACCGTCTGGCTCATCAACGCCCTGCGCAAGCTCGGCCTGAACGAAGAGAAAGACAAGCTCTCGCAGCGCAGCCTGGCCAGCCTGCAGGTGATGTACTTCGAAGAGACCGTCGAAGAGAAGCTCTGGCAGCCGACCTTCATCATGGAGCACCCGACCGAGATCTCGCCGCTGGCGCGCGCCAACGACGAGCGCCCCGAGGTCACCGAGCGCTTCGAGCTGTACATCACGGGCCGCGAATTCGGCAACGGTTTCAGCGAGCTGAACGACGCCGAAGACCAGGCCGCGCGCTTCAACGCGCAGGTGGCCGCCAAGGACAGCGGTGACGACGAAGCCATGTTCTACGACCACGACTTCGTGCGCGCCCTCGAATACGGCATGCCGCCCACCGGCGGCTGCGGCATCGGCATCGACCGCCTGATGATGCTGCTGACCGATTCGCCGAGCATCCGCGACGTGATCCTGTTCCCGGCGCTGCGCCGCGAACTCTGACCTACCCGACGGGGACAATGTGACTGACTTTCTCTGGCAAGACCGCGACAAAAAAGAGTACGTCTACCCGTTCAATCCCAGGCCCGAATGCCTGGACATGATCCAGCGTCCTCCCACGGTCGCCCTCGACATCGGTTGCGGTTCCGGCGGTGTCGGCCACGCATTGCGCCAGCGCTACCCCGGCTGCGAACTCTGGGGTTGCGAGTTCAACGCCGCGGCAGCGCAGGTGGCGCGCGAACACTTCGACCAGGTCGTCGAGCAGGACGTGGAGACAGTCGATTTCGCCGCGCTGGGGCTCACCCGCCCCTTCGACCTCGTGTGCCTGTTCGACGTGCTTGAGCACCTGGTCAACCCGTGGCAGTTGCTCAGCGGCCTGAAACGCATGGTCGCGCACGATGCGCACATCCTGATCAGCCTCCCCAACGCGTCCAACCTGCCTTTGCTGTACGACGCGTTCCGGGGGCACTGGCGCTACACCCACTGGGGCCTGCTCGACTTCACGCACCTGCGCTTCTTCACCGATTTTGATGCGCGCAAGATGTTCTACCAAACAGGCTTCCGCGTGCTCGATCACCGGTTCAGCTTCCCCGGCCCCGGCCGTGACATCTTCGAACGCCACAAGGCGGACGTGTTTCCGGCCGCCCTGTCCCTTGAAGGCCTGACGGTGCAGGTGCAGTCCATGGCCGACCTGGCCCGGTTGTGCGCCGACCAGAATCTCTACGTGCTCAGCCCGCACCACGGCGAGTTCCGCGACGAGGCCGAACGGGAGATGGCGTCCAACGCCTATCCGCAGACCTACGCCTACGGCGGGTGATGCCGGGAGGCATTCCGTTCGCGCCCAGCGGACGAAATGCGGCGTTGGTCAGCCGCCCAGCCGCTTCGAGCGCGCGTCCACGTCCGCCATGTACACCGACCGGTAAGGCTCCCCGAGCCCCACGAAGTGCACCAGCAGGCTGTCGTCGCCCGCCAGGTGCGGCGGCGTGTTGATGCTCAGCAGGTCGGTAATCACCGCATCGCCGATCAGGCCGTGCTCGCCGAGCACCACGTTCGTGTAGTACTGGTCGCCCTGGCTGGCGTACACGGTCGACTTGTCGTCGACGCCGGTGATGCGCTCCCACAGCTGCGTGAGCAGCGCGAGGTTGCCCTCGGTGTGGCGGAAGCCCATCACGCCCGAATTCACGTCCCACGCGCCGATGTCCTTCGCGAACAGCAGGTCGCGGCCTTCGAGCAGCGGCTCGATGCGTTTCGTCTGGTTGACGAACAGCGTGTCGGCGTCGATCCACACCACCCACTGGTGCTGTGCGAGGTGCCGCTTCACGAGCCAGCTCTTCACCCAGGCGCCGCTGATCGACGGATCGAGTTCGTCCGGGATGCCGCGGTAGACGTGGTAGCCATACCCGTGCCGCTCGCAGTAGCGCCGCACGTTGTGCTCCGACACGCGCGCGTAGTCGTTGATGTGGTGCGTGTAGAGCGTGACGAAGGCGATGGACGCCTGCGGGTTGACGCACGAATACGCGTCCTCCGAGATCGCCGGGTAGGCCGGCGGCGGCAGCACGGGCTCGCCATCGATCAGTGCCGCGTTCACCCGGCGCACCAGCAGGCGCTGCAGGTTCGCGTCGTGCAGCAGCTCTTCCATCACGCGGCCTTCGGCATCCAGCTCCGGCAGGGCCGCCAGGTGCACCACGAAGATGCGGGCATGGAACCAGGTCGCGATGCGCCACGAGACGTTCACATAGCAGTCGCCGATGGGCCCGTTGCACGGCAGCAGGCCGGCCGGCTGCAGCAGCGCCGCCGCGTCGAGACGGGGCGTGACGCGCGCGACGACCTGGCTCGCCGCCCGGATGAGCGCATGCAACAACGCGCGGTTGGCCGCCGTGTTGCGCAGGATCATCAGGTTGCACAGCGGCAGGCCCTTGGGCCCATCCACCACGAGCAGGTCGCGGCCCTCCAAGAGCGTTTCGACGGCCACCGGGTGGAACACCACCGAATCACCATCGAGAAAGAGCAGCCAGTCGCCCTCGTCGAGCCCGCGCAGGCGGCGCAGCATCTCGGCGTATTTCGCGCAGTCGCGCAGCGCGGGGTGCCCGGCGCGCTCGGTCTCCACCCAGGCATGGGGGTAGCCGAAACGTCGGCAGTAGTGGCTGTGGTTGCGCAGCACCGGCTCGTCGAGCCGGTCGAAGAAGGTCAGGCACAGCGGCATCGACGGCGTCCGGGTGGGGTGGTCATTGGGCCGCAGTCTATCGCGCGCTCCGGCCGACCCTCTACACTCTTGGGCCCTCCGATTTCCTGCTTGAATGAATCCCCTACGCACCCCGGCCATCGGCATCGATTTCGGCACTTCGAATTCCGCGGTCTCCTACGCCTCCCCCGGCGAGGCCGCGCGCCTGCTGCCCATCGAAGGCAGCGCCACCACCCTGCCGACCGCCCTTTTCTTCAACGCCGAGGACCGCAGCACGCACTTCGGCCGCGACGCCATCGCGCTGTACCTGTCCGGCGTCGAAGGCCGGCTCATGCGCTCGCTCAAGAGCCTGCTCGGCAGCCCGCTGATGCAGGAGAAGACCGCCGTCTACGACGGGCTGGTCAGCTTCGAGGACATCATCGCGCGCTTCCTGCACGAGCTGGTGACGCGCGCCGAACGCGAGCTGGGCCAGCGCCCCGAGCGCGTGGTCATCGGCCGCCCTGTGCATTTCGTGGACGACGACGCCAAGCGCGACCAGCGTGCCGAAGAAAGCATGCGCCACGCCGCGCGTGCGGCCGGCCTGCGCGACGTGTCCTTCCAGTACGAACCCATTGCCGCGGCCTTCGACTACGAGCAGCGCGTCACGCGCGAATCGCTGATCCTGATCGTGGACATCGGCGGCGGCACCTCCGACTTCACCGTGGTGCGCCTGGGCCCCGAGCGCATGACGCGCGCCGACCGCGCCGACGACGTGCTGGCCACCAGCGGCGTGCACATCGGCGGCACCGACTTCGACCAGCGCCTGAACCTGGAGCGCGTGATGCCGCTGCTCGGCCTGCGCCACCTCGGCCCGAGCGGGCGCGAGGTGCCCAGCAAGGTGTTCTTCGAACTGTCGTCCTGGCACCTGATCAACTGGCTCTACGCCCCCAAGGCGGTGCGCCAGGCGCGCGAGCTGCGCACCAGCTACAGCGACCGGCAGCTGCACGACCGCCTGATGACGGTGCTCGAGGAGCGCCACGGCCATCGCATCGCCAGCGAGGTCGAACAGGCCAAGATCAACGGCTCAGTCAGCGACGCCGAGGTACAGATCGACCTGTCGTGCATCGAGGCGGGGCTGGTGTCGGCGCTGACGCCGGCCGACATGGCGCAGCAGCTCGCGGCACCGCTGGAGAACGTGGTGGCCTGCGCCCACGCCTGCGTGAAGCGCGCCGGCCTGCGCAGCGGCGACCTCGACGCCATCTACCTCACCGGCGGCTCGTCGGCCCTGCGCCCGTTCCAGCGGGCGCTGCGCGCGAGTTTCGCTGGCGTGCCGCTGATCGAAGGCGACCTGCTCGGCGGCGTGGCGGCCGGGCTCGCCTATTCGGCGCGCACGGCGGGGTGAGCCGCAGATGAAGTACCTGTCCGCGTACCCGCCCGCGCTGCTGGCGCAGGTGAGCGAGCTGATGGCGGCCGACAAGCTCGGCGCCCTGCTGCGCGGACGCTACGCCGGCCTGCACGACATCCGCACCGACCGCGCGCTGTACGACTACGCCTGCGAGCTCAAGGGCGAGTACATGCGCAAGGCCGAGCCGCTGGCCAAGGCGGTGTTCGACAACAAGCTGCATGTGGTGCGCCACGCGCTGGGCACCCACACCACCATCGCCCGCGTGCAGGGCAGCAAGCTCAAGACCAAGCGCGAGATCCGCGTGGCCAGCCTGTTCAAGACCGTGCCGCTCGAATGGCTGCGCATGATCGTCGTGCACGAACTGGCCCACACGCGCGAGAAGAACCACGACAAGCCCTTCTACGCGCTGTGCACGCACATGGAGCCCGAGTACCACCGCTTCGAGTTCGAGCTGCGGCTGTACATGACGCACCTGGAGGCGGGCGGCGCACCGCTGTGGCCCACGGTGGTGGGCGCGCCAGGTTCGGATTGACCTGACCCGCTACAGTCGTCGCCATGACCCTGCCACGGCTGCACTTCACGTCACTGTCCGAGGACGCGGTCTGCGGCGACATCGTGCGCACCTACCAGCTGGCGGCCGAACGGCTGGGCTACCCGACGGCCTACGCCCCGGCCGTCGTCGACCCGGACGCGATCAACCTGCTGTTCTTCTTCTGGAACATTCCCTGGACGAGCATCGCGCCGCTGCATCCCAACTGCATCGTCGTCAACCTCGAGCCGATGGTCGAGGGCACGCACGCCTGGAACGCCAACTACCTGGACCTGCTCCCGCGCTGCTACCTGTGGGAGTACAGCAAGACCAACTTCCAGTGCCACCGCGAGCTGGGCTACCAGAACGCCGACTGCGTGCCGCTCGGCTGGGAGTCTGACGCGGCGCGCACCCTGCCGTGGTCCGAGGTGCTGCCCGAGGAAGCACGCGACATCGATGTCTGCTTCTTCGGCTCGCTCACGCGGCGGCGCATCGACATCATCGAGGCGCTGCGGGCGCGGGGGCTGCGCGTCGAGATCACGCACACCGGGTTCTGGTCGCTGGAAGAGCGCGAAGCGACCATGCGCCGCACCAAGGTCCTGCTGAACCTGCACAACTGGGAAGACTCGCGCGTGGTCGAGACGCCGCGCCTGTCGACCCTGCTGCGCCACCGCAAGGCTGTGGTCTGCGAGCTTTACCCCGACAGCGAGGTCGATCCCGCCTTCCGAGATGCGGTGGTGGGCGTGCCTTACGACCAGCTGGTCGACACCGTCGTGACGCTGGTCGCCGATGCGCCGCGCCGCGCACGACTCGAACGCGAGGGACTCGACAAGATCAACGCGGCCGTGGCGCCGCCGGACATCGGCCCCGCGCTCGAACGCTACTTCGCCTGGCGCGCCCAGCAGCCCGACCGCGTACCGCCCGTCGCAATGCCGCGCGTGACGGTCTGCCTGACGCCCGACGGCAGCCGCGACGACTGGCTGCAGGACTTGCGCGACTGGGCAGCGCAGGCCGACGTGGCGCTGGAGCTGGTCGTGGTGGCAGCAGGCCTGCCCGCAGCGGCTGAAAGCGAAGCACGCGCCATCGCTCCCGACCTGCGGTGGATCACACTGCCCATGGCCTGCGACCGCCCCACCCTGCGCAACCTCGCGCTCGCACAGGCCACCGGCGACCACGTGGTCTTCGCCGATGCCGGCGACCGCGCCCTGCCCGGCCGCCTGCAGCGCCAGGCCGCGCTGCTCGCCGCCTGCCCGGACCTGGACATCGTCGGCTGCTGGAGCGAGACGCCGGCCGGACCGCTGAAGTACGCCCAGCGGCACGATGAAATCGTGGCCGAAGCCTTGGGCCCCGAGCCGCTGCGGCTGTCGGCCTGCCTGGTCCGCCGCGACTTCCTGGAACGCACCGGCGTGCGCCACGACCCCGAGTTCGCGACGGTGCACGACGACCTGCAGATGCTGTGCCGCTGCATCGTGGCCGGCGCGCGCTTCGCGGTCATTCCCGAGCTGCTGCATCGCGCGGCACCGGTCGCGCCGCCAGCCAACCTCGCGCATGCGGTCTCGCTCGCCATGCGCGCGCGGCGCGCGGTGCTGCGCCACCTGCTGCCGCGCAGCCGCGTGGAAGACATCGACCTGATCGCCCAGCTCTACGCCCATCTGTGGCCGCCGCAGCGCGACTTTGCCGAACAGCTGCTGCGCACCGTGGCGCAGGCCTGCACGGCGCTTGTGCCCGCCGGCACGCCGCGGATCGACGCTGAAATGCTGACGCGCGCGCTGCGCACCGAAACCCTGCGGCTGCTGCAGGTGTTCTTCCGTGCCGGCCTGGCCGACAAGCCCTGGCTGGAATCGCTGTTCGAGACGCCCGAGGTGGCCGCGTTGCTCGGCCCCGCGGCGAATCAACTGCCGGTGCGGCCCTTCCGCGACTGAGCGCCGGCCAGCAGGCGCTGCGCCTGCACGTAGCGCGTCGAGGCCGTGAGCGCCTGCCAGTCGAGCGCTTCATCGCCCGGCAGCAGCGACCGGCGCCGTGCTTCGCTGGCCGCATCGCCCTGCCAGCGGCCGTCGGCCACCGCGGCGGTGAAGCCGTCGAGCATCTCGTCCAGCGGCCGGCCTTCGCCGATGCTCTGGTTGCACAGCAGCGCCAGGTCGCAACCCGCCGCGAGCGCCGCCAGCACGGCATCGGTGTAGCTCAGCAGCTGGCCGTCGATGTAGCGCCCGGCCTCCATGCTCAGGTCGTCGCTGAACACGGCGCCGTCGAACGCGAAGCGCTGGCGCAGGATGTCCTTCAGCCATTTCTCGGAGAAACCCGCCGGCCGCTTGTCGACCTTCGGGTAGATCACATGCGCCGGCATCACGGCCGCGAGCGTGCCGCCCAGCCAGTCGTAGGGCCGCGCGTCGTCGGCCAGGATGGCTGTCAGGCTGCGCCGGTCGACCGGGATCTCGACGTGCGAATCGGCCTGCACGAAGCCATGCCCCGGAAAGTGCTTGCCGCAGTTGCGCATGCCCATCTGCAGCATGCCGTGCATCACGCTCTTGGCGAGGAGCGCGACCACGCGCGGGTCGCGGTGGAAGCTGCGGTCGCCGATCACGCTGCTGCCACCGTAGTCCAGGTCGAGCACCGGCGCGAAGCTGAAGTCGACGCCGCAGGCGCGCAGTTCGCCGGCCAGCACCTGCCCGGCAGCGGTGGCGACCTGCGTGGCGCGCAGGGCGTCGTGCATCCACAGTTCGCCCAGGCTGCGCATCGAGGGCAGCCGCGTGAAGCCGTCGGTGCGAAAGCGCTGCACGCGGCCGCCTTCGTGGTCGACGCAGATCAGCAGGTCGGGCCGGATCGCCTTGATCTCGGCATTGAGCGCGGTCATCTGCGCGCGGTCCTGCCAGTTGCGGGTGAAGTGGATCACGCCGCCCACATGCGGGTTCGCGAGGCGCCGGCGGTCGGCGGCGGTGAGTTCGGTGCCGGCCACATCGATGAGGAGCGGCGCGTGGTTCAGTTCGGTCATGTCTGTCGGTCAGTCGATCGGTCGGCGTGGCGCCGGAGCTTCGTTCAGGCCTTTTCCACCACCACGAAACTGGCGGCGTACTCGGTTTCGTCGGTGACGGTCACGTGCGCCGTCAGGCCCTGCGCCTCGAACCAGTCTTTCAGCTCGCCGTGCAGCACGATCACCGGCTTGCCGCTGCGCAGGTTGGCGATCTCGCACAGGCGCCAGCTCATCGGCATGCGCATGCCCAGGCCGATGGCCTTGCTGAAGGCTTCCTTGGCGGAAAAGCGCGTGGCGAGGTAGCTCAGGCCGCGCTTGGGCCAGCGTGCAGCGCGGGCCTGCCAGACGGCGAACTCGGCGTCGCTCAGGACCCGGCGGGCGAAGCGCTCGCCCTGGCGCTCGAAGGTGGCCGCGATGCGGCGCACGTCGCAGATGTCGGTCCCAATGCCGTAGATCATGCGGCGTCGGCGATGCAGCGCAGGTAGTCGCGCGTGGTGGCGGCGTACCCGAGTTCGAGCGCATCGGCGACGAAGGCATGACCGATCGACACCTCGTGCACGCCGCGCACCGCGCGCAGGAACGGCGTGAGGTTGTCGCGGCTCAGGTCGTGGCCGGCGTTGACGCCCAGGCCCGCCGCGTAGGCGGCTTGCGCCGCGGCCACGTAGCGCGCGAGCACGGCGGCTTCCTGCGGCGTGCCGCGCGAGGCGGCGTAGCCTTCGGTGTAGAGCTCGACGCGGTCGGCGCCCACGGCCTTGACGGCGGCCATCATCTCGGGGATCGGATCCATGAACAGGCTCACACGCACGCCCAGCGCCTTGGCTTCGGCGACCAGCGGGCGCAGGCGCTCGGCGTCTTCCGGGAAGCTCCAGCCGTGGTCGCTGGTCGACTGGGTTTCGCTGTCGGGCACGAAGGTGGCCTGGTGCGGCTTGAGCTCGCGCACGAAGTCCATCAGGTTGTGGAAGGGGTTGCCTTCGATGTTGAACTCGATGGCCGGCCAGTCCTTGGCGAGCAGTTCCGACAGGTCGCTCACGTCGTGCGCGCGGATGTGGCGCGCGTCGGGCCGCGGGTGCACGGTGATGCCCTGCGCGCCCGCGGCCAGGCAGGCCTGGGCGGCGCCCACCACGCTCGGGATGCCGAGGTGGCGCGTGTTGCGCACCAGGGCGACCTTGTTGAGATTGACTGACAGGGCCGTGGTACCGGCATCGCCCGAAGAAGTGCTCATAGTGCTTGCAGATCTCTCATCATTTGCCGCGTGCGCAGCGTGGTCACGCCGCAATGGTAGTTGAGCAAGGCCCGCAGCTGGTTGCGCAGGGCACTGTTGCTGCCGGCGTTCATCGTCGCGACCTCGCGCAGGGTGGCGGTGAACGGCGTGCGATCGTCGAGCACCTCTTGCAGCGCCCGCCAGTCGGCACCGGCCAACGCAGCCTCGTCCTTGGCCGCCTGGCGCAGGCCGGCTTCGGGCACGAGGGTGTAGCGCGCGCGGGCCGCCAGCGGCTCCAGGGTGAGCGTCTGCGCGTCGAGCGAAGGCAGCAGGCCGACCGAACGCAGCAGCAGCAGTTCGAAGGCGCGCAGCGCGGCGGCCTGCGTCGCGGCCTGGGCGCCCGCGTGGTCGCCGGCCAGCACCTGCACCACGCCGGCATAGGCGTCGAACAGTGCCTCGTGCGCGTCGTCGCGCGCCAGCAGGCGCAGCAGCAGTTCGTTGACGTAGTAGCCGGAGAGCAGCGCCTCTCCCGTCGGCATGACGTGGCCGCCCATCCATTCAGCGCCTTTCAGCGTGCGGATCTCGGCGTCGCCGCCGTAGTTGAGCTGCAGCGGCTGCAGCGGCAGCAGCACCGGACGGAAATTGGAACTCGGCCGCTTCGCCCCCTTGGCCACGAGCGCGATGCGCCCGTGGTGGCGGGTGAAGACCTCGAGGATCAGGCTCGACTCGCTCCAGTCGTAGCGATGGAGCACGTAAGCCGGTTCATGCGAAACGCGATGAGCAGCGGCCACTTCATTCGTAGCCGAACGAACGGACGCGGGCTTCGTCGTCGGCCCAGCCGGAGCGCACCTTCACCCACAGCTCGAGGAACACCTTGGCGTCGGCCAGCTTCTCGAGCTCGACGCGGGTTTCCATGCCGATGCGCTTGATGCGCTCGCCCTTGTCGCCGATCACCATGGCCTTGTGGCCGTCGCGCTCGACCACGATGGTGGCGGCAATGCGCAGCAGGCGCTTCTGGCCCTTCTTCTGGGGCGGCTCCTCCTCGAACTTGTCGATGATGACGGTCGAGGTGTAGGGCAGCTCGTCGCCCGTGAGGCGGAAGAGCTTTTCGCGCACCAGCTCGCCGGCGAGGAATTTCTCGCTGCGGTCGGTGAGTTCGTCTTCGTCGTAGAACCAGGGCTGTTCGGGCAGGTACTTCTCGCAGATGCCGAACAGGCGCTCGACGTCCTTCGCGTTCTTGGCCGACATCGGCACGAATTCAGCGAAGCTGTGCTTGGCCTGCATGGTCTGCAGCCAGGGCGCGATGTCGCCGCGGCGGTGCACGTTGTCCAGCTTGTTGGCCAGCAGCACCGTGGGGATGCCCTTGCCGAGCAGCTTGAGCACGCGCTCGTCGGCCGGCGTGAAGCTGCCGGCCTCGACCACGAACAGGATCAGGTCCACATCGCCGACCGCGCCCTGCACAGTCTTGTTGAGCGACTTGTTCAGCGCGTTGGCATGCAGGGTCTGGAAACCCGGCGTGTCGACGAACACGAACTGCGTGGCGCCCAGCGTGCGCATGCCGGTGATGCGGTGGCGCGTGGTCTGCGCCTTGCGCGAGGTGATGCTGATCTTCTGGCCGACCAGCGCATTGAGCAGCGTCGATTTGCCCACATTGGGCTTGCCGACGATGGCGATCAGGCCGCAGTGCTGCGGCCCGGTGGCAGGCGCCGTGTCGCCTGCGGTGTCTTCGGGTCCCGCTTCGGGATGGGTTACATCGTTCATTCTGATTTCACGCGGCGCCGCGTGCCTTGAGCCGGATCAACATGGCGGCCGCGGCAGCTTGCTCGCCGGCGCGGCGCGAGCCGCCGATGCCGCGCTCGCGAAGGCCCAGCTCGGGCACCTCGCACTCGACATCGAAGGTCTGCTTGTGCGCTGCACCCAGCGTCGCTGCCACGCGGTACACCGGCAGCTTCATTTTGTGGCCCTGCAGCCATTCCTGCAATTCGGTCTTCGGGTCTTTCGCGGCGGCTTCCATGCGCGGATTGATCTCGACCGCCTCGTAGAGCCGGTGCACCAGCGCCTGCGCGGCGGCAAAGCCGGCGTCGAGGTAGACCGCGCCGATCAGCGCTTCGAGCGCGTCGGCCAGGATGGAGGGCCGGTTCGGGCCGCCCGAGCGGGCTTCGCCCTCGCCCAGGCGCAACAGCGGCGACAACGCCAGCCCCAGCGCGAGCTGGTGCAGCGTGTCCTGCTTGACCAGGTTGGCCCGCACGCGCGACAGGTCGCCCTCGGGCAGCGCCGAGAGACGGATGTACAGCAGATGCGAAACGGCCAGGTTCAGCACCGAGTCGCCGAGAAACTCGAGGCGCTCGTTGTGGTCGGCCGAGAAACTGCGGTGCGTGAGCGCGAGCTGGAGCAGCCGCGGGTCCGAAAACGTGTGCTGAAGGCGCGCCTGCAGCGCGACGAGGCTGCCGTCCACCTTCTTGTTCGACACCGCGGTCAGCGGGACGCGCCCTTGTATTTGAGCGTCAGGTAGGCCGGCCCGAACAGGGGAATCTCGCGTTCGTACGCATACGACACGACGACCTTGTCGCCCACCTTCTTGATCTCGAGGTCCCGGCCGCTGACCGACTTGAAGTCGTCGATGGCCTGGGCGCGGTCGAAGATCGCGCGGATCTCGGGCACCGTGGCGCCTTCCTTGGCCTTGTTGGCGGCCTTGTCGATGGCCTGCCACTCGATCAGCGTCGGAATGACCTGCGCGATGACGACGCCCGCGCAGCCCAGCACCGCCGCGACGAACACCAGGCCGATGAACGAGATGCCGCGCTGGTGCGCGGCACTGCCACGGACGGACCGACTGTTGGTTCTCATGCCCTCTTACCCCTCGAACAGTAACGTTGACTGTTGATTAATTATTGAAACGGACCGATGCGACCGAGATCGCCGAAGTTCATCCAGACAAAGAAGGCCCTGCCCACGATGTTCTTGTCCGGCACGAACCCCCAGAAACGGGAATCGGCCGAATTATCGCGGTTGTCGCCCATCATGAAGTAGTTGCCTTCGGGCACCTTGCACACCACGCCCTCGACCGAGTAGCGGCAGTTCTCGCGGAACGGGAAGTCGCTGGCCCCTGGCACGAAGGCGGGAGCGTTCTCGTCGTTGAGGATCTTGTGCTGCTTGCCGCCGAGGTCTTCGTCGAACTGCTTCAGGATGCGCATCGACTCGCCATCGAGGTAGTCGGCGATCGGGGCCTTGCCCACCGGCTGGCCGTTGATCGTGAGCTTCTTGTTCAGGTAAGCCACCTCGTCGCCCGGAATGCCGACCACGCGCTTGATGTAGTCCATGCTGGGCTTGGGCGGGTAGCGGAACACCACCACGTCGCCACGCGCCAGCGGCGTGCCGTCGGTGATCTTGGTGTTGATGACCGGCAGGCGCAGGCCATAGGTGAACTTGTTCACCAGGATCAGGTCGCCGGTCAGCAGCGTGGGCATCATCGAGCCCGAGGGAATCTTGAAGGGCTCGTACAGGAACGAGCGCAGCAGGAACACCACCAGGATCACGGGGAACAGGCCCGCCGTCCAGTCGAGCCACCAGGGCTGCATCAGCAGGCGCTCGCTGGCCTTGGCATCGGTGGTGTCGACCTGGGTGATGCCCTGCCCTGCCAGCCGCGTGTTGCGTTCGGCGATGGAGCTCTCGAGCGTGGCGGCGGCGCGTTCGCGCTGCGGCAGGAAGTAGAAGCGCTCGGCCAGCCAGTAGACCCCGGTGACCACCGTGGCCACGAACAGCAGCAGCGCGAAGTTGCCTTCGAGCGCGCCGAAATACCAGGCGCCGACGTAGCTGGCGAACGCCGCGAGAACCAGGGTGGTGAGGTATGCCATGTTCGTGGTGATCAGTCTTCGACTTGCAGAATCGCGAGGAAGGCCTCTTGCGGGACTTCGACGGAGCCGATCTGCTTCATTCTTTTCTTGCCCGCCTTCTGCTTCTCGAGCAGCTTCTTCTTGCGGGAGATGTCGCCGCCGTAGCACTTGGCGAGCACGTTCTTGCGAAGCGCCTTGATTGTCTCACGCGCAATGATCGTGACCCCGATGGCCGCCTGGATCGCCACGTCGTACATCTGGCGCGAAATGATCTCGCGCATCTTCGACACCACGGCCCGGCCGCGGTACTGCGACTGGCTGCGGTGCACGATGATCGACAGCGCATCGACCTTGTCGCCGTTGAGCAGGATGTCGACCTTCACCACGTCGGAGGCGCGGTACTCCTTGAACTCGTAGTCCATGGAGGCGTAGCCGCGGCTCACCGACTTCAGCTTGTCGAAGAAGTCGAGCACGATTTCGCCCAGCGGCATCTCGTAGGTCAGCATGACCTGGCGGCCGTGGTAGGCCATGTTCAGCTGCACGCCGCGCTTCTGGTTGGCCAGCGTCATGACGGAGCCGACGTATTCCTGCGGCATGTACAGGTGCACGGTGACGATGGGCTCGCGGATCTCCGCCATCTTGCCGACGTCGGGCATCTTGGACGGGTTCTCGACCATGATCACTTCGCCGTCGTTGCGCACCACCTGGTAGACCACGCTCGGCGCGGTCGTGATCAGGTCCTGGTCGAACTCGCGCTCCAGGCGCTCCTGCACGATCTCCATGTGCAGCAGGCCGAGGAAGCCGCAGCGGAAGCCGAAACCCAGCGCCTGGCTCACTTCGGGTTCGTAGCGCAGCGACGAGTCGTTGAGCTTGAGCTTCTCGAGCGCGTCGCGCAGCGAGTCGTACTCGCTGGCTTCGGTCGGGTACAGGCCCGCGAACACCTGCGGCTGGATTTCCTTGAAGCCGGGCAGCGCCTCGGTGGCCGTGGCGGCGGCACCGCCGGTGCCGGGGCGGATCAACGTGACCGTGTCACCGACCTTGGCCGCCTGCAGCTCCTTGATGCCCGCGATGATGTAGCCCACCTCGCCGGCTTCGAGCGACGCGCGCGCTTCGTTGGCGGGCGTGAAGACGCCGATGCTGTCGGCGTTGTACATCGCGCCCGACGCCATCATCTTGATGCGCTCGCCTTTCACGAGGCGGCCGTCGACCACACGCACCAGCATGACCACGCCGACGTACGCGTCGAACCAGCTGTCGATGATCATCGCGCGCAGCGGGCCGTCGGGGTTGCCGCGCGGCGCAGGCATGCGCGCGACGATGGTCTCGAGAATCTCGTCGATGCCGACGCCGGTTTTTGCGGAGCACGGAATCGCGTCGGTCGCGTCGATGCCGATCACGTCTTCGATTTCGGTGCGCGCGTTGTCGAGATCTGCGTTCGGCAGATCGATCTTGTTGAGCACCGGGATCACTTCGACGCCAAGGTCGAGCGCGGTGTAGCAGTTGGCCACCGTCTGCGCTTCGACGCCTTGCGATGCATCGACGACGAGCAATGCGCCTTCGCACGCCGACAGCGAGCGGCTCACTTCGTACGAGAAGTCGACGTGGCCCGGTGTGTCGATCAGATTGAGGTTGTAGACCTGTCCATCGCGTGCCTTGTAGTGCAGCGCGGCGGTCTGTGCCTTGATGGTTATCCCACGCTCTTTTTCGATGTCCATCGAGTCGAGCACCTGCGCTTCCATCTCGCGTTCAGCGAGACCGCCGCAACGCTGGATCAAACGGTCTGCGAGTGTCGACTTGCCATGGTCGATGTGCGCAATGATCGAAAAATTTCTGATGTGATTCATCAACGGGAACGCTTAAGTACTTGAATTGGCTCGGGCGCCGAGGGGCGAGGCCAAGAAAAAAGGGCGCGTCTTCTGGAGACGCGCCCTGAACCAACAAGCAATGGCAACTGCAGTAGTTGGAACTTCATTGTAGGCAAAAAGGGAAGCACGTACATCCGGGAACAGGGTCCAAAGGGCTCGTTGCAGGTCCACAACATCAAAGATACAAACAGGTTATCCACAGGATGGGTGGAGCACTCACTGAACAACTTGTGGGCGATCTGTGGAGCACCGGTGGACGGCTGTCTGACATCTCGCATCGTGAAGGCCATCGCCCTCTTTATGCGCTGACTGGCCGCCAGGAGCTGTCTATTCTACCGAAATTCGTCCTTAGGCCTTTTATAAGTTAGTGATTGCAAACAAATCTTGGCGTTTTCAAGGCTCCGGATTTTTTTAGGTGCCGGAGCCGAAGCGTCGTAAACACCTCGAAAAAATGGCCCCAAACCCGACTGCCGGGTGGGGCCACTTGACGCCGGCGCCGTATCAGCGTGCGGGTCGGATCAGGGCGTACTGCGCCCAGTCGCCCCGGCGATAGAGCACGCTCAGCGGCTTGCCCTTGTCCGCCTTGGCGACCGCCGCCTCGAATTCGCGGGCATTCGCCACCTCGAGATTGCCCACGGCCATGATGATGTCGCCCTCGCGCAGGCCGGCCCGCGCGGCAGCATCGTTGGCGGCATCGACCTTCACGCCGCCCTTGAGCTTGAGCTCTTTCTTTTGCGCGTCGGTGAGGTCGCTGACCCCGAGGCCCAGCGACTTCAGGGCTGCGGAGGCCGACGGCTTCGCGGCCGGCTCGTCACGATCGCTCGCGCGCTTGGCCGGCTTGTCGGGCTCGATCTCGGCGATGGTCACGCTGAGGTCGCGCGCGCTGCCGCGGCGGAACACGGTGAGCGTGCTCTTGGTGCCCGGCTTGGTGTTGCCCACGAGGCGCGGCAGGTCGCTCGGCTTCTCGATCGCCTTGCCGTCGAACTTGGTGATGACGTCGCCCGGCTCCACGCCGGCCTTCTCGCCCGGCGAACCGGCTTCGACGCCGCGCACCAGCGCACCCTGCGCCTTGCTCAGGCCGATGGCTTCGGCCACGTCCTTGGTGACCTGGTCGATCTGCACACCGATGCGGCCGCGCGACACGCGCCCCGAAGTGCGCAGCTGGTCGCTCACACGGATGGCTTCGTCGATCGGGATCGAGAACGAGATGCCCATGAAGCCGCCCGAGCGCGAATAGATCTGGCTGTTGATGCCCACCACTTCGCCGCGCATGTTGATCAGCGGGCCGCCCGAGTTGCCGGGGTTGATGGCCACGTCGGTCTGGATGAACGGCAGGTATTCGCCGGTGTCGCGCTGCTTGGCGCTCACAATGCCGGCCGTGACGGTGTTCTCGAGGCCGAAGGGCGAGCCGATCGCCATCACCCACTCGCCGACACGCAGCTTCGAGATGTCACCCACCTTCACCGCAGGCAGGCCCGTGGCTTCGATCTTGACCACGGCCACGTCGGTGCGCTTGTCGGCGCCGATGATCTTGGCCTTGAACTCGCGCTTGTCGGGCAGCGTGACCAGCACCTCGGAGGCGTCTTCCACCACGTGCGCATTGGTCATGACGTAGCCGTCGCCTGTCAGGATGAAGCCCGAGCCCACGCCACGCGGTCGCTCTTCTTCCTGCTGCGGACGGTTCGGGCGCGGTCCCTGGCGCGGGGTGCCCGGCGTCGGCTGACCGAAGAAGCGACGGAAGAACTCCTGCATCTCCTCGTCCATCTCGCCGTTGCCGCCGCCACGCTGCGCGACCTTCTCGACGGTGCGGATGTTGACCACGGACGGACCGACCTGGTCGACCAGATCGGTGAAGTCGGGCAGCGTGCGCGTCTGCGCATGCACCGACTCGACCGGCAGGAAAGTGGCACCGGCCGTCAGCGCCAGCGCAAAGGCCAGCAGACCGGAACGAAGCTTGTGTCCCTCGACTTTGAACATCATCGGTTGTCTTTCAAAAAGAACAGAGCTGCAAATAACGACAGAGGCTATGAGTGCGCGACGCCGGCTTGGTTCAGCATGAGCGCCTGCATGGCGTCAGCCCATCGCCCGTCAGCGCGTGCGCGCAAGGCTCTGGGCAAAGGCATTGAGCGTCTGCTGCGGCACCTCGCCGACCGCCGTCAACCACCAGTCGCTGGCCGGTGCGGGCAGTCGCCGACGGATCGCGTTGGTGGCGCCGATGGTCAGCACGCCGTCGCCCGGCGTGCGCGTGGGGTCGTAGCGTTCGATGAAGAGCGAGACCGTCGCAAGGCCGTCGGAGAAGGTCCACTGCACCGTGGTCGCTTCGGGCTTGGGCGGCTTGCCATCGCTGCCGGGCAACGCGGGGCGGCGGAAGAAGCTTCGGGGCTTGAATCCGGCCACGGGTGTGCGCAGCATCCAGCCTTCGTCCTGCGCAGTGCTGCGCTCGAGTTCGAGCTTCTCGATGCGGTAGCCATTCGTGTTGGCCATCATCTGCGCCAGCGCCTGCGCCTTCACGGGCGCATCGAGCTGCAGCTCGGAGAACGCCGACTGCTCGACCACGCGGGTGTCGCTGTCGACGGTCTGGAGTTTCACCACGAGGCCGGAGCGTCGTTCGCTCCAGATGCGGTAGCCGAAGCGCAGGCCGTCGCGCGGCACCAGCTGCACCACGTCGGTATCGAAGCCCGCGACGCGGTCCTTGCCGATGGCGCGCACGTCGTAGTAGTCGCCCACCGACGAATCGGGCTTGTCGGGCAGATTGGGGAAGAGGTCGAGGTTCTCGCGCTTCTCGACCTTCACGACCTTCGCCTCGGGCAGGAAGGTCATCACGTTGCGGTTGCGCCGGAAGGTCGAGCGCGGCGGGCCCGACAGCGCTTCGATGCGCTCCAGCTGGTGATCGCCGTCGCGCACATGCCAGATGCGCGCGCTCGACAGGTCGCCGCCCGGGGCCGACACCACGAAGGTGCCCACGTAACTGCGCTGCCGTGCCCCTGCGTGCATGCGCTGCAGCCATTCGGTCACACCCATGGCCGGCGGTTCGTCGGTCTGCGCCGAGGGCACGCTCTTCGTGTTCGCCGCACCGTAGCGGGTCTGCGCGGTGGCCATCTGCCCCAGGCAAAGAACAGCAAACGCGAGCACCAGGGTGCGTGCGGAAATCGGCATGTGAACAACGGTCATTGCAGGCGGCGACGGGCGCGCATTCAGCGCGTGGGGCCCTCGAAGGTGGCGTTGCGCAGGAAACCGGACGGCATTTGCGATGCACCACCAGCCTGCTGGTGAGCTTCGAGCAGCTGGTCAAGGCGCGGATCGCGCAGCATGACCTGCGGGTTGCCATTGCCGACCAGCACGCGGGTCGGTGTCAGGGCGCCGTTGCCCGGCAGCTCGCTGCCACCGGCCGCGGTCGCCAGCACCGAGTTCGCCACGGGCGGCTGCACCGCGGCCAACTGGGCACCGCCGTTCGGCACCGCAGCGCCATTGCCGACCAGCGTCCAACTGATGGCCGCCACGGCCATCAGTGACGCGGCGCCAGCCACCAGCTTCCAGCGGAACACCGGCTCGTTGGCCGCTTCGGCGCGCTGCCGCACGGGCATCGCAGCCGGCACGGCGGCCAAGGGCGCCACGGCCGCGGGCGGAGCGATCACGACCGGCTCTTCGGCGAGCCGCTGCTGGAAGCGCGCCAGGAAGGCCGAGGTATCGCTGCAGCGCGAATGCGCCGACGAGCGCAACACATCGCCCACCACGTGGTACGCGTGCCAAGCGTCGCGCGAGTCGTCTTCAGCGCAGACGGATTCGATCGCACGCGCGAACGCTTCGCCCTGCAAATGGCCGTCCGCGAGTGCGGACACCTGTTCCCGAACCGTCATCGTCTGATTCATGTCATTCACCTGCTGATCTACCAACGCTTGCCGGACTGGTTGTCCAGCAGCGGCTTGACCCTGGCCGAAATGGCCTCGCGCGCCCGGAAAATACGCGAACGCACCGTGCCGATCGGACAATCCATGACCTCGGCAATCTCTTCGTAACTCATCCCCTCGATCTCGCGCAGCGTGACCGCCTGGCGCAACTCGGTCGGGAGCGCCTCCATGGCAGCCTCGACGGCACTGGCGATTTCGTTCGCCGCCATGACCGATTCGGGGGTTTCATCGGTGGTTGGTTCGTTTCCAGGGCGGTAAGTTTCATCTTCGTCGTCCGAGGACGAACGCAGTGCGCTTTCGGAGACGGTCGGATCGCGCTTCATGTCCACCAGCGCCTTCTTGGCGGTGTTCACCGCGATCCGGTACAGCCAGGTGTAGAACTGCGCCTCGCCGCGGAACTGGTGCAGCGCGCGGTAGGCGCGGATGAAGGTTTCCTGGGCGATGTCCTCGATCAGGTCGACATCGCGCACCATGCGCCCGATCAGGCGCTCGATGCGACGCTGGTACTTGATGACCAGCAACTCGAACGCCTTCTGGTCGCCCGCGACGGTGCGCTGGACCAGCTGGAAGTCGACCTCACCCGGACGCGGCGCCTCGGCCGCCCCATCGGGCGGCGCGGACTCCGGGGGCGCGGGCGGCAAGGAAGTGGTCATCGAAACGGATCAGGGCGCATCGGCCGGAGCGGTCGCGCGCCAGGGGTCGCCGGCCGGTTCGGCCGCCGGGGGCCGCGCGTAGACCGCACGGCGCACGTCGCGCCAGCGTTCGGGCATAGCCCGCTGCTCGAGCCAGACCCAACGCGCCGCGCGGCCGGGTTCGGCCAGGCGGATCAGCAGCAGCGACTGGAAATCGAGCGCCACGACGGCGCGCGCGGCGAGCACGCCACGCGTCGGATCGGCACCGGTCAGCGACCAGTGCGATCCGTCGAAGTGCAACGTGGCTGCACCGTCCCGCCGCAGGCCAAAGCCCGCGGCGACACCGGAAAAGACGACGCTGAGGAGCAGCAGCAGCTGGCGCCAGCCATTGCTATCGAACAGATAGCAAGCCGCGCCCGCGCAGCAGACGCCCAGGGTCCAAAGGGCCAGGAGAATCCGGGTTGCGCCGCGGGTGCGCCCCACCGGATAGGTCACCGACGGTGCGCTGTGCATGGGAGAGCGACGCTCAAGCGCGCTTGAACACCAGCGTACCGTTGGTACCGCCGAAGCCGAAGTTGTTCTTGACCGCGACATCGATCTTCAGATCGCGCGCCTCGTTGGCGCAGTAGTCGAGATCGCACTCCGGATCCTGGTTGAAGATGTTGATCGTCGGCGGGCTCTTCTGGTGATGCAGCGCCAGCACCGTGAACACCGATTCGATGCCGCCCGCGCCGCCGAGCAGGTGGCCGGTCATGGACTTGGTCGAATTGACGACGAGCTTCTTCGCGTGATCGCCGAAGGCGAGCTTGACCGCGTTGGTTTCGTTGAGGTCACCGATCAGCGTCGAGGTGCCGTGCGCGTTCAGGTACTGGACCTCGTCGGCATTGACACCCGCATTGGCCAGTGCCATCGCCATCGAACGGCGGGGGCCGTCGACGTCGGGCGCGGTCATGTGGTACGCGTCGCCGGTCATGCCAAAGCCGGAGACTTCGGCGTAGATCTTGGCGCCGCGCGCCTTGGCGTGTTCGTACTCTTCGAGCACCAGCACGCCGGAGCCCTCGCCCAGCACGAAGCCGTCGCGGTCCTTGTCCCACGGGCGCGAGGCCGTGGTGGGATCGTCGTTGCGGGTGCTCAGCGCGCGAGGCGCGGTGAAGCCGCCGATGCCGAGCGGAGAGATGGTCGATTCGGCGCCGCCCGCGATCATGACGTCGGCGTCGCCGTACTCGATCATGCGTGCCGACGTGCCGATGGCATGCAGGCCGGTGGTGCAGGCGGTCACGACGGCGATGTTCGGGCCCTTGAAGCCGTACTTGATCGACACGTGGCCCGAGATCATGTTGATGATCGACGCCGGCACGAAGAACGGCGAAATGCGGCGCGGGCCGCGGCTCGCGTATTCGCCGTGCGTCTGCTCGATCATCGGCAGACCGCCGATGCCCGAACCGATGTTGCAGCCGATGCGCACGGCCTTTTCATAGGACAGCGCGTCGCCGGTCGGCAGTCCGCTGTCCTGCACCGCCTGGATGGCGGCGGCGAGTCCCAGATGAATGAAGCGGTCCATGTGACGCGCTTCTTTCTCCGAGATGTATTGGGTGATGTCGAAACCCTTGACCTCACCGGCGAACTTGCAGGCGAAGGCGCTTGCATCGAACGCGGTGATGTTCGCAATGCCCGACTTCCCGGCCAACAGGTTGGTCCAGGATTCGGTTGCGGTGTTTCCGACAGGAGCGATGCAACCGAGTCCGGTCACGACGACGCGGCGTTTGGTCATGCCGGCAAACCTTTCTGGAAGCGCTGGACCACTGCCGAGCGGCGCGGGCGGTTGAAAAAAGAGCCGCCGGCCGTCGTTGCAGTGTCAGCTGGCCGATCAGGCCTTTTGATTCTTGGTGGCGTAGTCGACGGCGTTCTGCACCGTCGTGATCTTCTCTGCGTCTTCGTCCGGGATCTCGATGCCGAACTCGTCTTCGAGTGCCATCACGAGTTCGACCGTGTCGAGCGAGTCAGCGCCGAGGTCGGCCACGAAAGCCTTTTCGTTCGTCACTTGGGACTCTTCCACGCCGAGCTGCTCGGCGATGATTTTCTTGACACGTGCTTCGATATCGCTCATTTGATTCCCTCTAAGGGTTGTAGGTAACTGGTGGATTTTAGCCGGGCGGCCCGTGGCATTTGCCCCGCGCTCCGGTACGGAAAAAGATTGCGCCTTTCGGCTACATGTGCATGCCGCCGTTGACGTGCAGTTCCTGCCCCGTCACGTACGAGGCCTGCGGCGATGCAAGGTAAGCCACGGCATGCGCGATGTCGGCCGGCTTGCCCAGGTGGCCCAGCGGGATCTGCGAGAGCAGCGCCTGTTGCTGGGCTTCCGGCAGGCTGGCCGTCATGTCGGTTTCGATGAAGCCCGGCGCGACGCAGTTGACCGTGATGTTGCGGCTGCCGAGTTCGCGGGCCAGTGCGCGGGTCATGCCCGACACGCCGGCCTTGGCGGCCGCGTAGTTGGCCTGGCCGGCATTGCCGGACGCACCCACCACGCTCGTGATGCTGATGATGCGGCCGTAGCGCTGCTTCATCATCGGGCGGATCACCGCGCGCGAGAGGCGGAACACGGCCTTGAGGTTGGTGTCGAGCACCGCGTCCCAGTCGTCGTCCTTCATGCGCATGGCGAGCGTGTCGCGCGTGATGCCGGCGTTGTTGACCAGCACGTGGATCGCGCCGTAAGCCTGCACGATCTCGTCGATCAGGGCCTCGACGGCAGCGCCGTCGTTCACGTCGAGCGCACGGCCGCGGCCGTCGAACGCGCTCAGCGCCTGGGTGATCTTGGCGGCGCCGTCATCGGTGGTGCCGGTGCCCACGACCTTCAGGCCGCGCTGCGCGAGTTCGAGCGCAATGGCGGCACCGATGCCGCGCGTTGCGCCGGTGACCAGGGCGACCTGGCCTTCGAATTTGGGAGTGCTCATAAAAGAGAAAAAGTATCGGGGCCTGGCGGCGTTCAGCCGGCGAGCGATTGTCGGACGTCCGCGAGGGTGGCCGGGTCGTACACCGACGCGGCTTCCAGTTCGGGGGCGATGCGCTTCACCATGCCGGCCAGCACCTTGCCGGGACCGCACTCGATGATGGCGGTTGCACCGCGCAGTTTCAAGGCCTGAACGCTCTCGACCCAGCGCACCGGACCAGCAGCCTGGCGCACCAGGGCGTCGCGGATGCGGTCGGCATCGGTCTCGACGGCCACGTCGATGTTGTTGAGCACCGGAATCTGCGGGACGGCCAGCACCACGCTCGCGAGCTTCTCGCGCAGGGCTTCAGCCGCCGGCTTCATCAGGCTCGAATGGAAGGGTGCCGACACCGGCAGCGGCAGCGCGCGCTTGGCGCCGTTGGCCTTCAACAGCTCGCAGGCCTTGTCGACCGCGGCCTTGCTGCCGGCGATCACGGTCTGCATCGGATCGTTGAAATTCACGGCCTCGACCACTTCGGCGCTGCCGGGGCCGAACGTGGCGGTGGCTTCGGCGCAGCCGGCGACCACCTTGTCGGACGCCATGCCGAGGATCGCCGCCATCGCGCCGACACCGACCGGCACCGCCAGCTGCATGGCCTGCGCACGAAAACGCACCAGCGGCGCGGCCTGCGCGAGCGTGAGCACGCCCGAAGCCACCAGCGCCGAATACTCGCCCAGCGAATGGCCGGCCACGACGGACGGCGTGGCGCCGCCTTCAGCCAGCCAGGCACGCCAGGCGGCCACGCCAGCCACCAGCATCACGGGCTGCGTGTTGGTGGTGAGCGCCAGTTCTTCCTTGGGGCCGTTCTTGATCAGCGCGCCGATGTCTTCGCCCAGCGCTTCGGAGGCTTCGCGCAAGGTCTCGACCACGGCCGGGTGATCGCCCCAGGCGTCGAGCATGCCGACCGCCTGCGAGCCCTGACCCGGAAAGACAAAAGCAAAGGATTTCATTGTTGTTTCTTCGTCACCGCGCCGACGCCCGCTCCAGGGCGCCGCAACGCACTACAGATTCAATAGCACCGCGCCCCAGGTGAAGCCACCGCCCACGCCTTCCAGCATGAGGGTCTCACCCTTTTTCACTTTGCCCGAGCGCACGGCTTCGTCGAGCGCCAGCGGGATCGAGGCGGCCGAGGTGTTGCCGTGCTCGTGCACCGTGACCACCAGCTTCTCGCGCGGCAGCTTCAGCTTCTTGGCTGTGCCTTCCATGATGCGGATGTTGGCCTGGTGCGGGATCAGCCAGTCGATGTCGGCTTCGGTCTTGCCGGCCTTGGCGAGCGTGGCGCGCGCGGCGTCTTCGAGCACGCGGACTGCCAGCTTGAAGACCGCCTGGCCATCCATGTGCAGCAGCGGCGTGCCGAGCACGTTGCCGCCCGACACATGGCCCGGTACGCACAGGATGCCGACGTGCTTGCCGTCCGCATGCAGGTCGCTGGCCAGGATGCCGGGTTCGTCGGAAGCCTCGAGCACCACCGCGCCCGCGCCGTCGCCGAACAGCACGCAGGTCGTGCGGTCGTTGAAGTCGAGGATGCGGGAGAACACTTCCGCGCCAATCACCAGCGCGCAACGCGCGGTGCCCGTGCGGATCATCGCGTCGGCCACCGTCAGTGCGTAGACAAAACCGCTGCAGACCGCCTGGACGTCGAAGGCCGGGCAGCCGGCGATGCCGAGCTTGTGCTGAAGAATCGCGGCCGACGACGGGAACACCATGTCCGGCGTCGAGGTCGCGACGATGATCAGGTCGACGTCGCTCGCCTTGCGGCCGGCGGCTTCCAGCGCGTGCTTCGCGGCTTCGAGGCCGAGATCGCTGCTGCTGACATCGGGCGCGGCGAAGTGACGCGCATGGATGCCGGTGCGCTCGACGATCCACTGATCGGAAGTTTCGATGCCGCGTGTCGCCAGATCCTTGGCAAGGTCGTCATTGGTGACGCGGCGCGGGGGCAGGTAGCTGCCGGTGCCGGTAATGCGCGAAAAAGGGGTCATCAAGCGTGAAGGGCTGTCGCGTCGGCCGGCGCCGCCGGCTCCTGCCGCGCGAGCAAAGGCGCGGCGTGGGCGATGCGGGCCCGCACGCGATCGAGCAGGTTGTTGCGAGCGGCATCATAAGCGCGATCCAACGCATGGCCGAAAGCCACTTCGTCGGCCGAGCCATGGCTCTTGAATACCAGCCCGCGCAGACCCAAAAGGGCTGCACCGTTGTAACGACGGTGATCCAGACGACCTTTGAACGCTTTTAGAACCGGGTAAGCAACAATTGCGACCAGCTTGGTGAAGATATTCCGCGAGAACTCGACCCGAATGAACTCGCCGATCATCGAGGCGACGCCTTCGCTGGCCTTCAACGCCACATTGCCGACAAATCCGTCGCACACGACGATGTCGGTCGTACCCTTGAAGATGTCGTTGCCTTCCACGTTGCCGTAGAAGTTCAGATCCTTGGAGTTGGCAGCCGTACGCAGCAGTTGGCTCGCCTTCTTGATGGTTTCGCTGCCCTTGATGGCCTCTTCGCCAATATTGAGCAGACCTACCGAAGGCGACTCGTTGCCAGTCAGCGCCGAAACGAGCGCCGAGCCAAGCACGGCGAACTGCAGCAGGTCTTCGGCATCGCAATCGACGTTCGCACCGAGGTCGAGCACGGTGGTCGCCCCGCCCTTCACGTTCGGCAGCTGGGGCGCGATGGCGGGCCGATCGATACCGTCGAGCGTCTTCAGCAGATAGCGCGCAATCGCCATCAATGCACCCGTGTTGCCAGCAGATATGGCCGCTTGCGCACTGCCATCTTTGACCTGCTGGATCGCGACGCGCATCGAAGAGTCCTTCTTCTTGCGCAAGGCGATTTCAATGGGATCGTCCATGCCGACCACTTCACTGGCCGGCACAATGCGGGCGCGCGGATGGTCGGCGAACCCTGCCAAAGCGGCCGGCGCACCGACCAGCAGCAACGAGGCTTCGCTGTGCCGCTCGAGAAACGCGCGGCAGGCCGCGAGCGTGACACGCGGCCCATGGTCACCCCCCATGCAATCCACGGCGAGCGTGATTGCGGCGGGCGCAGCAGTGAGTTCGGGAGAAAAAGGCGCAGCCATCAAAACAAAGGCCCGACGCTACAGCAAAAGTAGCTTCGGGCCTTGGCCTTGGGATTCGAGATCAGGCTTCGGACTTGTTCTTGAGCACCTGACGGCCACGGTAGAAACCGTTGGGGCTGATGTGGTGGCGCAGGTGCGTTTCGCCAGTGGTCGGCTCCACGGCGATGCCGGGGACAACCAGAGCGTTGTGTGAACGGTGCATGCCGCGCTTGGAAGGCGACTTCTTGTTTTGCTGGACGGCCATGATGGCTCCTGGACGGTTAGGTGGGTGACTGGATGCGGGCTCAAGCGGTGGCAATGAGGCGAAAGCTCCGGCGGCATGCATGGAATGCCACGTTCTGCCTTTGCCTTGTATGCATTGCTGCTCACGGCGGCGCGCGCGAAGCCCATGATTATAGCCCAGCCGCAGAGAAAGGGCTACTTGCCCTCTTCCGGCTTGCGCGGACGCAACGCGCCGAGCACGGCAAAGGGGTTCGGCTTGGCCTCTTCGGCCGCCTGGAAATCGTCGTCGCTGGACGACAGGCGAACCGGCGTCGGGCACACGTCGTGGACCGGCATGGTGGGGATTTCCATCAGCAGCTCGTCCTCGATGAGCTCGCGCAAATCGAAATCACGGCTGATCACCAGCAGGTCCTCGTCGGAATCCTCGTCTTCCGCCTCCGCCGTGGCTTCGTCGGCCACGAAACGGAACCAGCGGTCCACGAACAGCTCGGTATCGACGGGCGACAGGCAGCGCTGACACACCAGCGGCACGGTGGCTTCGACGTCCAGGTGCAGCCAGGACGTCGCCTTGCCGTCGGCGCCGGGGCGCTCCTCGCCAGTCGCTTCCCAGTGGACCACCGCATCGGTGGCCGGCGTTGCCAGTTCGGCGACGAGGCGCGCAAAGCCAGGAACCGGGTCGTCGCCGTCCAGGGTGGCGGCCGCCGCGGTGAACGCGGGCACATTGAGCCTTTCGGGGGCAAATTCTCTCTTCATCCGTCCCAGTCTAGCGCGCCGGCCGCCTTCCCAGGCGAGCAACCCACCGCACGGGTCGGGTCCGGTCGCTCACGCACAATCGCTGCATGCAACGCACCGTGATCCTTGCCTCGACCTCGCGCTACCGCCGCGAACTGCTCACCCGCCTCCATCTGCCCTTCGAGGTGCACGCCCCCGACGTCGACGAAACCCCGCACGCCGGCGAAACGCCGCGTGCGCTGGCCGAGCGCCTGGCGCTGGAAAAGGCCAACGCCGTGGCCACACGCTTTCCCGACGCGGTGGTGATCGGCTCCGACCAGGTCGCCGACCTGGCGGGCGAAGCGCTCGGCAAGCCCGGCGACCACGCACGGGCCACCGCCCAGCTGCGCCGCATGCGCGGCCAGACGCTCATCTTCCAGACCGCCGTGGCCGTCGTCTGCCACGCCACGGGCTTCGTCCAGCGCGACATCGCCCCCGTGCGCGTGGTGTTCCGCGATCTCTCCGATGCCGCCATCGAGCGCTATCTATTGGCAGAGCAGCCCTACGACTGCGCCGGCAGCGCCAAGAGCGAAGGCTTCGGCATCGCGCTGCTCGACGCCATCGACAGCGACGACCCGACCGCGCTGGTCGGCCTGCCCCTGATCCGCACCTGCCGGATGCTGCGCGCCGCGGGGGTCGACCTGCTGTGACCACCCCAGGCAAGCTCTACCTCGTCCCCGCGCCGCTCGATTTCGGCTGCGATCTCCAGGCACCGCTGCAGGACGCCCTGCCCCTGGGCACATTGCAGGCCGCCGCCGGCATCACGCACTGGATCTGCGAGAACGCCAAGTCGGCGCGCGCCTACCTGAAGCGCATCGACGCGGTCGCTCCGCTGGCCGCGCCGCTGCAGGCACAGAACATCCAGGAACTGCCGCGCGAAGTGCACAAGAAAGGCGACCACGCCGGCCAGTTCGACGCCCGCCCGCTGCTGGCCGCCGCGCTCGAAGGCCACGACATCGGCCTGCTGAGCGAAGCCGGCATGCCCGCGGTGGCCGACCCCGGTTCGTCGGTGGCGCGCGCCGCGCACGACCTGGGCATCACCGTCGTGCCGCTCACCGGCCCGGTGTCGCTGCTGCTGGCCCTGGCCGCGAGCGGCCTGAACGGACAGAACTTCGCCTTCGTCGGCTACCTGCCGCAGGACGGCGGCGAACGCCAGGCGCGTATCCGCGAGCTCGAGGCGCTCGCACTCAAGACCGGCCAGACGCAGCTCTTCATCGAAACGCCGTACCGCAACGCCGCCCTGCTGCAGGCGCTGGTGCAGACGCTGCAGCACAACACCCGGCTCGCCGTCGCGCGCGGCCTGACGCTGGCGACCGCACAGGTGCGCAGCGAGACGGTGAAAAGCTGGCGCGCCGCCAAGCCGCAGGCCGTGACCGACGAGCGCCTGCCCGCCGTGTTCGCGATCGGGCGCTGACGGTGGGGCCGGGCGTCACGGCCGGTACGCGCTGGGCATCGCGCGCCCAGTTCTTCGCGTCGGGCTTCATCTTCGCGACCTGGGGCGTGCACGTGCCCACGGTCAAGGCGCACTACGCCATCGACGAGGCGCAGCTCGGGCTCGCCATGCTCGCGGCAGGCGCCGGCGCGATGGTCGGCCTGACCAGCGCCGGTCGCTGGATCGGCCGCCACGGCCCGCGCCGCATGGCCGCGCTCTGCGGCTGCATCTACGCCCTGCTGATTGCCGGCCTCATCGCGATGCCGGGCTACACCGCGCTGCTGGGCCTGCTGGCGGTGTTCGGCCTGGTCACCAGCGTGTTCGACGTGGCGATCAACACCGAGGCCGCACAGCTCGAACTGCGCGGCGGCCAACCGTTGATGAGCGGCATGCACGGCATGTTCAGCCTCGGCGGCATGGTCGGCGCCGCGAGCGGCAGCGCGGCACTGGCCGCCGGCACGGCGCCGCAAACGCACTTGTGGACGGTGGCCGTGGTGATGATCGGGGTCGTCGCAATCGCGTCGACGCGCATGCTGCCCACACCGACCGCCCCCGCTGACGGTGCGACAGCAGCGGACCACGGCTTCCGCCTGCCGCGCGGCGTGCTCGCAGTGCTCGGCGTGCTGGCCGCGCTGGGGTTGATCGCCGAGGGCGCCATCTACGACTGGAGCGTGCTCTACATGCAGCAGGAACTGGGCAGCCCGCAGCAGCAGGCCGCACTGGCCTATGCGAGCTTTTCCGCCGCGATGGCGGCTGCGCGTTTCGGCGGTGATGCGATGCGCGCCCGTTTCTCACCCACTGCATTGCTGCGTGGCAGCGGCCTGCTCGCGGCAGCGGCCATGACGCTGGTGCTGCTGACCGACCTGCCCTGGCTCGCGCTGCTCGGCTTCGCGGGGGTCGGCGTCGGTTTTGCGAACGTGGTGCCGATCCTGTTCGGGGCCTCAGCCCGCGTGCCGGGCGTGGCGCCCGCCAACGGCATTGCGGCCGTGTCGGCCATCGCTTACTTGGGGTTCATGGCAGGGCCTGCGGTGATCGGCCTGCTGGCGCGGGTCAGCTCGCTGACCGCCGCGCTCTATGTGGTGGTGGCCTTTGCCGCCGCGCTGGCGGCCTCGGCCCGGTTCACCGGCAGCAGCACCGACAGTGCCGCCTGAAAGAAGCCGCGCTCAGCGCAGCGCCGGCGAAGTTCTCAGTGCGCTTACCGAAGCCGCGCCCATGGCGGCGCCGAATTTCTTGGCCAGCTTCTCGGCCACGTTGTCGCGGCGCGTGTAGTCGATGACTTCCTCGGCCTTGATCACTTCGCGTGCCACGAAGTCGACGTTGCCCAGTTGGTCGGCCAGGCCGAATTCGACAGCCTGCTCGCCGCTCCAGAAGAGGCCGCTGAACAGGCCCGGGGTGTCGAGCTTGAGGCGGTCGCCGCGGCCGGTCTTCACGACGTTGATGAACTGCGTGTGGATCTGGTTGAGCATCGTCTGGGCATGCGCGCGCTGTGCGTCGCTCATCGGGCTGAACGGGTCGAGGAAGCCCTTGTTCTCGCCGGCGGTCAGCAACCGGCGCTCCACGCCGACCTTTTCCATCACGCCGGTGAAGCCGAAGCCGTCCATCAGCACGCCGATGCTGCCGACGATGCTGGCCTTGTCGACGAAGATCTTGTCGGCGGCCGCGGCGATGTAGTACGCCGCCGAAGCGCAGGTCTCTTCGACCACCGCGTAGACCGGCTTCTTGTGCTTGGCCTTCAGGCGCTTGATCTCGTCGTTGATGATGCCGGCCTGCACCGGGCTGCCGCCGGGCGAGTTGATCAGCAGCACCACGCCCTTGGCGCCCTCGTCCTCGAAGGCCGTCTTCATGGCGGCGATCACGAACTCGGCACTGGCGTCGCCGCCGTTGGCGATCTCGCCCTTGATCTCGACGACGGCCGTGTGGGCCGTGGTCTTGGCGGTGCTGGGCGTGCTGCGCGAGAACGCAAACCAGGCCAGGAACACGAAGAAGGCCAGCCAGCCCAGGCGCACGAAGGTCTTCCAACGACGCGTGGCCTTCTGCTCGTTCAGGGAGGCGAAGGCGAGCTTTTCGAGGGTGGCGCGCTCCCACCCGGGGCGCTGCGTGGGATCTTGGGCCATGGTGCTGGGACTGTCCTGGGATGTCATGAGGGGGGCGACCGGCTCCAGCGGGTCGAAACCTTGGGGTTCCCTGCGGTTCGGATCGGTCATGTCAGAAGGAAAGAGGTTGGAGGTTCCAGTCAGTATGCCAGTGCACCACGCCGTCTTCTTCGCTCAGCGCGATCTTCACGAGCCCGCCGCGACACGGCCCGCCCGCGCATTCGCCGGTGTCGGGCTTGTAGACGGCGCCGTGGGTGGCGCACAGCAGCCACTGGCCGGAGTCGTCGAAGAAGCGGTCGGGCTGGAAGTCCATCTCCATCGCCACATGGCTGCAACGGTTGAGGTACGCATGCGGCAGGCCTTCGAAGCGCACCGCGAAGGCACGGCAGGTTTCGCCGCCGTGGACCACGTCGAAGGGCACGGCGTTGCCGCCCTCGACCAGGTCCGAGGCATTGCACAACGGGATGCGCTGGTCGCTCATGCCGACGTCCTCAGGCGTTGTCGAGCAGCCAGGCCTGCAGCTCGGCGATCGACTGCGCCACGTACAGCGGCTTGAATTCGTCGAAGGTCGACGACGCATGCGCGCCGAAGCCCACGCCCACGCTGGCGCAGCCGGCGTTCTGCGCCAGCTGCAGGTCGTGCGTGGTGTCGCCGATCATCAGCGTGCGCTCGGCCGGCACGTCGAGTTCTTCCATCAGCTCGAGCAGCATGCGCGGATGCGGCTTGCCGAAGGTTTCGTCGGCGGTGCGCGAAGCGTCGAAGCGGTCGCGCAGCGCCACCGTCTTCAGGGCCTCGTTGAGGCCGCGACGCGACTTGCCCGTGGCCACGGCCAGCTTGTGGCCGCGCGCGCGCAGCGCGTCGAGCATGGGCAGCACGCCGTCGAACAGCACGAGGTCGTCCTGGTGCTGCAGGAAGTGGTAGCGGTAGCGGGCGCCGAGTTCCGGGTACTTTTCCTTGGGCACGTCGGGCGCCGCGCGCGCGAGCGCCTCGGCCAGGCCCAGGCCGATCACCCAGGCGGCATCGTCCTCGCTGGGCTTGGCACCGCCGACATCGACCACGGCCGCCTGGATGCAGCGCACGATCAGGCGGGTGGAGTCGTAGAGCGTGCCGTCCCAGTCGAAGGCGATCAGGTCGAAGCGAGCGGGGCGAACAGAAGAATCAGTCATGGGCCGTGGGGGTGGGGTGTTGCGCCATCGCCTCGAGCGCCGCACGCGACATCAGCGCATGCAACTCGGGCGGCAGTCCGGCCTGCAGCGCGATGCGCTCGCCGCTGGCCGGGTGGTTGAATTGCAGCCGCCACGCATGCAGGAACATGCGCTTGAGGCCGAGTTTGTGCAAGGCGCGCTGGCGGTCGGACTCGCCGTACTTGTCGTCGCCGGCAATCGGATGCCCGGCCGAGGCCAGGTGCACGCGGATCTGATGGGTGCGCCCGGTCTTGATGGTCACCGCCAGCAATGACAGCGGCGTGGCGTCGCCCGGCAGGCTGAGGCGGGCCAGCACGCGCACCAGCGTGACGGCGCGCATCGCGTCGGGGTGGTCCTTGGCGACCACGCGCACGCGGCGCTCGCCGGCACCGGCGCCCGAACCATCGGGCAGCAGGTACTTGGCCAGCGGCGCGTCGAGCACCTTCTTGTTGGCCGGCCAGTCGCCTTCGACCAGCGCCAGGTAGGTCTTGCCGGTTTCACGTTCGCGAAACTGGTCCTGCAATGCCACCAGTGCGCTGCGCTTCTTGGCGACCAGCAGGATGCCGGAGGTTTCGCGGTCGAGCCGATGCACCAGTTCCAGGAACTTGGCGCCCGGACGCGCCGTGCGCAATTGTTCGATCACGCCGAAGCTCACGCCACTGCCGCCGTGCACCGCGACACCGGCCGGCTTGTCGATGGCCAGCACCGCCTCGTCTTCGAGCAGCACCGGAAACTCGCGCGCCGGCGCGGGCGGCGTGGCGCCCTCTTCGGCGCGCGGCGAAATCCGCACCGGCGGAATACGGACCTGATCACCGTCTTCGATGCGGGTGTCGGCCTGGGCGCGGCCCTTGTTGATGCGCACCTCGCCCGACCGGATGATCCGGTAGACGTGCGTCTTCGGCACGCCTTTCAGATGGCGAAACAGGAAATTGTCGAGCCGCTGCCCGGCCGATTCGGCGTCGACGGTCAGGAAGTGGATGGCGGCGTGCGGCGTGCCGGTGTCGGCGCCCGCGGGTCGATCCGCGGGATTTGGAGCCCCCGCGGGGCTTTTCTTCGCACCTATAATGTTTTTCACCAGCGCGGTCGTGTAAGTGCTTGATTAGACAGAAGTTTAGAGCACTGACGACCATGCTGTGAGGTCGATGCCGCTTTGGCGTCCAGCCTGCAAACCCCGCGCAATCGCGCAAAGTGGCAGGCCAGGCACCCAAGTCAAGCCGACACCCACGAAACACCGATACGGAATACCCAGCCTGCAGCTTCCAAGCTGCAGGCGGATCGAAGCGAGTCCCTTGTTGTGTTGATGCTGCTGATTCAAATATGCCTGCGCTGGTCGACCTGGTTTCGACCAGTCGCCTCAGGCATTGAATCGCCCGCAGTGCGCGCCACCCTTGCGCAATCGGCTATCAAAAAGATAGCTACCCAACACCGAATCTGGCTCGCGCCCATCCACGCGCCCCCACCCCGGCTGTCTTCTTGAGCTGACGCTCGAGAGGCCTGCTCGCGCCTGGCGCGGCAGTCACAGCATCCGGGGCCAAGCGGCAATTCCCTGGTTTCGCGGGCGTCGTCCGTGCATCGTTGGCTCGTCATGAGCCGCAAGAACGATACATATAAGGACAACGCATCATGAAGCGGATGCTGATCAATGCCACGCAGGCCGAAGAACGCCGCCTGGCCATCGTCGACGGGCAGAAACTGCTCGACTACGAAATCGAAATCGAAGGGCGCGAACAGCGCAAAGGCAACATCTACAAGGCGGTCGTGACCCGCGTCGAGCCTTCGCTCGAAGCCTGTTTCGTCGACTACGGCGAAGACCGCCACGGCTTCCTGCCGTTCAAGGAAATCTCCAAGCAGTACTTCGCCGAAGGCGTGTCGGCCAGCCAGGCCCGCATCCAGGACGTGATCCGTGAAGGCCAGGAACTCACCGTCCAGGTCGAAAAGGAAGAACGCGGCAACAAGGGCGCCGCCCTCACCACCTTCATCTCGCTGGCCGGCCGCTATGTCGTGCTGATGCCCAACAACCCCCGTGGCGGTGGCGTGTCGCGCCGCATCGAGGGCGACGACCGGGCCGAACTCAAGGAGGCGATGGACCAGCTCGAGTACCCGAAGGGCATGAGCATCATCGCGCGCACCGCCGGCATCGGTCGCTCGGCGCCCGAACTCCAGTGGGACCTGAACTACCTGCTCAAGCTGTGGACCGCCATCGACGGCGCGGCCAAGGGCGGCAAGGGCGCCTTCCTGATCTATCAGGAATCGTCGCTCGTCATCCGCGCCATCCGTGATTACTTCAATCACGACATCGGCGACATCCTGATCGACACCGACGACATCTACGACCAGGCGCAGCAGTTCATGGCGCACGTCATGCCCGAGCATGCCGCCCGCGTGAAGCGCTACCGCGACGACGCGGCGCTGTTCAGCCGCTTCCAGATCGAGCACCAGATCGAGTCGGCCTACGCCCGCACCGTGCAACTGCCCTCGGGCGGCGCCATCGTGATCGACCACACCGAAGCACTGGTGTCGGTCGACGTGAACTCGGCCCGCGCCATCAAGGGCGGCGACATCGAAGAAACCGCCACCCGCACCAACCTCGAAGCCGCCGACGAAGTGGCCCGCCAGATGCGCCTGCGCGACCTGGGCGGCCTGATCGTCATCGACTTCATCGACATGGACGAGTCGAAAAACCGCCGCGAAGTCGAAAGCCGCCTGCGCGACGCGCTGCGCCAGGACCGCGCCCGCGTGCAGTTCGGTTCGATCAGCAAGTTCGGCCTGATGGAAATGAGCCGCCAGCGCCTGAAGCCGGCGCTGTCCGAAGGTTCGTCGATCCCCTGCCCTCGTTGCGGCGGCTCGGGCCACATCCGCGACACCGAATCGAGCGCGCTGCAGATCCTGCGCATCATTCAGGAAGAGTCCATGAAGGACAACACGGCCGCCGTGCATGTGCAGGTGCCCGTGGAAGTCGCTTCGTTCCTGCTGAACGAAAAGCGCCCCGAAATCGCCAAGATCGAGCTCAAGCAGCGCGTCACCGTGCTGATGGTGCCCAACAAGACGCTCGAAACGCCGAACTACAAGCTCGAGCGCCTCAAGCACGACGATCCGCGCCTCGATCACATCGAAGCCAGCTACAAGATGGCCGACGAGATCGAAGACCCGACCTCGGTCACGCGCCGTTCGCAAGAACCCACCAACAAGCAAACGCCGGTCATCAAGGGCGTGCTGCCCGACGCGCCCGCGCCGGTGGTCCCGCCCAAGCCCGAAGCGGTGCGCGCTGCGCCCGCTCCCGCGCCGGTGGCCCCGCCCGTGGTGGTTGCTCCAGCCCCGGCACAGACCGGCTTCATGGCCTGGATCAAGAGCTTCTTCGGCGGCGCCTCGCCGGCGCCCGCACCGGCTCCGGCACCCAGCGCCATTCCGGTCGAAGCACCGAAGCCCCGCCGCGATGGCGGTCGTGGTGCAGGCCGTGACGGCGAAACGCGCGGTGCGCGCGGCGCCGACGGCGAACAGCGCCGTGGCGGACGCGGCGGCGAAGGCCGTGGCGAAGGCGGCGGCCGTTCGGGCGGACGCGACGGCGACCGCCGTGGCGGACGCGGCGGCGAGCGCCGTGAAGGCGGCGGTGGCGAACGCCGCGGCGAGGCTCGCAACACCGAGCAGCGCAACGACAGCACCAACCCGGCACGCGAGCAACGCGAGCCCCGTGAAGCACGCGCCCCGCGCGACGGCGAACAACGCCGTGGCGGTCGCGGCGAGCGCCGCGAAGGCGGCGAAGGCCGCAACGCGCCGGCCGAAGCCCTGCTCGACGGCAACCTGAACCTCGACGCGCAGCAACAGCAGCCGGCAACCGGCGGCGACGAGAACGGCAATGCCGCAGCGGAACGCGCACCGCGCGCCCGCGGCGAGCGCCGTGAACGTGGCGAGCGCGGCGAGCGTGGTGAACGTGGCGGCGAACGCAACGAGCGCGGTGAGCGCAACGACGACGCGCAGCAGCAACAGCCGCGCGATGAAGCAGCACCCGCCGGCGACGGCGAGCGCCAGCCCCGCAACGGCCGTGGCGACGAGTCGCGCGGTCCGCGCGGTGAACGCAACGACGGCCGCCGCGAGCGCCGCAACGACGCACCTGCCGCCAACGAAGGCGACGCACGCGTGGCCGAATCGGCTGCCGCTGGCGATGCCGAGCAAGGCAACAACAACGAAGGCAACGAGCAGCAAGCCCCGCGCCGCGAAGGCGAAGAGCGCCGCGGCCGTTCGCGTGACCGTTACGGCCGTGACCGCCGCGAACGCGGTCCGCGTGACGACGCCGGCAACGGTGGCAACGAAGCCAACGGCGCGGAAGCCGCACCGGTCGCCGAAGGCGCCGTGGCTGCTGCCGAAGGCCAGGCCGAGCGCCAGCCCCAGCAGCAACTGCCGCTGGTGGCGGAAGCCGCTGCCGTGGCTGTGGTGGCCACCGCTGTCGAAGTGCGCGAACCCGCACCGCAGGTGCAGGAGCAGCCGCACTTCGAGCGCCCCGCTGCGCCCGCACCGGCACCTGTCGCAGCAGCGCCCATCGTGGTCGAAGCCTCAGCCAAGCCCGCAGCCGCAGCGCCCGCCAGCAACGGCCGCGCACTGCCCAAGGTGCAGGCCTTCGAACTGCCGCTGAACGAACTCGCGCAGATCGCCGAAAGCTCGGGCCTGCAGTGGGTCAACTCGGATGCCGACCGCATCGCGCAGGCGCGCGCCGCAATCGCCGCCGAGCCGAAGCCGGTGCACGTGCCGCGCGAGCGCCCGCCGGTGATCGTGCTCGACGAAGGTCCGCTGGTGCTGGTCGAAACCCGCCGCGACCTCGGTTCGATGTCGCTGCCGTTCGAGCAACAGCAGCAGCCGGAGGAACAGCAGCGCTCGCTCTGAGCCCTGCTCCCTCGCAAATGAAAACGGCGCCTTCGTGGCGCCGTTTTTTTTGGTCTCGCGCTGCTTCAGGCCTGCGGTGGCAGCGCCTCGACGCCGGGCAGGTCCGGCATCTCCAGGATCAGCTGCCCGAAGCGGCAGGCGCACGGCGTCTTGCCGTTCTCGCTCCAGATCAGCGAGAAGTTCACGCTCGGCAGCGGCGGCAGGCCGTAGCGGCCGTCGACGATCTTCATGCCCGGCTCCACCTCCTCGCGCGTGAGCACCGTCACCGCGAGCCCCGCCAGCACCGCCGCGCGAATGCCCTGCGGACTGGCCGAGGTGAAGACCACGTGCCAGTCGAGCGACGACGTGAGGTCGAGCGCCGACCCGGCCACCTGCCGGTTGACGCACGGCTTCGGAAAGAAGGCCAGCGGCAGCGATGCGCCCTTCGGCACCTCGAAGGTCTCGGCCGCGGCCCACACCAGCTGCGTGCGCCGCAGGCAGGTGCCCTCCACCACGTCGGGCGGCGACATCACGACCGCGAGGTCGAGCTCGCCGGCGCGGATGGCCGCGCGCAAGTCGGTGTGCATGCTCACGCAGACCTCCATGCGCACCGCCGGGAACCCGCGCGCGAACTGCGAGAGCAGCGGCGGCAGGCGGTCGCCCATGAAGTTGTCCGGCACGCCGAAACGCACCACGCCCGAGATCGGCGAGGGCTGGAAGCGCCGCGTCATGGCGTCGAGCGTGTCGAGGATCTGCGTCGCGTAGCGCAGGAAGTCTTCACCGTCCTCGGTCACCGTGAGGCGGCGCGTCGTGCGGTGCAGCAGCGGCCGGCCCACCTGCTCTTCGAGCTTGCGGATCTGGTGGCTGATGGCCGACTGGGTCAGGTGCAGGCGCTCGGCGGCGCGCGTGAAGCCGCCGGTTTCCTTGACGGCCACGAAGGCGCGCAACAGCGTGGGGTCGAAGTCCATGGCGAATCTTGATCAATGATGTTTCCTAATGAATTCTAGGAAATCAAATCATTTCCATCATGAAGAGGGTTTCACCAGAATCGGCCGCTCTGCCTTTTTGGAAACCGTCCGATGTCCCTCTCCCCCGCCGGCAAGAACCGGATCGCCCTGTCCGCGGTCTGCCTGATTGCCTTGATGTTCGGCCTGGAAATCTCCAGCGTGCCGGTCATTCTTCCCACGCTTGAAAAATCACTGCACGGCGACTTCAGCGACATGCAGTGGATCATGAACGCCTACACCCTCGCCTGCACCACGGTCTTGATGGCGGCCGGCACCGTGGCCGACCGCTACGGCCGCAAGCGCGTGCTGATCGTCGGCGTGGTGCTGTTCGGCCTCACCTCGCTGGCGTGCGGCATCGCGGGCAACGCATGGGTGCTGATCGTCAGCCGCTTCCTGCAGGGCCTGGCCGGCGGTGCGATGCTGATCTGCCAGCTCGCGGTGCTGTCGCACCAGTTCCAGGAAGGCAAGGAACGCAGCAAGGCCTTCGCGATCTGGGGCGTGGTGTTCGGCATGGGGCTGGGCTTCGGGCCGATCGTCGGCGGCGCGATCGTCGCGCTGTCGAGCTGGGAATGGGTGTTCCTGGTCCACGTGCCGCTGGCCGTGGTGGCGCTGGCGCTCGTGTGGGGCAGCGTGGAAGAGTCCAGCGACCCCGACGCGAAGCGGCTCGACCTGCCAGGCATCGTCACGCTGTCGCTCGCGGTGTTCGGCCTCACCTACTTCATCACGCAGGGGCCGGGCCTCGGGTTCGCAAGCCCCGTGGCCATCGGCATCCTCGTGGCGACGCTGGCCTGCTTCGCGGTCTTCGTGTGGGTCGAGAAGATCAACCCGCACCCGATGTTCGACTTCTCGGTCTTTCGCATCCGCAACTTCTCGGGCTCGATCGTCGGCTCCATCGGCATGAACTTCAGCTTCTGGCCATTCATGATCTACCTGCCGATCTACTTCCAGAGCGGTCTGGGCTACGACGCCGTCACGGCCGGCTCGGCGCTGCTGGCCTACACGCTGCCCACGCTCGTGCTGCCGCCGCTGGCCGAGCGGCTGTCGATGCGCTACCGGCCCGGCATCGTCATTCCGGCGGGGCTGTTCGTGATCGGGCTCGGTTTCATCGCGATGCGCTGGGGCAGCGGCGTGGCGCATGCGAGCTGGCTCACGCTGCTGCCCGGCTGCCTGCTGGCCGGCATCGGGCTGGGCCTGACGAACACGCCCGTGACCAACACCACCACCGGCTCGGTGTCGAGCGCGCGCGCGGGCATGGCCTCGGGCATGGACATGAGCGCGCGGCTGATCACGCTGGCCGTGAACATCGCGCTGATGGGGTTCCTGCTGCTCGAAGGCATTCACGCGCACCTGAAGAGCGCCCTGTCGACATCGCTGGATGCAGAACAGCTGCGCGCGCTGGCGGAGAAGGTCGCGGCGGGCAGCTTCGCGTCGCTGCCCGAGAGTTTTCCGGTGCTGTCACAGGCCGACCCGTCAGGCGCCGCCGTGCATGCGGCGCTTGTGCACAGCTTCGGATGGGTGATGCTCTACGGTGGCATCGGGGTGTGGGTGCTGGCCGGCCTGAGCCTGTTGATCTTCGGCAACGGCAAGCCGTCGGCGCGAGCGGCGGGCCTGACGGCCGCCAAGGAATCCGCGTGCTCCTGAGGCCAGGACGCACGACAGAACCAATCAACGCTCAGGGCGTGTTGTCGATCTGCGCCGCGCGCTTCCACGCGTCGGCGGCCTGCGCGTGGTCTTCGCGCGCCTCCGCCAGCTGGGCCAGCGCGAGCCAAGCGCGCCGGTAGAGGTCGGGGTCCTGCAGGCCCAGCCCGGCCTGCGTGAGCAGCTGCTGGGCCTTGCCCCAGAGCTGACGCTTCATGCAGGCCATGCCGGCGAGGTACTGCAGGTTCGGGTCGCGCGGGTTGTTGCGCTGCGCGCTCTCGATGCGTGCGAGCCAGTCGGCGTCCACCGAGTCGAGCCCCGCTTCGAGTGCGCGCGTGAGCTTCACGCGCAGCCCGTCGCCGAGGCCGCGCGGGTTCGCCACCATGCGCTCCCAGGCCGGCAGCAGCCAGCCGCGTGCCAGCGCCAGGTCACCGCGCAGCGCGACCATCCGCTGGGCCGCGTGGATGGCCACTTCGGGCATCTGGCGTTCGGCGGAATCGAGTTCGGACCATGCGCGCAGCAGCTGCGCCGGGTCGTGCGCGCCGGTCAGCAGTTCGGTCGCGAGGCCGCGCACGATGCTTTGTGCCGCCGCGTCGGAGAAAGCGCGGTGCTTGGCCAGCAGGCGCGCGGTGTCGAGCGCCTCGACCGTGCGACGGTCCTGCCGCGCGGCCTTGAGGCGCAGCCGCAGCGCCAGCGTGCGGCGTTGCGCGCCTTGCGGCAGTTCTTCGAGCCGTGCGAGCGCGGCCGTCGGGTCGCGGTCGTCGAGCGCCCAGCGCGCGGCGCGCAGCTGCACGCCTTCGCGGGTTTCCGGGCTCGCGAGCACGGTGCGGTCGGCGCTTTCGTTGAGGGCCTGCTGCAGGTGGGCGTCACGCGCGGCCTTGTCCTGCAGGGCCTGTGCGCTTTCGGCGGCCAGCAGGTGCGACAGCACCCGCACCTGCTGCGCCTGCGGCAGGTCGGCGCCGAGCGCGGCCAGTGTCTTTTCTTGGGTGAGCGCGGCTTGCGCCGCCTTGCGGGCGCGCGAGAAGCGGCCGGCGATCAGCTGCACCATCGCATCGAGCAAGGCGGAGTGCAGCATGCGTTCCTTCTGCTGCAGCCGCCAGTGGCGCGCCTGCGTGGGCAGCGAGAACAGCGCCGCGAGCGCGCGCAACGCGACGTGCAGCAGCACGAAGGTCAGCAGCAGGATCACGAGCACGAGGTTCAGCGAGAGATCGACCCGCCACGGCGGCCAGAACACGGTGATCGTGCCCTGGTTGTTGCCGGCGAACAGCGCCACCGCCGCGGCGACGGCGAACAGCGCGAGGAGCCAGATTGCAGCGCGCATGAACGGATCAGCGTCCTGCGGCCGCGGTGGTCAGCGCGGCCAGCGTGTCGTCGATGCGCACCGGCTCCGTGCTGCGCACGAGCTGCTGCAATTGCTGCAGCTGCGTGGCCGCGGCCTGCGTGCGGCGCGAGGCCGGATCGAAATAGCGGTTGAGCGACGCGGTGACCTGGCCCAGCTCGCCGCGTGCGGCGTCCATCTGGCGCGACAGCAGCGACAGCCGTGCATTGAGCAGCTTCAGCTTGAGGTTCTCGCGCAGGAAGTACGACTGCTCGGGCGCCAGCAGCACCGCTTCGGGACTCTCGATGCGGCCCACGCGCACCAGCGAGCGGGCCTCGCCGCGGATGGTCAGCAGCACGCGCTGCCACCAGGGCGCATCGGCCGGAATGGGTTCGGGCCGCCAGGCGTTGACGCCGGTGCCGCGCACGGCCACCGCGTTGAGCGTGGGCAGGTCGTCCACGCTGCGCACCAGTTCGTCGAGCTTCTGCAGCGCTTCGGCGCTGTCGGTGCTGGCGCTGCTGCGCAGGCGGTCGGCATCGCGCTGCATGGCGCGCTGCACGGGCGCGAGCCGCGGTTGCGCGGCGCGTGCGATGCGCAGGTCGCCGGCCTTGAGGGCGGCGAGCAGCGGCTCGAGGCTGCCCGTGACCTGCGCCTGCTGCAGCGCAAGGCGCACGGCGGATTCGATGTCGATCACCAGGTTCTCGTCGCGCGAACGCGAGAGGCTTTGAATGAGTTCTTCCAGCTGCGAGCGCTGCAGCGCGACTTCGGCCACGCGGGTCTCGATGAGGGCCACGCGGGCGGCGGCATCGCGCACCGTGTCGCTGGCCTGGCGGGCCAGCGTGCGCGCTTCCATCGACTGGGCGGTGGCCTCGGCGCTCTGGCGCGCGAGCTGTTCCTTCATGCCGCTGACCTTCTGCCACAGCGCGATGGTCGACAGCAGCGCGATCAGCGCCACGAGGGCCACGAGGCCCATGCCGATGCGCGCCAGCAGGGTGGCCGCGGCCGCCTGGGCGGCGGGCGTCTGGTGCGGCGCCACCGTGGCGGGCACCTGCACAGGGGCGGCGGAAGGGGGAGAAAGGTCGTCGGACGGGGACGCGGCGCTCATGCGAAGGATTCTATCGACGCGATCAGCGCTTCCCGCAGGGGTGTGCAGACACGCAACGCCCCGAAACCCGCGGCCTGCGCGGCTTCGCCGATGCGTGCATGGGTGGCGATGGCGCGCGCGGCCTGCCAACTTGTGCCCGGCAGCGCGCGCTGCAGGTTGCCGATGGCTTCCGAGCTGCTGAAGAGCCAGATGCCGTGTCCGGCGGCGGCTTCGGTCGCGATGCGGCGCTGTGCATCGTCGAGTGCGGGCGCGAGACGCCGGTAGGCCACGACGGTGTCGCGCACGCCGCCGGCGGCATCGATCTCGCGGGCCAGCCATTGCCGCCCGGCCGGCTGGCCGGCTTCATCGCCGCCGCGCACGATGAGCACGCGCACGCCCGGCGACACCTGCCCGTGCGCCAGCGCCCACAGCGCCTCGGAGTCGAAGCGCGTGGCGCCGGGTGGCGGGGCGTCGATGGCGGCGGGCGGCACGCCGGCACGCAGCAGCGCGCGCTCGGTGCCGGGGCCGGTGGCCCAGAAGCGGCAACCGGCGAGGGTCGAGCTGCCACGGTGCTGGAAGAAGTGATCGACGGCGGTGGCGCTCACGAACATGAGCGCCGCGTAGTCCGCGAGCCGCGTCCACGCGGCGCGCAGCGGTTCCACGTCGAGCGCGGGCGCAATGGCGATCAGCGGCAGCGCCACGGCATCAAGGCCGGCCGACTGGAAATCACGAACCCACGCCGCCGCTTCGTGCGCCGGCCGCGTGACGATGACAGGCCCCGCGCGCATCGCTCGGCGCCCACCGTGATCAGTGGGCACCGGCGTCGCGCAGCAGCCCGGCGGCGTGCTGGCCGAGGGCATCGGCCCCCGCGAAGTCGCCGGCCTCGGCCTGGGCGTGCACACGCACCAGCGGCGCGTCGCCTTCCGGGTCGCCCCAGGCGGCATCGATACGCAGCGTGCCGTCGGGCTGGCGGCGCGCATGGGCCGCGAGCGGCATGGAGCAGCTGCCGCCCATCGCGCGGCTCACGGCGCGCTCGGCGGTGGTGCTGAGCCAGTCGCCCTTATGGGCCAGCGGCGCCAGCAGGTCGATGAGGTCCTGGCGGTCGGCGCGCACCTCGATGCCGAGGGCGCCCTGCCCTGCGGCGGGCAGCATGGTGTCGGGGTCGAAGGCGACGCGGATGCGGTCTTCGAGGCCCAGCCGCTTGAGCCCGGCCGCCGCCAGCACGATGGCGTCGTAGTGGCCTTCGTCGAGCTTGCGCAGGCGGGTGTCGAGGTTGCCGCGCAGCGGTTCGATGCGCAGGTCGGGCCGCTGCGCGCGCAGCAGCACCACGCGGCGCAGGCTGGAGGTGCCGACCACCGCGCCCTGCGGCAGTGCGTCGAGCGAGGCGTAGCGCGGCGACACCAGCGCGTCGCGCGGGTCTTCGCGCTCCAGCACGCAGGCCAGCTTGAAGCCCTCGGGCAGCTCCATCGGCACATCCTTGAGCGAATGCACGGCGATGTCGGCACGCCCGTCTTCGAGCGCGGCTTCGAGTTCCTTGACGAAGAGGCCCTTGCCGCCGACCTTGCTCAGCGTGCGGTCCAGGATCTGGTCACCACGGGTCGTCATGCCCAGCAGGCTGACGCTGTGGCCTCGTTCTTGCAAAAGCGTTTGCACGTGTTCGGCCTGCCACAGGGCCAGCCGGCTTTCGCGCGTGGCGATCACGATGTTGCTCAAGATCGCTCCCAAAAAAGTACATGGTTTCTGACCTCTGGAATGCTAGCATGTTGCGCCGCAGCAACGGAGGCGGCGCGTCCATTCAAGTCCCCAGGAACAACATCGAATGAAAGCCAGCAAGACTCCTGCATCCCCCGCCAAGCGCCGCCAGACCGAAGACCAGCCATTGATCGACGACATCCGGCTGTTGGGCCGAATCCTCGGCGACGTGATCCGGGAGCAGGAGGGCGACGAAACCTACGCGCTGGTCGAGAAGATCCGCACCCTGTCGGTGTCGTTCCGGCGCGACGCCGACCATGCCGCCGACCGCGCGCTGAAGAACCTGCTCAAAGGCCTGAGCGCCGCCGAAACGGTGCGCGTGATCCGCGCCTTCACCTACTTCAGCCACCTGGCCAACCTGGCCGAAGACCGCCACCAGATCCGCCGCCGCACCGAGGCCGAGCGCGAAGGCGTGCAGGCCGACGGCGACCTGCAGACCGCGCTGGCCCGCATCCGCAAGGCCGGCATCAAGCCCGACGAGATCGTCGCCTCGCTGGCCCACAGCTACGTGTCGCCCGTGCTCACGGCGCACCCGACCGAAGTGCAGCGCAAGAGCATCCTCGACGCCGAGCGCGCCATCGCCCTGCTGCTCACCACGCGCGACGAGATCAAGCTGCGCCAGAACGCCTACGCGGGCGGAAAAGACGCGCTCTCGCCCATCGAACTGGCCGAGAACGAAACCCAGGTGCGCATCCGCGTCACGCAGATCTGGCAGACGCGCATCCTGCGTTTCTCCAAGCTCACCGTGGCCGACGAGATCGAGAACGCGCTGAGCTACTACGAGGCCACCTTCCTGCGCGAGATTCCGCGCGTGTACGCCGACCTCGAGAAGGCGCTGGTGCAAGGCGGACAGACGCCCTCGGTCGCGCCCTTCCTGCGCATGGGCCAGTGGATCGGCGGCGACCGCGACGGCAACCCCAACGTCACGGCCGAGACGCTCGAGTACGCGCTGAGCCGCCAGTCGGAACTCGCGCTGCGCCACTACCTCACCGAGGTGCACTACCTGGGCGGCGAGCTGTCGCTGTCGGCCACGCTGGTCGACGTGTCGGTCGAGATGCAGGCGCTGGCCGAACGCTCGCCCGACACCAATGAGCACCGCAAGGACGAGCCCTACCGCCGCGCCCTCACCGGCGTGTACGCGCGCCTGGCGGCCACGCTGCGCGAACTCAGCGGCGGCGAGGCCGCGCGCCATGCGGTCGCGCCGCAGAACCCGTATGCGAACGCCGAAGAATTCCTGGCCGAGCTGCGCACCATCGAAGAGTCGCTGGTCGAGAAGCACGGCACCGTGCTCGCGGCGCCGCGCCTGCGTCCGCTGATCCGCGCGGTGGAGGTGTTCGGCTTCCACCTGGCCACGGTCGACCTGCGCCAGAGTTCCGACAAGCACGAGGCCGTGATCGCCGAGCTGCTGGCCACCGCGCGCATCGAGCCCTCGTATGCGTCGCTGGCCGAAGAGGCCAAGCAGACGCTGCTGCTCAAGCTGCTCGACGACGCCCGCCCGCTGCGCGTGCCCGACGCCGACTACTCGCCGCTCGCCAGAAGCGAGCTGGCCATCTTCGCGGCCGCGCGCACCGCGCGTGCACGCTACGGCGCGGCGGCCATCCGCCACTACATCATCAGCCACACCGAAACGGTGAGCGACCTGCTCGAAGCCCTGCTGCTGCAAAAGGAAGTGGGCCTGCTGCGCGGCGCGATGGACAGCAACGCGACCTGCGACCTGATCGTGGTGCCGCTGTTCGAAACCATCGAAGACCTGCGCAACGCCGCGCCCATCGTGCGCGCCTTCTACGCGCTGCCGAACATCCAGGCGCTCATCGAACGCTCGGGTGCCGAGCAGGACGTGATGCTGGGCTACTCCGACAGCAACAAGGACGGCGGCATCTTCACCAGCAACTGGGAGCTGTACCGCGCGGGCATCGCGCTGGTGTCGCTGTTCGACGAGCTGAACAAGAAGAAAAAGAACCCGATCCGCCTGCGCATGTTCCACGGCCGCGGCGGCACGGTGGGACGCGGCGGCGGCCCGAGCTACCAGGCCATCCTGGCGCAGCCGCCCGGCACGGTGCGCGGCCAGATCCGCCTCACCGAACAGGGCGAAGTCATCGGCTCGAAGTACGCCAACCGCGAGATCGGCCGGCGCAACCTCGAGACGCTGGTGGCCGCCACGCTCGAAGCCACGCTGCTGCCGCAGGGCAAGTCGGCACCGGCGAACTTCCTCTCGGCCGCGGGCGAACTGTCGACCGCGAGCATGGCCGCGTACCGCAAGCTCGTGTACGAGACCCCGGGCTTCGGCGACTACTTCTTCGGCTCCACGCCGATCCGCGAGATCGCCGAACTCAACATCGGCTCGCGCCCCGCCTCGCGCAACCCGAGCCACAAGATCGACGACCTGCGCGCCGTGCCGTGGAGCTTCAGCTGGGGCCAGTGCCGCCTCACGCTGCCGGGCTGGTTCGGCTTCGGCTCGGGCGTGGAGCAGTTCCTGGCCGCCGCCGGCACCGCCGCGGGCAAGAAGGAACGCCAGGCGCTGCTGCAGCGCATGTACGCGCAGTGGCCGTTCTTTCGCACGCTGCTGTCGAACATGGACATGGTGCTGGCCAAGAGCGACCTCGCGCTGGCCTCGCGCTATGCCGAGCTGGTCATCGACCGCAAGCTGCGCCTGAAGGTGTTCTCGATGATCGAGGCCGAATGGCAACGCACCTCGGACGCGCTCACGCTCATCACGGGCGCCAAGCAGCGGCTCGAGGGCAATGCCGAGATGCAGCGCTCGGTGCGCCACCGCTTCCCCTACATCGACCCGCTGCACCACCTGCAGGTCGAGCTGATGCGGCGCTATCGCGCGGGCGATGGCGGCGAGCGGCTGCAGCGCGGCATCCACATCTCGATCAACGGGGTGGCGGCGGGGCTGCGCAACACGGGCTGATCGGCGGGCAGCCTCCATGGACAAAGGGCGCCTTGTGCGCCCTTTCCTACGTGCGCTGTCGGCAATGAGGTACCTGTAAGGTCATTTAAAAGGGTACGGTCGGGACACGTTCACAGTTCTCGCAATCGCGCGGCAGCTCGAAGTCGTTTCACAGGAGCCCGTTGCAATGTCCGTCCCACAGTCCCTTTCCCATTCGCATGTCGATTTCGTCGGCAGCGATTTCGAAGCCCTGGCCTCCCACATGCGCCATTGCGCGCGTGCCCACGGGCGGTGGTTCTCGCTGCGAAGCCACATGCAACGTGTGCGCGCGCTCGCTGCGGGCCGCATTGTCACGATGGCCTGCGTGGCCGTGGTTCTGGGCATCGGCCTGTTCGCCGTCACTTGAGCGCCGCTGCCGTCGTCGACCGCCTCCAAGGGCTCAGTCACTACGCCCGGACCCTTCTGCTCGGTCCGCACGACCTGGCAGCACCCGCGATCCGCGCCGAACTCTTCGGCGCCCAACGTTTCGAACAGCACGGCCACAGCCTGGCCCGTGCCCAGGTGGTGGAAGACGCACACCACCGCGCGCGCGAAGGCGCGCCCTTCTTTCCGCGGGTCGACGAGAACCTCGAGTCGCTGCGCGCCGCCTTCGACTACATCGCGCTGATCTCGCAGAGCGGGCGCTATGTGTCGCCGGCGGCCGAATGGCTGCTCGACAACTTCCACCTCGTCGAGGCGCAGCTCCAGCAGATCCATGACGGCGTGCCGCGCAGCTACTACGCGCGCCTGCCCAAGCTCGTCACGCCGCCCCTGGCGGGACTGCCGCGCGTGTACGGCATTGCGTGGGCCTATGTGGCGCACACCGACAGCGTGCTCAACAAGACGCTGTTCACGGCCTTCCTCAACGCCTACCAGGACATCGACGAGCTGATGCTCGGCGAGCTGTGGGCGCTGCCCACCACCCTGCGCGTGGTGCTGCTCGAAAACCTGCGCCGCGTGGCCGAGCGCATTGCCGAGAACAAGGTCGCGCGCGAGATCGCGCATGCCGCGTGGGACGCGGCGCCGCACCTTTCGGTGCAAGACCTCGACGTGCTCTACCGCGCATTGCAAAGCCACGGCCTGCAGGACAGCTACCTCACGCAGCTGTGGCAGCGCCTGCCCGTCGAGCACGGCGACGACATGCCCGCGCTGGTGCGCTGGACCGAACAGCACTGCCCCAACGGCCCGGCGCTGATCGGCGACGCGCAGAACGCGCAGGCCGCGGCCAACCTCACGGTCGGCAACATCATCACGACCTTGCGCATGATCGGCCAGGTCGAGTGGAGCGACCTCATCGAACCCGTGAGCCGCTCGCTGCGCGTGCTGCGCGAACTGCCGAGCTTTGCGAACGAGAGCGAACTCACGCGCCAGCAGATCACGCATGCGATGGAGCAGGTGGCGCGCAGCACCGAACGGCCCGAGCGCGAAGTGGCGCAGGCCGTGGTCACGCTGGCGTCCAGTGCGCCGGCCGACGAAGCCGGCGCGGAGACCGACCGCGCCGACGGCACCGCCGGCTACTACCTCTTCGGCCAGGGCCGCCCCGCGCTGATCGCATCGCTGCAGGCGAACGCCACGCCGGGCCAAGCCGCACGCACCGCGCGCACACGCCCCGCGCGCAACCATCGCGGTTGGCGCCTGCCCGTCTACGTGGGATCCGTCGCCCTCGGCACCGCGCTGCTGCTGGCCGCCGTGCTGCACGGCCTGCCGCATCGCAGCGACTGGACCGCCGTCGCGGCGTTGCTGCTGCTCGCGTGGCCGCTGTCCGAAGCGCTGATTGCGCTGGCGCAACGCATCATGGCGGAGTCGGTGCGCGTGCAGGCCCTGCCACGCCTCGATTTCGCGAACGGCATTCCCGAGCGGCACCGCGCGCTCGTCGTCATGCCCACGATGCTGGGTTCGACCGCGAACAACGCCAAGCTCGCACACCGGCTCGAACTGCACTGGCTCGCCAACCGCGAGGCGCACGCGCAGTTCGCGCTGCTGACCGACTGGGCCGACGCGTCGCAGGCCGCGATGCCCGACGACGCGCCCTTGCTCGACGACGCCCAGCAGCGCATCGCCGCGCTCAACGCCAAGTACCCGCCGGCCGAAGGCACGGCACCGCGCTTCCTGTTGCTGCACCGTCCGCGCAGCTGGAGCGAGACCGAGCAGCGCTGGATGGGCTGGGAACGCAAGCGCGGCAAGCTCGAAATGCTGATGCGCCTGCTGGCCAACGGCGACGCCAGCGGCTTTCTGCCGCTCGCACCGGGCCAGCAGCTCGCGCCCGGCCGCACGCCCTATGTGCTGACGCTCGACAGCGACACGGGCCTGCCGCCCGGCGCGCTGCGCGACCTCGTGTCCATTGCCGCGCACCCGCTGAACGCGCCCGAGATCGACATGCCGAGCCGGCGCGTGGTCGCGGGCTTCGGCATCCTGCAGCCGCGCATCGTCACGCCGTTCCCGATGCGCAGCGAGCGCTCCTTCTTCCACTGGGTGTTCGCCGGGCAGTGCGGGCTCGACCCGTACGGCAGCGGCGCGTCCGACATCTACCAGGACGTGTTCGGCAGCGGCTCCTTCACCGGCAAGGGCTTGCTCAACGTGCGCGCCGTGCACGCCACGCTGAACGACCGCCTGCCCGACAGCGCCGTGCTGAGCCACGACCTGCTCGAAGGCAGCGTCGCGCGCTGCGCGATGGTCAGCGACGTGGTGCTGGTCGAAGACCATCCGCACCATGCCGGCGTGGCCGCCTCGCGCGTGCACCGCTGGGTGCGCGGCGACTGGCAGCTGCTGCCGCTGATGTGGCGCGCGCGCCGCTTCGGCATCGACGCGCTGGGCCTCTGGAAAATGTGCGACAACCTGCGCCGCTCGCTGGTCGCGCCGGCGTCTTTCGCGCTTCTGGTGCTGGTGATCTTCACGCAGGCCATGCCGCTCGGCTGGGCGCTGGCGGCCGTCGGCGCGGCGCTCACGCTGGGCCCACTGCTGGGCGCGCTGGCCGGCCTGGTGCCGACGCGGCGCGCCATCGAGCTGCGCCACTTCTTCGACGTGGGCGCGGTCGAGCTGCTGCGCGCCATGGCCGGTGCGGCCTGGCAGTTCGTGCAGCTGGCGGCGCAGACGCGCCTGCTGCTCGACGCGGCCTTTCTCGCCACCTGGCGACTGGTCGTGAGCCGCAGGCACCTGCTGCAGTGGACGACGGCCGACCAGGCGCAGGCGCAATCGAGCCAGCGCCTGAAGCCCTTCGTGCGCAGCGCGGCCCTCAGCAGCGCGGTGTGCCTGGTGCTGGCCGTGCTCGCCAACTGGAGCGCCTGGCCGGTGCTCGGGCCGCTGCTCTTCGTGCTGTGGTCGCTGGCGCCCCTCGCGGCCTGGTGGGGCAGCCGTGTCGACGCACACGCCGAAGACCCGCTCGCGCCCGCGCAACGCAGCTACCTCGAGACGCTGGCGCACGACACCTGGCGCTTCTTCGAGCACGTGGTGGGCCCGGGCGACCACCACCTGCCGCCCGACAACCTGCAGCTCGAGCCGCAGCCGACCCTCGCGCACCGCACCTCGCCGACCAACATCGGCATGTACCTGCTGGCCACCTGCTGCGCGCGCGAGTTCGGCTGGATCGACACAGCAGCCTTGCTGGCGCGCCTCACAGCCACGCTCGACACCGTCGACCGCATGCACAAGCACAACGGCCACCTGTTCAACTGGTACGACACGCAGACACTCAAACCGTTGCCGCCGGACTATGTGTCGAGCGTGGACAGCGGCAACTTCGCGGGCCACCTCGTGGCCGTGGCGCAGGCCTGCCGCGCCTTCGCGGCGGAAGAAAGCTGCCAGAGTCATGAAGCCGCCGCGCTGGAAGCACTGGCCCGACGCTGCGACGCACTGCACGACGGCATGGACTTCAGCGGCCTCTACGACGCCAAGCGCCACCTGTTCCACATCGGCCTGCGCGTCGAAGAGAACGTGCTCGACGCGAGCTACTACGACCTGCTGGCCTCCGAGTCGCGCCTGTTGAGCTTCCTGGCGATTGCGAAGGGCGACGTGCCCCGCCGCCACTGGATGGCGCTGGGCCGCCCGTTCCTGCTGGTGGGCTTCCAGCCCAGCCTGAAGTCGTGGTCGGGCTCGATGTTCGAGTACTTGATGCCGGCGCTCGTGATGACGGAGCCCACCGATGGCCTGCTGCAGGTGGCCAACGCCGCGGCCATCGCCGAGCAGCAGGCTTTCGGCCGTGCGCAGAACATGCCGTGGGGCGTGTCCGAGTCGGCCTACTTCGCGCAAGACCATTCGCTGGCGTACCAGTACTCGCCCTTCGGCGTGCCGCGCCTGGCGCTGCGGCGCACGCCACCGACCGACCGCGTGGTGGCGCCTTACGCCAGCCTGATGGCCGCACCGTTCGCGCCCGAAGCGGCCGTCATCAATCTCGAACTACTCGAATCGCTCGGCGCGCGCGGCGAATTCGGTTTTCACGACGCGATCGACTTCACCACCTCGCGCCAGGCCGAGGGCCAGGACTTCACCGTCGTGCGCAACTTCATGGCGCACCACCAGGGCATGTCGCTGGTGGCGCTGTGCAACGTGCTGCGCGACGACGCGCCGCGCCGCTGGTTCGGCAGCGCCGCGCTGGTGCAGGCGCACGAGTCGCTGCTGCACGAGCGCACGCCGCGCCAGATCATCGGCAGCGCCGACCCGCGCACGCCGCCCGAGCCCAGCCAGGCCGAGCTGGCGCCGCTGTTCCAGCCGCGCGTGGTCGATCCGACGGGGCCGGGCTTCCAGCCCACGCACCTGCTGTCGAACGGCCGCTACACGGTGGCGCTGCGGGCCAACGGCGCGGGCGTGAGCCGCTGGCGCGCGTTCAATGTGACGCGCTGGCGCGACGATCCGCTGCGCGACAGCTACGGCACTTTCTTCTATGTACGCGACGAAGGGAAAGCCGAGCTCACCTCGCTCACCGCCCTGCCCGCGCCCGGCGCCGACTGGCACTACCGCACCCGCTTCCTGGCCGACCAGGTGCAGTTCGATGCGGCCGGCCCCGGCCTGCAGGTGCGCACCACGGTGCTCATCAGCCCCGAGGACGACACCGAGCTGCGCAACATCACGCTGCACAACTCGGGCGACGAAACGCGCACGCTCGAACTCGTCTCCTACTTCGAGCCCGTGCTGTCGAACCCCAAGGCCGACGAGGCGCATCCGGCCTTTGCCAACCTGTTCGTCGAATCGCGCTGGGAGCCCACGTGGCGCGCGCTGCTGCTGTCGCGCAAGCCGCGCCTGCATGGCGATGCGGTGGTGGCCGCGGTGCACTTCGTGGCCTCGGTCGATGCCCACGTGCTGTCGATCGACTGCATGACCGACCGGCGCGCCTTCATCGGCCGCAACCGCACGCTGGCCGACCCTGCGCTCGACCCGCAACCGCTCACGGCCCAGGGCAAGCCGATGAACGGCCTGGACCCCATCGCCTGCCTGCGCGTGCGCCTGTCGATTGCGCCGGGCACCACCGCGCGCCTGAGCTTCGCCACCGCCGCCGACGAGAGCATCGAGGCGCTGATGCCCTGCATCGACCGCTATCTGCAGCCCATGCACGTGGAGCGCGCCACCCGCATGGCCGCCACGCTGGCGCAGGTGCGGCTGCGCGACCTGAGCATCGCGCCCGCGCAGAACCTGGCGCTGCAGGACCTGACGACCATCCTCACCTACACCACGCCGCGCGTGATGAGCGACCGCGGGCTGATCGACCTGCGCCAGATCTGGCGCTTCGGCATCTCGGGCGACAAGCCCATCGTGCTCGTCTACATCCACTCGATGAACGGCATGGGCCTCATCAACACGCTGCTGCGCGCGCAGCCGTGGTGGGGTTTCGGCGGCGTGGCCTGCGACCTGGTGGTGCTCAACAGCGAACCGAACTCGTACCTCATGCCGCTGCAGCGCGAGATCGAGATGCTGCGCACGCGCGTCGCACAGCAGACGCAGAACAGCTTTCCGCGCAACGACACCGCCGGCTTCTACCTCTTGCGCGACCAGGACGTGGTGCCGTCGGAAAAGGCCGCGCTCTCCAGCCTGGCGCGCGTGGTGTTCACGGCCGACGGCCGCGCGCTCGAAGTGCAGGTGGCGGCGTTGCATGAAGCACGCAGCCCCACGATTGCGGACGACAGCAGCGCACCGGTGCAGCACCGCACGCCGCTGTTGAGCCGGCAGGCAACCTCGCCGACCCACACAGCCCCCACCGGCGACTTCGACGCCGAGAGCGGCGAGTTCCGCTTCGAGGTCGGCCCCGACCGCCGCACGCCGCGCCCGTGGATCAACGTGATCGCCAACGCCACCTTCGGCTTCCAGGTGTCCGAATGGGGCACCGGCTACACCTGGGCCGGCAACAGCCGCATGCACCAGGTCACGCCGTGGTCGAACGACCCGGTGCAGGACCCGGCCTTCGAGCATTACCTGCTGCAGGACGTGGCCTCGCGCGAGATGCTGCCGCTGACACCTGCCGGCGGTGGCGACGGCACCACCCGCCACCGCGTGCGGCACGGGCAGGGCTACACCGTCTTCGAGTGCCGCCACGGCGACCTCGTGCTCGACACCACCTTCTTCGCGGACCGCGACGAGGCCGTCAAGCTGGTGCATGTGCGCGTGCGCAACGAAGGCGCCGGCCAGCGCCGCCTGCGCGCGCTCGCGATGGTCGAGTGGCAACTGGGCGCCGCGCGCGGCGAACGGCGCACCGTGCATTGCTGGAAGCCCGAAGACCAGCCGGCCGTGTTCGGCCAGCAACGCGAATCGAGCGCGGGCTTCGGCGGCAGCGCGGCTTTTCTGCTGCTTGCCGGCCTGCAGGGCGCAACGACCGGGGCCACGCAATGGACCTGCGACCGCAGCGAGTTCTTCGCCGGCCGCGGCATCGTCGAAGTGCCCGACACGCTGGCACGACGCGCGGGCAGCGGGCTCGATGCCTGCGCGGCGATTGGCGGTGAGTTTGTCGTGGCGGCCGGCGAAACCGCGCGCTTCAGCTTCGTGCTGGGTCACGCGGGTAATGCCGACGCGGCGCTCGAGCTTGCGCGCCGCTGGCGGCAGCGCGACGTGCCCGAGGCGCTGGCGCAGGTGCGCGGCTTCTGGGACGAGCTGCTGGGCCGCCTGCAGGTGCGCACGCCCGACCCGCTGTTCGATGCGCTGGTCAACCGCTGGCTCGTGTACCAGACGCTGGCGTGCCGGCTCTGGTCGAAGGCCGGCTTCTACCAGGCCGGTGGCGCCTTCGGCTTTCGCGACCAGCTGCAGGACGCGATGGCTTTCGCGCTCACCGACCCGTCGCGCCTGCGCGCGCAGATCCTCGTGAACGCAGCGCGCCAGTTCCCCGAAGGCGACGTGCAGCACTGGTGGCACATGCCCGGCGGTGCCGGCGTGCGCACGCATTTCTCGGACGACCTGCTGTGGCTGCCGTATGCGTCGGCGCACTACGTCGAGGTGACGGGCGATGCCTCGCTGCTCGACGAAATGGTCGGCTTCATCGAAGGCCCCGGCATTCCCGAGGGCGCCGAAGACGCCTACTACGCGCCGCAGAACAGCGGCCGCATGGCCACCGTGTTCGACCATGGCGCGCGCGCCATCGACCGCAGCCTGAAGACCGGCGTGCACGGCCTGCCGCTGATGGGCACCGGCGACTGGAACGACGGCATGAACCGCGTCGGCCATGAAGGCCGTGGCGAATCGGTGTGGCTCGCGTGGTTCCTGTGCAGCGTGGTCGAGCGCTTCGCGCCCGTCGCAGAGGCGCGCGGCGAACACGAACGCGCCGCGCGCTGGACCGAAGCGCGCACGGGCTGGATCGCCGCGCTGCACGACGCCGGTTGGGACGGCGCCTGGTTCCGCCGCGCCTTCTTCGACAACGGCGCGCCGCTGGGCTCGTCGATCAACAGCGAGTGCCGCATCGACCTGATCGCACAGGCCTGGTCGGTGCTGTCGGGTGCCTCGGACGCGGCCCACACCGGCCCGGCCATGGCCGCCATCCAGAAGCACCTGCACGACGAACCGGCCGGCCTGCTGCGGCTGCTGGCGCCGCCGTTTGCCCAGTCGACCCCCAACCCGGGCTACATCCAGGCCTACCCGCCGGGCGTGCGCGAGAACGGCGGCCAGTACTCGCACGGCGCCGTGTGGGCGCTGATGGCGCAGGCGCTGCAGGGCGACCATGAAGCGGCGTGGCAAAGCTTCGAAGGCCTGAGTCCGGCCCACCGTTCGCAGCACCCCGAGCGCGGCCCGGTCTACGAGCTGGAGCCCTATGTGATGGCGGGCGATGTCTACGGCGCCGCGCCCTATGTGGGCCGGGGCGGCTGGAGCTGGTACACCGGCTCGGCCGCGTGGCTGCATCGCGCGGCCATCGAGACCTTGTTGGGCCTGAACGTGAAGGGCAGGCAGTTGTCGATGACGCCGCATGTGCCTGCGCACTGGCCGGGCTTCGAAGTCGCGCTGCGACTCGGCCAGCGCCGGCTCACGCTGCAGTGGGGCACCGTCGAAGGCGCCGCTGCACCCACGCACCATGTGGCGGTGGGCGAATGGATCGACTGGCAGGCGCTGCCGGCGGATGCGGTGCTGCGGGTAGGGTAAGGTCCGAAGCCGCTTTCACCCCCGCCCCTCCGCGCATTCATGACCAAAATCCAGTTCCGCCGACGCGTCATCGTCCTGATCCTCCTGTGCGTGGCCGTGGGCGGCGGCATCGTGCGGCACTACGCGGCGCCCGGCTCCACCACGCGCGACATCGCCACGCTGCTGATGGTGCTGTGGGTGCCGATCATCGGCAACGTGATCACCTGGCTCATCGGCAAGCTGCCGCGCCGCGCGCCCAAGCAGGCGCCGCCCGCGGGCTTCGACGCGCTGCCCGCGTTCACGCCGCACCTGCAAGCGGAGCTGACCTTCCGCCGCCCCTCGGTGCCGTCGCAGGACGTGCCGCTGGGCCCCGGCGAATACCGGGGCGCGCTGGTGCTCGACACCGAAGGCTTCTCGGTGCGCTGGCGCGTGCCGCAGGGCACGTTGCTCGCGCGCGGCACGCCGATCGCGCTCGACATCGAATTTCTCTCGCCGGCCGTCGCGCAGCCGAAGTTCGTTCAGGGCACGGCCTTCCGCGTGCTGGTCGACGAATCGTTCGTGGCCGATGGACGAGCGCTGCAGTTGCGCCCTGCCCACACTTAATCTCGGCAACTCAAAAAGACGGTGATGGCGAAAGGCGCCATTGCCGCATCCCCGGGCGGCTGCAGACAGCAAAGGGGTCGATTGTTCGCCGCAGGGAAACTGTCTACTGCTCCACCGCCCCTTGGTCGCAAGCCCCCCGGCTCGCACACTCCAATGCCCCCTCACCGGCATTGGCGCCTTCATCGCCGATGCGTTCAAGGACTGCATCTCCATGATGAATTCTTCCGGCAGCAACCCCTGCATCGACGACCTGGCGGCGCCCGCGCGCGACGCCGTGGCCGCCCCCACCCGCTCCGCGTGGCTCGCGGTCGGCTCCATCGCCGTCGGCACCTTCGCGATGGTGTCGACCGAGTTCATGCCCATCGGCCTGCTCACCGACATCGCGCGCGGCCTGAACGTGTCGGACGGCACAGCCGGCCTGATGATCACCATGCCCGGCGTGCTCGCCGCCTTTGCCGGGCCGGCGCTGATCGTCGCCTCGGGCCGGCTCGACCGGCGCACGGTGCTGATCGCGCTCACGCTGCTCTTGATCGCCTCGAACCTGCTGGCCGCGTTCGCGCCCAACTTCACGACGATGGTGGTCGCGCGCCTGATGCTCGGCCTGGCCGTGGGCGGCTTCTGGACCTTCGCGCCCGCTGCCGCCACGCAGCTGGTGCCCGACGCCTCGAAGCCGCGCGCCATGTCGCTGGTGCTGGCCGGCGTGTCGGCCGCCACGGTGCTCGGCGTGCCCGCGGGCTCGTGGCTGGGCACGATGTTCGGCTGGCGCGCCTCGTTCGCCGTGACCGGCGCGCTGGCCGCAGCCGTGCTGCTGGTGCAGCTGTGGCTGCTGCCCGCCATCCCGCCGCAACGCGCCATCGGTGCGCGCGACCTGCTCACGCCGCTCACGCGCCGCATGGCGCAGGTCGGCCTGCTCGCGGTGCTGTTCTTCATTGCCGGCCACTTCGCGGCCTACACCTACCTGAAGCCGCTGCTGCAGCAGGTGTTCGGTCTGCAGGCCAACGCGGTCTCGACGCTGCTGCTGGTCTACGGTGCGGTGGGCTTCATCGGCACCTTCCTGGGCGGCAGCCTGGTGGCGCGCAGCGTGCGCGGCACCACGCTGCTGGCGGCGCTGATGCTCGCGACGGCCTTGCTGCTGACCACGGTGATCGGCACCGGCATGGTGGCCGGCGCGGTGGTGGTGGTGATCTGGGGCGTGGCCTTCGGCCTGATCCCGGTGGCGCTCACCGGCTGGATGATGGAAGCCGTGCCCGACGCGCAGGAAGCCGGCCAGGCCCTGCTGGTGACGGGCTTCCAGGTGGCGATCGCCTCGGGCGCGCTGATCGGCGGCCTGATGGTCGACAGCCGTGGCATCTCGCCCACGATGGTGCTCAGCGGCGTGCTGGTGCTGATCGCCGCGCTCATCGTCGGCACGCTGGGCCGCGCACGCGGCGGCGCGGCGCCGCTGGCGGCCATTCCAGAGTAAAGACTCCTAGCGGCGGCCCGGCTTCTTGCCGGCCGCCACGATCGCCTCGAGCACCGTGCGCAGCGCCTTGTTGAGCGGCTTGTCGCGACGGATCACCACCGCCAGCGTGCGGTGCATGCGCGGGGCGAGGCGGCTGGCCTTCAGCGCCGGGTGGGCGCCGCGCCCCGCCATCGACATGCCGGGCACCAGGCCGTAGCCCAGCCCCGCGGCCACCATCTCCTTCATCGCCTCGACGCTGCCTAGCTCCATCACGGGCTGCGGCTGCAGGCCTTCGGCCGCGAACCAGCGGTCGACCAGCTTGCGCGTGTTGGCCGCGGGCTCGAACAGCACCAGCGGCAGCGTCGCCAGGTCGGCCGGCGTGACGCGGGCCTTGAGCGGCGCGAGGTCGGCGCGGCCGATGGCGACGAACTCGTCGTCGCACACCGGCATCACGCTCAGCGAACGCCCCGCGGCGGGCAGCGTGACCAGTGCGAGGTCGATGCTGTTGTCTTCCACCTTGCGCACGTGCTCATCGGTGTTGCCGGTGCTCACCACCACGCTCAGCGCCGGGAAGGCCTCGCGCAGCTGGCGCAGCACAGAGGGCAGAAAGTACAGGCAGGCCGTGGCGCCCGTGCCCAGCCGCACGCGGCCCGTGACGCCGCGCGCGTGGTCGGCCAGCGCGTCGACGGCGTTCTCGACTGCCGCTTCGATCTGCGGCACATGGCGCAGCAGCTCGGCGCCGGCCGGCGTGGCCCGCGCGCGCTTGCCGACGCGCTCAATGAGCCGCACGGCGAGCCGTCGTTCGAGCTGGCGCACCTGCAGGCTCACGGCCGGCTGCGACAGGCCGAGCCGGTCGGCCGCGGCGGAGAAGCTGCCGGTGTCGATCACCAGGGTGAAGGTGGCTAGCTGGTCGAGGTTGAGGTTCTTTTCCAAAGTATTCCTTATGCGCTGCATAGGCAGGCCAAGCTTCACTTATCGATCTTGCCTCGTCAAGATCGGGCCATGTCCTCCTCTTCCGTTGCCTCCACCGCGCTCGACATCGCCGATGCCGAGCCCCACCACATGGCCCGCGTGCAGGCCATCTACAGCCACTACGTGCAGCACGACCTGTGCTCCTTCGAAGAAGAAGTGCCCCCCGTCGCGCAGATGCAGACGCGCCGCATCGACGTGCAGGAACGCGGCCTGCCCTACCTCGTGGCGCTGAAGGATGGCGAGGTCGCCGGCTACGCCTACGCCGGCCCCTACCGCGCGCGCTCGGCCTACCGGCACACGGTGGAAGACTCGATCTACGTCGCACCCGACATGCACGGCCACGGCATCGGCACGGCGCTGCTGCAGGCGGTGATCCACCGCTGCACCGAAGCCGGCTTCACGCAGATGGTCGCGTGCATCGGCCACAGTGGCAACGCGGGCTCGCAGCGGCTGCATGCGAGCCTGGGTTTCGAGACGGTCGGCGTGCTGCGCAACGTCGGCTTCAAGTTCGGCCGGTGGGTCGACACCGTGCTGATGCAGCGTGCATTGCGCTGACCCCACCCCGACGGCACCGCGGCGCGGATGGCTCGCGCTGCTGTGCGCGAGCCGGCTGCTGCAGGGGATGATCGTCACGGCCTACTCGGGCGTGCTGCCGTTCATGCGCGACGACTGGCAGATGACGGCCGCGCAGGCCGGCTCGATCCAGAGCGCGTGGCACGTGGGCTACATGAGCTCGCTGTTCGCGGTGGGCCTGCTGGCCGACCGCTTTGGCCCGCACCGCATCTTCGCGATCGGTGGCGTGATCGGCGCGGCCGCATCGCTGGCCTTCGCGCTTTTCGCGCACGACCACCGCTCGGCGCTGCTGCTGTACGGCCTGGCGGGCCTGTGCGCGGGCGCCTCGTACACGCCGGGGCTGCAGCTGCTGTCGCTCAACGCCGGGCCTGCGGTGCGCGGGCGCGCGATGGGCCTCTTCCTCGGCGCGGCGTCGATGGGCTATGCGCTGTCGCTCGCGGTGGTGGCGGGCTTCAGCGTGGTGGCGCACTGGCGCACCGGGCTGCTGGTGGCGGCGGGCTGCACGGTGATGGGCGTGCTGCTGGCCCAGCTCGCGCTGCGGCGCATGGCGCCGCCTGCGCCACGGGTCGCCGGTGCGCCGCGCGAAGGCGTGCTGCAGGCGCTGAACGCGACCGTGCGCGACCGGCCCGCGATGGCCGGCAACTGGGCCTACGCCTTCCACTGCTGGGAACTCATGGCGCTGTGGGCCTGGCTGCCCGCCTACCTCATGGCCTCGTCCCGCGGCGGCGCGACCGCGTGGCCGGCCGCGGGCATCGCGCTGGCGGCGTTCGCGCACCTCGTGAGCGTGTTCGGCAGCGTGGTGGGCGGCGCGGCCTCCGACCGGCTGGGCCGCGCGCGCGTGATGATGATCGCCACCCTCGCGAGCCTGGCCCTGTCGTTCAGCTTCGGCTGGATGTGGACCTGGCCGCTGTGGCTGCTGGCCGCGATGGCGGCGCTGTACAACCTGCTCGCCATCGCCGATTCGTCGGTCTACTCGACCGCACTGACCGACGTGGTGGCGCCGCACCGGCTCGGCGTGGCCTTCTCGGTGCGCTCGGTGATGGGCTTCGGCGCGGGCGCGCTCAGCCCCTGGGTGTTCGGGCTGGCGCTCGACTGGGGGCAGGCACGGTTCGGTTTCGGCAGCACGTACGCGTGGGTGGCGGCGTGGAGCTCGGTCGGACTCGGGGCGCTGCTCGGGCCGTGGATGATCGTGCGCTTCGCGCGGCTCAGCGCGAGTCAGCGCGGTAGGGCCTGCGCCCCTCGATAGCCCAGCATCGCGTCGTACAGATCGGTTCGCCGGTCGCGGTGCAGGTCGTTGAGCGGCGTCCAGATCGGCGCGGAGCGCGCGGCGCCCAGGTCGACGTCGGCATAGAGGATGGTTTCTTCCTCGGGCCCGGCGATGCGCCCCATCGGCCAGCCGTTCGTGCCCGCGATCAGCGAGTTGCCCATGAAGCCCGTGCCGCGCTCGCGGCCCACGCGGTCGGCGGTGGCGATGAAGACGTTGTTGGCGTGCGCGGCCGTCATCGTCAGGTAGGCCGCCATGCACACGCCGCTGGCGTCGTACAGCGGCGGCGGCGTCCAGACCCAGCCCGTGGGCACGCAGAGGATGTCGGCGCCCTGCTGCGCCACGATGCGCGGCGCCTCGGGAAACCAGATGTCCCAGCACACGAGCAGGCCGATGCGGCCGATCTTCGTCTCGAACACCGGGTAGCCCTCGTTGCCGGGCGTGAACCACAGCTTCTCGTTGTTCCACAGGTGGGTCTTGCGGTAGCGGCCGATGTAGCCGTCGGGGCCGACCAGCACGGCGGTGTCGAACAGCTGCATGCCGTCCTGCTCGGCCAGACAGCCGACGAGGTACACGCCGTGCTGCGCCGCGAACGCGACCCAGCCCTGCACGGTGGGGCCGTGCGGCACGGGCTCGGCATGGGCGAAAGCCTCGGCGCGGCCGTTGAAGCAGTAGCCGGTGGTCGCCAGCTCGGGCAGCACGATGAGCTGTGCGCCGCCGGCCACCGCCGCGTCGAGTTGTGCGCGCACCGCGGCGGCGTTGCGCGCGAGGTTCTCGACGCCGACCTGCGGGTCGAACTGCACGACGGCCACGCGCACGGGGCTGGCGCGCAGGCCGGGCACGGCGTCGCCGCCGGAAGGGATGTCGTGGGGAGCGGGGGTCGGGAGGGTCATGGCCATTTCAGGTTTCAAATTAAAACCATGTGGATGCTAGTCGCATTGGTTTTAATTTGCAACCAATCCGGCGCTACGGTCTAATCCCGCCATCCCAGGGACGCAGAGGAAACACACGATGGCCAGGAGAAAAAGTCTGAGGTTCGACGCTTGCCCGATGGCACGCGCGCTCGAGATCGTCGGCGACCAGTGGTCGCTGCTGATCGTGCGCGACGCCTTCGACGGCATGCGGCGCTTCGGCGAGTTCCAGCAGAGCCTGGGCGTGGCCAAGAACATCCTGGCCGACCGGCTGAAGTGGCTGGTGCAGGAAGGCGTGTTCGATCTCGTGCCCGCCTCGGACGGCTCGCTCTACCAGGAGTACGCGCTGACGGCCAAGGGGCGCGGCCTGTTCCCCGTGGTGGTCGGCCTGCGGCACTGGGGCGAGGCCAACCTGTTCGCGCCCGGCGAGCCGCACTCGGTGCTGCTGGAGCGCGGCAGCGGCCAGCCCGTGGCGCCGATCGAGCTGCGCACGCGCGATGGCCAGCCGCTCGAGGCGGCCGACACCGTGGTGCAGAAGCTGCCGGTGCCCGTCGCCTGAGCGGGCCTGCTACTCGCCCAGCAGCTCGCCGATCGGCTGCAGGTCTTCCACCCGGTCGCAGATCGACTTGATGACCATGGTGATCGGGATGCCCAGCAGCAGCCCCCAGATGCCCCACAGCCAGCCCCAGAAGATCACGCCCACGAACACCGCCACCGGGTTCATGCGGCTGGTGCGGCTGGTGAGCCAGGGCATCAGCAGGTTGCCCACCACCGTGTGGATGGCCAGCGACACGCCGCCCACCAGCAGCGCCATCTCGATGCTGCTGAACTGCAGGAAGGCCATGAGCCCCGCCGCCACCAGCACGATCACCGAGCCGATGTAGGGAATGAGGTTGGTCACGGCCGCGATGATTCCCCACACGGCCGCGTTCTCCACGCCCATGAGCCAGAACGCCAGGCCGGTGGCGAGCCCCACCAGCGCGCTCACCAATATCTGCACCAGCAGGTAGCGTTCGATGTTGCGCGTGATGTCGTCCAGCACGTGCACCGTGACCTTCTTCTTCTGCAGGCTGGGCCCGGTGATCTTGATGAGCTTGCGCCGGAAGGTGTCGCCCGAGCAGAGCGCGAAGTAGGTGAGGAAGGCCACCAGCGTGAGCTGTCCCAAGGCGTTGAGCAGGCCGACGGTGCCGCTGAGCAGGTAGTCGCGCACGTTGAAGCCCGGGCGCTCGATCACGACGCGCGCCACGCCCTTGCGCGAGGCGACGCGCGCGGAGTTTTCCTCGGCCGCTTTCTCCAATTGCGCGGCGGCCTGCTGCACGCTGTCCAGCGGCGTGGCGCTGGCGTTCTTGTCGCGGCGCATGGCCTGGCCCAGTTTCTGCGCGGCGACCGGCAGCGAGTCGAGCAGTTGCGAGGCGCTGCCCGAGAGCGAATAGCCGGTCCACCCGAGCCCGCCGAACAGGCCCAGCAGGATCACCGCCGAACCGATCCAGCGCGGCACGCGCCAGCGGTGCAGGCGCTCGACCAGCGGCGACAACGCGTAGTTCAGCAGCAGGCTCAGCATCAGCGGCACGAACACGGCCTGGCCCCAGCGCAGCGCGAAGACGCTGGCGAGCACGGCCAGCACCACGAGCGAGGCGCTGCGCACGTCGACCGGCATGTGCAGCACGAAGCGCCTGCGCAGGGCGGAGGAGGAATCTTCCTGCGGCTCGACCGGCGCAGCGGGCTCGGCCGGCGCAGCGGGCTCGGCCGGCGGCGCCGGAGCGGGCGCAGGCGCAGGCGGCGGCTCGTCCGCAGCCACCGGCCGCTCGGGCGGGGGCTTCGGGCCGGCCGGGACGTCGTCGGTCATCGCGATTCCTTCAGCATCTCGCGCACCGCAGCCAGCTGGCGGCGCGACACCGCCACGGGCTCGGGCACCGAGTCCAGCCGCAGCGCCCAGCCATCGGCGTCCTCGCCGTCGTCGTAGCGCTCGAGCGCGCGGATCGCCGAGCGCGCCACCAGCGCGTTGCGGTGCACGCGCAGGAAGCGGTTCGGGTAGCGCTCCTCGAAATCGTTGAGCGAGCCATCGAGGATGTGGCTGCGCGTGGCGGTGCGCACCGTGAGGTACTTGTATTCGGACTTGAGGTAGAGCACCTCGGACAGCGGCACGCGCTCGGCGCGGCCCCGGTCCTGGATCAGCACGCACTCGGGCGTGGCCTCGGGGGCCGGCTGGGCGGCGCGGCGCTCCTTCAGGAAGCGCTCGACCTTCTGCAGCGCCTGCTGCAGCCGCTCGGCGCGCACGGGCTTGGTGAGGTAGTCGACCGCTTCCAGCTCGAAGGCCGTGACCGCGTGGCTGGCGTGCGCCGTCACGAACACCACGGCCGGCGCGTCGGGCCGGTGGCGCAACGCGCGCGCCACCTCGATGCCGTCGACGCCGGGCATGTGCACGTCGAGCAGCACCAGGTCGAGGTCCATCGCGGCCAGGTGCGCCAGCGCCTCTTCGCCCTGCGCGGCCTCGGCCGTCACCTCGGCGGCGGGCGAGGTGCAGTCGCGCAGCAGCGTGCGCAGGCGCGAGCGGGCCAGGGCTTCGTCGTCAACGATCAGGGTCTTGAGGCTCATGATTCGGCGGGAATGGCAATGCGTACGCGGTAGTTCTTCTGGTCCATGCCGGCGCTGAACTGCATCTGCATGTCGTGCAGCAGGCGCAGCCGCTCGCGCACGTTGTCCAGGGCGATGCCGTGGCCGCGCGGCAGCGGCTCGTCGGCCCAGCGCAGCGGCGGCAGGCTGTTGACCACCTCGATCACGACCATGCCGCCACGCCGCTCGGTGCGGATGCGCAGCTTGCCGCCGTCGGGGCTGGGCTCCACGCCGTGCTTGATGGCGTTCTCGACCAGCGGCTGCAGCAGCAGCGGCGGCAGGCGCGCGTCGCTGGCGGCGGCATCGAGGTCCCAGCGGATGCGCAGGCGCTCGCCGAAGCGCACCTGCTCGATGGCCAGGTAGCGCTCGGCCAGCGCGATCTCGTCGGCCAGCGTGCCCGATTCGCCCGGCACGGTGAGCGCCTGGCGGAACAGCTCGGCCAGGTCTTCGAGCATGGTCTCGGCCTTGGCGGGCTCCTCGCGCACCAGCGCAATGGCGCTGTTGAGCGTGTTGAACAGGAAGTGCGGGCGGATGCGCGACTGCAGCTCTTCGAGCCGGGCCGTGGTCGCGGCCGGCGTCTGGCCGCGCGCGCGCAGCACCATCGCCGCCATCACCAGCCCCGCGAACAGCGCGCCGGCCAGCGCACTGGCCAGCCAGGGCGCGCTGGCGATCACGCCGGTCAGGCGCAGCAGGCCGCAGCCGTAGAGCGAGGCCACGGCGCCCAGCACGGCGCCCGCGGCGTACTGGCCCGGGGGCGGCAGGCGCCGCAATTGCTTCTTGAGCCCGCAGGCCGCCACCAGCCACAGCAACGTGGCGGGCAGCGCGCCGCCGGTGACCGTGGCCGCCTGCACCAGCCATTCGCCGAAGGAGCCGACCACGAACAGCGTGGCCACCGCCACCACCGCTTCGACGAACACCACGGTGCGCAGCACCACGCCGATCTGGCAGGCGTCGAACAGCGCCGGGCCGCCGCGCACGGGCGCGCGCACGCGTTCCGGGGACGAAGCGGACGTGGAGGGGGAGCTGGCCGATAAAATCGCCGGGTTGCGCATCGCAGACATCAGATCCATCGGGTGACCAACCCATTATTGCCTTCCTGGACGGCTCCCATGACCCAAAACCAACTCGACAAGAAATCCGAAGCCTGGTCGGCCCTGTTCTCCGAACCGATGAGCGACCTGGTGAAGCGCTACACCTCCAGCGTCTTCTTCGACAAGCGCCTGTGGCAGGCCGACATCGAGGGCTCGCTGGCGCACGCCGGCATGCTCGCGGCCCAGGGCATCATCAGCGTGACGGACCACGCCGCCATCGAGCGCGGCATGACGCAGATCCGCGGCGAGATCGAGGCCGGCAGCTTCGAATGGAAGCTCGACCTCGAGGACGTGCACCTGAACATCGAGGCCCGCCTGACCCAGCTGGTCGGCGACGCCGGCAAGCGCCTGCACACCGGCCGCAGCCGCAACGACCAGGTCGCCACCGACGTGCGCCTGTGGCTGCGCGGCGAGATCGACCTCATCGGCGACCTGCTGGTCGAGCTGCAGAAGGCGCTGGTCGACATCGCCGAGAAGAACGTCGAGGTGATCCTGCCCGGCTTCACCCACCTGCAGGTGGCCCAGCCCGTGAGCTTCGGCCACCACATGCTGGCCTACGTGGAAATGTTCAGCCGCGACGCCGAGCGCATGGGCGAGGTGCGCAAGCGCGTCAACCGCCTGCCGCTGGGCGCCGCCGCCCTGGCCGGCACCAGCTACCCGCTGGACCGCGAGCTCGTGGCGCGCACCCTGAAGATGGACAGCGTCTGCCAGAACAGCCTGGACGCCGTGAGCGACCGCGACTTCGCGATCGAGTTCACCGCTGCCGCCAGCCTGTGCATGGTGCACGTGAGCCGCCTGAGCGAAGAGCTCATCATCTGGATGAGCCAGAACTTCGGCTTCATCAACATCGCCGACCGCTTCACCACCGGCTCGTCGATCATGCCGCAGAAGAAGAACCCCGACGTGCCCGAGCTGGCGCGCGGCAAGACCGGCCGCGTGGTCGGCCACCTGATGGCGCTCATCACGCTCATGAAGGGCCAGCCGCTGGCCTACAACAAGGACAACCAGGAAGACAAGGAGCCGCTGTTCGACACCGTCGACACGCTCAAGGACACCCTGCGCATCTTTGCCGAGATGATCGGCGGCATCACCGTGAAGCCCGAGGCCATGGAAGCCGCCGCGCTGCGCGGCTACGCCACCGCCACCGACCTGGCCGACTACCTCGTGAAGAAGGGCCTGCCCTTCCGCGACGCGCACGAAACCGTGGCCCACGCCGTGAAGGCCGCCACCTCGCACCAGGTCGACCTGTCGGAGCTGCCGCTGTCGGTGCTGCAGCAGTTCAATCCGAACATCGAGAAGGACGTGTACGACGTGCTGAGCCTGCGCGGCTCGCTCAACGCACGCAACGTGCTGGGCGGCACCGCGCCCGTGCAAGTGAAGGCACAGGTCGCCCGCCACCGCGCCCGCCTGGGCTGAAGCCCGCGGCCGCACCACCGAGGGCCGCGCTTCATGTTCTACGCCATCCCGCTCGAAAACAAACCGAGCTGGCACAACCCGCCGTGGATGACGGTGCTGCTGATCCTCTTGAACATGATCGTGTTCTGGGGTCCGCAGCGCAGCGAAGAGAACGGCCGCGAGCGCGCGGCGCAGTTCTACGTGCAGAGCGTGCTGCCCGAGCTGGAACTGCCGCCCTTCGTCGAATGGCTCGAAAAAACCGACCCCAAGCGCGGCAAGAGGGCGCGCCGCGCGCTGGGGCATGAAGAGGCCTACCCGCAACTGCTCGAAGCGCTGCAGAACGACCAGCCCTTCCTGAAGAAGCTGCGTGCCGACGAGGTCGTGACGCCCGCGAACCCGCGCTTCGACGAATGGCAACGCGAACGCCGCCAGTACGAAGCGATGCTGCCCGCGCCTTTCACCGAGCGCTGGTCGCTCGACCAGAACAAGGGCGCCGCGTTCAAGCCCTGGACCTGGGTCACCGCGGCCTTCCTGCACGCCGACACCGGCCACCTGCTGGGCAACATGCTGTTCCTCTTCCTGTTCGGCTTCTCGGTCGAACTGGCGCTGGGGCGCGGCACCTACCTGTGCTTCTACCTGCTGGGCGCCGTCGGCTCGTCGCTGCTGGCCAGCTGGGCCTATGCCGGCAACGGCGGCCACGGCCTGGGCGCCTCGGGGGCGATCTCGGCGCTGATGGGCATGTACGCCGTGATGTACCGGCTGCGGCGCATCCGCTTTTTCTACCAGCTGTTCTTCTATTTCAGCTACGTCACGGCGCCCGCCCTGCTCTTGCTGCCGGCCTGGATCGCCAACGAGCTGCTGCAGCAATGGATGGGGGACCAGGGCGTGGGCTACATGGCCCACCTGGGCGGCCTGCTGACGGGCGCGGCGCTGATGGCCGGCGCCATGTGGCTGGGCCGCGTGAAGACGCCCGAGACCGTCAAGTCGGAAATGGTGACCGACGACCACCGCTTCGAGCAGCACGTGGCCGCCGCGCGCAAGCTGTCGGCGGCGATGAAGTTCGAGCCCGCGTGTGCCGAATGGCGCGCCGCCGCGGCCCTGCGCCCCGGCGACACCGACACGCTGCGCGCCTGGTTCAACACGGCGCGCCTGCAGCCCGCCAGCGACGACTTCCACCAGGCCGCGCGCCGCATCTTCCGCCTGCCCGCCACCGACGCCGACACGCTGGCGCTGCAGCACGCCAGCTTCACGACCTACCTCGACCAGGCCAGACCGGGCGTGCGCCTGAAGCCCGACGACATGGCCCGGCTGGCGCGCCGCTTCGCGCGCATCCGCCAGTTCGGCGACGCCGACAAGCTCTGCCGCATCCTGCTGAAGACCGCGCCCGACCATCCCGAGCTGGCCGACACGCTCTCGGTGTGCGCCAACGGCCTGCTGCACGCGGGCGAACGCGATCGCGCCCTGGGCCTGCTGCCGCACCTGCTGCGGCTGGCGCCCAACGACATGGTCACGCGCGCCTTGCAGCGCACGTAAAAAACCCGGCGCGAGGCCGGGTTCGTTGATGAAGCGGCGCTGCGCTTACTTGTCGTTGTGCAGGTACGTTGCCTGCTTTGGCAGCAGCAGGCTGACCAGGAAGGCCACGCCCATCATCGCCGTCACGTACCAGTAGAAGTACGACTCGTGGCCGATCGACTTCAGCCCCAGCGCCACGTACTCGGCGCTGCCGCCGAAGATGGCGTTGCCCACCGCGTACGACAGGCCCACGCCCAGCGCGCGCACTTCGGGCGGGAACATCTCGGCCTTCACGATGCCGCTGATCGAGGTGTAGAAGCTCACCACCGCCAGCGCCAGCGTGATCAGCACGCCGGCCATCAGCGGGCTGCTCACACTTTGCAGGTTGCTCAGCACGGGCACCGTCATCAGCGCGCCCAGGGCGCCGAACAGCAGCATGTTGCTGCGACGGCCGATGCGGTCCGACAGCGCGCCGAACAGCGGCTGCATGCACATGTACAGGAAGAGGCAGGCCGTCATCACGTTGCTGGCGGTCTTGATCGACATGCCGGCCGAGTTCACCAGGTACTTCTGCATGTAGGTGGTGAAGGTGTAGAAGATCAGCGAGCCGCCGGCCGTGTAGCCCAGCACCACGAGGAAGGCGCGCTTGTGGTGCTTGAACAGCTCCGCGACGCTGCCGGCGCCCTTGGCGGCGCGGGTCTTGGTGCTGGCGGTCTCGGTCAGCGTGCGGCGCAGCATCAGCGCCACGACGGCGGCCAGGGCACCCAGCACGAAGGGAATGCGCCAGCCCCAGGCCTTGAGCTCGGCCTCGGTGAGCAGCTGCTGCAGCACCACCACGGCCACCACGGCCAGCAGCTGGCCGCCGATCAGCGTGACGTACTGGAACGACGAGAAGAAGCCGCGCTGGCCGCGCATCGCCACTTCGCTCATGTAGGTGGCGGTGGTGCCGTACTCGCCGCCGACCGACAGGCCCTGCAGCAGGCGCGCGGCCAGCAGCAGCGCGGGCGCCCAGGCGCCGATCTGCGCGTAGGTGGGCAGGCAGGCAATGACCAGCGAACCGACGCACATCATGACGACCGAGGTCACCATCGAGGTCTTGCGGCCCTTGCGGTCGGCCAGCCGGCCGAACAGCCAGCCGCCGATCGGGCGCATCAGGAAGCCGGCGGCGAACACGCCGGCGGTGTTCAGCAGCTGGACCGTCGGGTCCGACTTGGGGAAGAACGAGGGCGCGAAGTAGATCGCGCAGAAGGCGTAGACGTAGAAGTCGAACCACTCCACCAGGTTGCCGGACGAGGCGGCAAAGATGGCGAAGATGCGCTTGCGCTTTTCCTCGAAGGTGTAGGGGGTGGTGTCGCGGGTCGCGTCCGGGCTGGAAGCGCCGGCGCTCGTGCTGCTGCTGGCAATGGCGGTCATGCGGGGGTCCTTGTCTCTGGCTGCAGCCCCCGCGAAGCCCGCGGAAAGCCGTGCCGGGGAGTCTGGTCCGCCGGGGGCTCGCTGTCGTCCGTAGACCCCGGCCGCGGGACTGCGTACCCGTACGCAGGGGTAAACCCTAAGTTCTAGAGGCCGTGCTCGCGCAAGAAGCGATCCAGCTCCAGGCTGCTCGAAAAGCCCAGCTTCGCGAACATGTGCGCCCGGTGCGTCTCCACCGTGCGCAACTCCAGCGGCGCCAGTTCCTGCGCGATGCGCTTGTTGGGCAGGCCTTCGGCCACGAGCCGGGCGACCTGCATCTCGCGCGGCGTGAGCTTGGCCCACAGCGCCTGCGCGGCCTGCCGGGCCTGGCGGCGCACGGCGATCTCTTCGGCCTTGTGCAGTGCCTTGGCGATGCTGTCGAGCAGTCGCTCGTCGTTGCAGGGCTTTTCCAGCCAGCCGAAAGCGCCGTTCTGCACCGCCTCGACCGCCATCGGGATGTCGCCGTGCCCGGACAGGAAGATCACGACCAGCGGGCTGTCCTGCGCGCGCAGCGCGTCGAACACCTGCAGGCCGCTCATGCCCTCCATGCGCAGGTCGAGGATGGCGCAGCCCGGGCGCTGCAGGTCGGCGCCGGCCAGGAAGGCCTCGCCCGAGGCGAAGGCCTGCACCGCATGGCCGCGCGACAGCAGCAGCAGGCCCAGGGAGCGGCGCACGGCCTCGTCGTCGTCGACGACGCACAGGTGGTTGGCAAGCAGGGGTGCGTTCACGGGGAAGCCTCCAGTTCGAGGGTGAAGACCGTGCCGCCGCCAGGCCGGTCGGCGAACGACAGCCGGCCGCGGTGGGCCTCCACGATGGTGCGGCAGATGTTCAGGCCCAGCCCGAGGCCGCCGGCCTTGGTGGTGAAGAACGGTGCGAAGACCTGCTCGGCCAGCGCGGCGTCGATGCCCGGGCCGTGGTCGGCGATGCGGATGTGCACGCGGCCTTCGCGCAGTTCGGCCTCGACCTCGACCACGCGCCGGTCGGGCGGCGTGCCCTGCTGCATCGCCTGCAGGCTGTTGGACAGCAGGTTCAGCAGCACCTGCTCGAGCAGCACGCGGTCGCCGCGCACCGGCGGCAGCGCGGGCGGAATGCGCACCTCGGCGCGCACCTGCCGCTGACGCATCTCGCCCTGCAGCAGCGCCAGCGCATTGGCCACCAGCGCGGCCACGGCGCAGTCTTCGGTGCCGGCGGTGCGCTGGCGCACGAAGCCGCGGATGCGCCGCACGATCTCGGCGCTGCGCTTGGCCTGCGCCACGGTCTCGTCGAGGCTGCTGGCCAGCAGCGGCTGGTTGCCCTGCGCGGCGAAGGCCTTGGCGGCGCTGGCGAAGTTGCTCAGCGCCATCAGCGGCTGGTTGAGTTCGTGCGCCAGCGTGGAGGCCATCTCGCCCAGGCTGGCCAGACGCTGCGCGTGCTGCAGCTGCTCGTCGTTCTGGCGCTGGCGCAGCTCGGCGCGCTTCTGCTCGGTGATGTCGACCACCGAGCTCATCCAGCCGCTGTGGCGCCCGTCGGCGTCGATGAGCCGCGCGGTGTAGACCATGGTGATGACCTCGTGCCCGTCGCGGTGCCGCAGGCGCGACTCGAAGCCCGAGCGCGCGGGCTGCCCGCTCATCATGGCCTCGTAGTGGAACCAGTGCTGCGTCACGTCGTCGGGGTGCCAGTAGGGGTACGGCGGCAGCCGCCCCAGCAGCTCGTCGGCGCCGTAGCCGGTCATCTCGCAGAAGGCCGGGTTGACGTAGATGATGCGGCCCTGCAGGTCGCGCGCGCGCATGCCGACCAGCAACGAGTCTTCCATCGCCTTGCGGAAGGCATGGGCCTGGTCCAGCTCGTGGGTGCGCTCGCGCACGCGCAGCTCGAGGTCGCGCCGCGCGTCGCGCTGCTCGGCGAAGCGGCGCTCGCGCAGCCGCCAGTACAGCGCGCCCAGCAGCAGCACGCCGGCGCCCAGCAGGCCGAGCATCCAGGTGCGCTCGCGCGCGCGCGTGACTTCGGCGTGGTCGGCCATCACCGTCAGGGTCCAGCCCAGGTCGGGCAGCGGCTCGTCCACGGCAAGAAAACGGCGCGCCTTGCCGCCGACCGTGGTGCGCACCAGGTAGCCCGGCGCGCCCTCGAGGTGCTCGACGCGCCAGGGCAGCGGCGCGAAGCGGGTGCGCGCGCCGTACTGCTGGTCGTGCGCGATGCCGGCCAGGTCGGCGGGGCTCAGCGTCCGCGTGGCCTGGTACATCCAGTCCGGCACCGAGCTCAGGAACACGATGCCGCGCGCGTCGGTCAGCAAAATCGGATCGCGCACGAAGGCCCAGGCGTCGTGCAGCTGGCGCAGGCTGACCTTGACGGTGACCACGCCCAGCACCTCGCCGCCGCCCTCGGCGCGCACCGGCGCCGACATGAACAGCCCCGGCTCGCCCGTGGTCTGGCCCACGCCGTAGAACAGGCCGCGCCGCCCGGCCCGCGCGTCGAGAAAGTACGGCCGGTTGGCGTACGACTCCCCCACGAAGCTCTGCGGCGTGGCCCAGTTGCTCGCGGCCAGCGTGAGGCCCTGCGGATCGGTGAGGTACAGCGCGTCGGAACCCGCGAGGCGGTTCACCTCTTCGATGTGGTGGTTGGCGCGCTGCCGCGCGGCGGGGTCCTGCGGATGGGCCAGCACGGCGAGCACGTCGGGGTGCATGCCGGCGGTGAACGGCAGGTAGCCGTACTTGCCGGCGGCGTCGCGCAGGCCGAGCACGTGCACTTCCATGGCGCGGCGGATCGAGTCGGCCTGGAAGTTCGCCTCGCGCCGCGCCGCCCACTGGCCGGCCACGGCGATCAGCAGCAGGGCCAGCACGAGGACGGCCGCCCAGGCCACCAGCGCGCGGCGACGGGAGCGCGTGGGGGCAGAAGAGGAAGCAGGAAGGGACGGTTCGGGCGAAAGGGGCGGCATGGGAGGCAGGTCCGCAGGTCCGGCCGGCGCGGCGTGCGGAATTTTGCCCTGATCCGCGGGCCGGCCCTCTCTCAGGCCGCCGGCCGCAACAGCCAGCGCACTTCCTGCGTCTGCTCGCTCTCGGGGTAGCGGGCCTCGAGCGTGGTGAGGATCGGCTGCGCCATGTCCGCGCGGCCCAGCCCCTGCACCAGCGCGCGGGCCGCGAGTTCGTAGGCCTGCGGGATCGCCGCGTGGCCGCGGAAGCGCTTGTCGAAGCCCGACAGCAGCGCGAGCGTGCCGTGCGCGTCGCCGCCACGCCATTCGGCGCGGGCCATCGCGATGACCATGGCCGGGTCGTCGAGCACGAAGGTCTTGTCGATCGCGCGGCAGGCCTTGAAGACCTTCAGCGCGTCCGATGCGAGGTCGCGCCGCATCAAGAGCGGAATGAAGCGGCGCGCGTGGTCGAACAGCGTGTCCTTCTTGTCGGGCATGAGCGCCAGCACGCGGTGGTAGCGGCGCTGCGCGGCCAGGTCGTCGGCGTCGGCGGTGCGCTGCGCCTCATACGCAATGCCCAGCGCGGCAGGCAGGTCGCCTTCGGTGATGCACTGCGCCACCTCGGCATCGGTGCGCTGCGCGGCGATCTGCGCGGGCGTGCGGCGGTCGGCCGGCGCGCCCTCGTCGGCGCCCGCGCCGGGCACGAGGTCGATGCCGAAGGCGTCGTGGTGCTGGTACATCACGTAGCCCAGCAGGCTCGCCATCACCCAGCCGAAGTAGATGAACGCGAAGTTGACGATCGGCAGCACGATGCGCCCGTCGAACACCGGCAGCACCATCGAGATCGCCACCTGCGCGCCCGTGCTCAGCAGGAACAAAAAGAAGCACAGCAGCGCGTAAGGCCAGCCGATGGTGCGCATCGCGTCCATCACGTAGCCCGGGTTCATGGCCTGGAAGAAGCTGCCCGACTGCACCAGCACGATCACCGCGGCCGGGAAGGTGAAGGACATGATGAACAGCCCCACCGTGCCCAGCACCGGCTCGTACCACGCGAGCCAGCCGATGAGCATCGTCTGCACCAGCGAGATGGCGAAGAGCTTCCACGGCAGGTAGGTCCACTCGTCGCTGGCTTCGCGCCCGAAGTCCGCCGAGTCGCGGATGCCGCGCGCGCCCAGCGCAATGACCTTGAAGCCGTAGCGGCTGGCCGCCAGGATGATGCCGACCTCGATGACGATGAAGGCCAACGCATCGGGCAGGAAGAACACGGCCTCGAACAGCAGGCTGCAGAACGACAGCACCAGGCCGTAGGCCAGCGGTCGCAGCTGGAGCGGAAAGGCGAAGAAGCTGTTGAGGCGGTGCCAGAACGGCGGAGGCGGCGGCAGGGAGTCGCGGTCGATCATGGCGGGGCCTGTTCTGCGGCTGCGGCTACTTGCGGAAGAAATCGCTCTGGCTCATCGCGCCCGCGCCGCCCAGGCGCACCACGGTGACGCCGTTGGAATGCACGAGGCGCATCTGGCCGAGTTCGCGCTCCAGGCGCTGGGTGAAACTGCTCTTGTACTGAAGCACCGACTCGCCCATCTTCAGCACGCTGGTGCCCGTGACGGTCGCGCTCTTGCGGTCGGTGGCCACCTCGATGTTGTCGATGTGGTAGTCGTACTCGATGGTGAGGATGCCGCCCATGCGGTCGCCGACGGTGCGAAACAGCTCGAGGTTCGTCTTCATCGTCTCGCAGGCTTCGTCGCGGGTCTGGCTGCTCTCGACGGTGCGGCCCATCGCCGTGACCTTGCCCTCGATCACGGCCTTGCGGCTCAGCCGCTTGCACAGCGCGTCGGCGTCGCGCGCGTACACGGCGTGGGCTTCCTTCTGGTAGTAGTCGCGCACCATCGCCTCGTCGAGCTTGCGGCCACCGACAAAGAAGAACCACGCGCCCACACAGAGCGCGATCACGATCGCAATTTGCTTCATTCCCGCCCCCGCGCGCACGCGGTCCCGCTCCGTTTTGCGGCGCAGTATACGTTGCCGAATGTTTCCAAACGGCGGCGAAACGGGGGCTCGGCCGGCCTTAGCCCGCGCGGTAGAAGATGTAGTCGGCCTGGTACTTCACGACCTGTTTCTGGCCCATGTTCGTGGCGCCGCAAGCGGCAGCGGGGGCCACGCCGCCCTGCGTGGCGACGCGCTGGATGTAGCTCACGCCCTGCATGGCGCCCATGCCGGTGGCGGGGTTGGCCTTCACCAATTGGTGGGGAATGTTGCCGGTGCCGTTCGGCGCCACCGCCACCTGTGTGGCCGTGACCTTCGAGCCGTCCGCGTTCTCCCAGGTGGCAGGCGGGCCGTAGTATTTGCCGACCTGCTTGCCGGCGCGGTCCATCAGCCGGGCGTCGGGGCCGACGAACACCCACTCGTGCGCGCCCGGCGTGTTGGCCTTGGCACGGCATTCGTAGGTGATGTCGCCGGCGCCCACGGTTTCCATGGCCACGCGGTGGCCGGCGGGCACTTTCACGGCGTCGGGCAGGCTGGCCTGCGAGAACATCGGCAGGGGCTGGGCGCCCATGCCGGAACAGGCGGCCAGGCCAAGCGCCGCTGCGGTGGTGGAGGCCAGGACGGTCAGGGTGCGGATGTGCATGGTCGTTTCCTTGGTGTCTGATCGGTGGTGAAAAAGAAAGAGCCGCCGTCTGGAGTTCTGCATGTCGACGCCCCCCTGCCCCGTGTACGCAGCCCGACGCCCATTGGATTCAGACCGGTCGCGCTGAATCCGCCGACGCCACCGGGCCGTACCTTGGGCATGCGCACCGATGCCCCACAATCCGCGGATGACCGCACCCAGCCCCGACGCCGAACTGATGGCGCTGATCGACCGGATCGGCCATCGCGACGAAGCCGCCCTGCGGCAGCTGTACGACCGCACCTCGCCCCGCCTCATGGGCCTGGCGATGCGCGTGGTGCGCCAGCGCGAATGGGCCGAAGACGTGCTGCAGGAGTCCTTTCTCACCGTCTGGCGCGTGGCCGGCGACTACCGCGCTTCGCTGAGTCCGCCGCTGGCCTGGCTGGGGCTCATCGTGCGCAGCCGCTCGCTCGACCTGCTGCGCCGCCGCACCGCCGACCGCGCCCAGCTCACGCAGGAATTCGACGAGCTGATGGCCGACACCTTCGAATCCGACACGCCCAACCCGGCCGACATGGCCGATGCGAGCGAGCAGGCCTGGGCGCTGCACCAGTGCCTGAGCCAGCTCGAGGGCCGCCAGCGCGAGATGGTCAGCCTGGCTTACCTGCGCGAGATGAGCCACAGCGAGCTGGCCGACCAGCTCAAGCTCCCGCTGGGCACCGTGAAGACCTGGATCCGGCGCGGGCTCGACAAGCTGCGCACCTGCATGGGCCGCTTCGCCTGATCACGAGACCCGCCCCATGAACCTCCTTGCCCACCCCGAACTGCTCGAACTGCTGGCCGCCAGCCATGCACTCGGCACGCTGCGCGGCGGCGCCCGCCGCCGCTTCGAAACCCTGGCGCGCGAGCAGGCGCCCGTGCGCGCCGCCGCGCTGGTCTGGCAGGGCCGGCTGGCCGGCATGACCGAGCTGCAACAGCCGGTCACGCCCGACCCGGCCGTCTGGACCCGCATCCGCAACCTGATCGACGCCGAGCAGGCGCAGCAGGCCCTCGCGCGGCAGCGCGACAAGGCCGCGCCCATTGCGTCTGCATCGACGGGCGGCTGGCTGCGCAGCCTCGCGCTGTGGCGCGGCGCCGCCGCGGCCGGCGCGCTCGTGGCTGTGCTCGCCGTGGGCGTGGGCCTGAACCTGCGCGAACAGCTGATCAACGCGCCCGCCGTGCAGTACGTGGCCGTGCTGTCCGACGACAAGGCCGCCGCCTCCATGCTCGTGACCTTCGATCCGAAGAAGAAGCAGCTCGTGCTGCAGCGCGTGGGCAACTTCCGCGAAGGCACCGACAAGTCGCTGCAGCTGTGGGCCCTGCCGCCCGGCGGCGCGCCGCGCTCGCTCGGCGTGCTGGACAATGCACCGGCGCTGCGGCTGGCCGCCTCGGAATCCGATGTGCGCGTGCCGGCGCTGGCGATCAGCCTGGAGCCCAAGGGCGGCGTCCCGAGCGCGGGCGGCCCGACCGGGCCGGTGCTGTTCCATGGCCCGCTGATCGAAAAGACGCTCTGACCCTGTTCTGAATTCCCTGTCTCCTGTCCGTTCGATGCCTTCGATGAAATCCGTCCGCGCGGCGGCGCTGCTTCTTGCAGCCGCCCTCGCCTTCACCGCCCAAGCGCAAACCGCAGCCGCCGCCTTCCCCTACGAAGCCGACGGCGCCACGGCCGCCGACACCGCCCCCGCCTACCTCGCCGCCAAGGCCCGCTGGCACAACGAACTGGCCGCCTTCGCGCGCGCCGACCAGGAGCGCTTTCCGCAACCCGGCGGCGTGGTGTTCGTGGGCAGCTCGACCGTGCGCATGTGGACGCGCCTGTCGCAGGATTTTTCCCGCGTGCCGGGCGGCATCGTCAACCGCGGCTTCGGCGGCTCGACGCTGGCCGACTGCGCCCTGTTCGCGCGCGACCTCGTGGTGCGCTACAAGCCCCGGCAGGTGGTGCTCTATGCGGGCGACAACGACCTGGCCGAAGGCCGCACGCCGCTGCAGGTGCTCGACAGCTTCGCGCGCTTTGCCAACGCGGTGCGCGCCGAGCTGCCCGACGCGCGCATCAGCTTCATCTCGGTCAAGCCCAGCCCGTCGCGCGAGCAGCTCATGCCGCAGATCCGCGAGACCAACCACGTGATCTCGGCCTACCTGAACCTGCTGCCCAACAGCGAGTACATCGACATCCACACGCCGATGCTCGGCGCGGATGGACGGCCACGCCCCGAGCTGTTCCGCGGCGACCGGCTGCACCTGACGGACGAGGGCTACCGGCTGTGGCAGTCGGTGGTGGCGCCGCACTTGCCGATGCCGCCTGCGGTACAGCCCTGAGCCGACAGCCGACGCGATTCATTCGCGAGACACCGCGGAACCGGCTTTGCCGGGCTGCAGGTGTCGCCCCCGGCAGGGGGTAGGAGAAGCGACACGAAGTGCGCGAAGCCTGGGGGCGAGTTCTTTCACGCCGGCGCAGGCTCCGAAGGCACATCGTCCGCCGGCGGCGGCACGTCGGCGCCGCGCGTGAAGCGCGCCACGAAGTACATCCCCGCGAACACCGCCGCCAGCAGCAGGCCGTCGCCCCACCAGGGCCGCGCCATCTGGTTGTCGCCGTAGAAGGCCAGCACCAGCAGCACCGCCACGAGGTGCGCGCAGAACACCGGCAGCGAGGCCGAGCCCATGGCTTCGAGCCAGTGCAGGCGCGGGATCTTGCGCATGAGCCAGGGCCCGAAGCGCACCGCCAGAATGCCCAGCGCCACCAGGTTCACGATGCGCAGCGGGCCGAGCTGCCACTTGTCGAACAGCAGGTTCATTTCCACATCGCCGCCGAACGGCGCCTGGCCGTTGATGCCGGTGTGGCGCCAGTAGAAACCGTACAGCGCAATGCCCGCCGCCAGCACCAGCAGCCAGGCCGGAAAGCGCAGCGGCCGGGCGTCGGGCGCGTTGCGGCTGGCGCCCAGGCACAGGCCGGCGAACCACAGGAACTGCCAGGCGTAGGTGTTGAAGGCGCCCATCTCGTGGAACGGCACCGGCATGCCGAGGTAGCGCACCGCCAACCCATAGACCCACTCGCTGAGCCCGAACTGCGCCATCGCCCAGACCGTGGCGCTGGCCACCATCACGAGCGTCCAGCCGTGGCGCATGGCAAAGGCCAGCACCCAGGGGCTCATGAGCATGAAGAAGATGTACATCGGCAGGATGTCCAGCAGCGGCGGCTCGTAGATCAGCAGCAGCCCGAACAGGAAGCCGTCGCGCGGCTCCGCCAGGTAGTACGACACGAGGTTCTTGACCGCCGGCTGGTCGATGTGCACGCCGAGCGCGGCGATCACGGTGAACAAGAACAGCAGGATCGCCGCCTGGCACAGGTAGACCTTGAGCACGCGCCGCCAGAAGGCCTGGCGCATCGAGTCGACCCCGCGCACGTGGCCGATGCGGCTGTAGACCAACCCCGCCACGAAGGCCGACAGCAACACGAAGCCCTCGGCGGCCGACACGAAGCCGAAAGGCTGACCCAGTGGATCGGTCAGCCGCGTGGGCAGGTGGGTGACGGTCATCAGCACGAGCATCAGCCCGCGCAAGGCGTCTATTTCCCAGTAGCGTTTCATTCGGTCGGCGGCGAGGTCTTGGTGGCGGTCTGCGCAGCGCACGCACGACGTCAGCGATTGTAAGAAGACCGGCGTACGTCAACAGAACGCGCGCGCCAAACACGCACGGCCTATGACGCTTGGCACTCCCGGCGCGCCATGCAAATCGGCTACGCTGCGCGCTGCCTCAAGGTGGAGAATTCCGTGAACCGTTTCATTCCGACATTGCTACTGGCCGCCGGCACCCTCGCGGCAGGCCCGGGCCATGCACTTCAGATCACCAGCCTGACCCCGCAGGGCGAAGTGGCGCGCGTGCGCCAGGTCGTCGCCAAATTCGATCAGGCGGCGGTCAACTTCGGCGACCCCAAGGCGCCCGCGCCGCTCACCGTGAGCTGCTCCGACGCGCAGGCCGGCAAGGGCACCGGCCGCTGGACCGACGCCAAGGCCTGGGTCTACGACTTCGAGAACGACCTGCCGCCCGGCGTGCGCTGCTCGGTCACCCGCATTCCCACCTTCAAGCCGGCCGGCGGCGGCGAGCTGACCGGTCCTGAGCGCTATCAATTCAATAGCGGCGGCCCGTTCGTGCGCAACCAGTTGCCGAGCACCTTCGAGCGCATCGACGAACAGCAGATGTTCCTGCTCGAGCTCAACGGCGCGGCCACGATCGAGAGCGTGCGCCAGAACGTCTGGTGCGCGGCCGACGGCGTCGGCGAACGCATCCCGGCCAAGCTGCTCGAGGGCGAGGCCCGCACCGGACTGCTCAAGGCCTTCCACCTTGAGAAAGCAGCCGCCAAGGACCCGCTGCGTTTCATCACGATGCAGTGCAACCGCACGCTCACGCCGGGCACCAAGGTGCAGGTCGTCTACGGCAAGGGCGTGGCCACGCCGTCGGGTGTGGCCAACGCCACGGAACGCCGTTTCGACTACCAGGTGCGCGAGCCCTTCGCGGTGTCGTTCAGCTGCGAGCGCGAGAACGCGCAGGCCGCCTGCCTGCCGCTGCGCCCGATGCAGCTGCAGTTCAACGCGCCCGTGACGCGCAAGGTGGCCTCGCAGATCGAGCTCAAGGGCGACGGCAAGACGATCAAGGCCAAGCTGGAGAACGACGGCGGCACGCAGAACGACGACGACGTGGTCAGCAGCGCGAGCTTCGGCCCGCCGCTGGCCGAGAGCGCGCAGTTCAGCATCGAGCTGCCCTCCGGCTTCCAGGACGCCTCGGGCCGCCCGCTGGGCACGCCCGGCAGCTTTCCGTTGAAGGTGGCGACCGGCGCGATGCCGCCGCTGGCCAAGTTCGCGGCCTCGCCCTTCGGCGTGATCGAGCGGCTGGCCGAGCCCGACACCCCGGCCATGATGCCGGTCACGGTGCGTCGCGTGGAGCCGCAGCTGATGGTGCAGGCGCTCACGCCCGGCAAGGTGAGCGACCTCAACCCCAAGACCGACGCCGAGATCATCGCGTGGTACCGCAAGGTGCGCCGCTACGACAGCTACTCCGTCAGCCGCGACGACGCACGCCGCGACGTGAAGGGCGCCCTGCCCCCGGTGATCGACAAGAACGAGCGCTCGCACGTGCAGACCCGCATGCTGTCGCTGCTCGGCGGCCAGCCGGGCGTGAAGGCGCTGGACATGCCCAAGGCCGAGAGCGGCGACCCGCGCCCCTTCGAAGTCATCGGCATCCCGCTGACGCCGGGCTTCCACGTGCTCGAGATCGCCTCGCAGAAACTCGGCGAAGCCCTGCTCGACGAGCGCTACAAAGCCGGCCGCACGATGTACGTGCGCACCACCGCGCTGGCCACCAACCTGGCCGTGCACTTCAAGCTGGGCCGCGAGAACTCGATGGCCTGGGTCACCACGCTTGACAAGGGCAAGGTGGTGGCGGGCGCCGAGGTGCGCGTGTCCAGCTGCGACGGCAAGGCCGTGGCCACCGGCACCACCGACGCCAGCGGCATCGTGATGCTCAACGGCGTGTCGCCCGACGCACCGAGCTGCAACGGCCCGAACGAGTACGAGACCAGCGCCTGGTTCGTGAGCGCGCGCGCCAAGGACGACAAGGGCGTGGAAGACCTCGCCTTCACCTGGAGCGACTGGCAGCGCGGCATCGAACCCTGGCGCTTCAACGTGCCCACCAGCCTGGACGTGCGTCCCGACGGCATCGCCCACACCATCTTCGACCGCACGCTGCTGCGCGCCGGTGAAACCGTGTCGATGAAGAGCCTGCTGCGCACGCAGACCAGCAAGGGCTTCGGCCTGCCGGCAGACCGGCCCGACACGCTGGTCATCACCCACATGGGCAGCGGCCAGCGCTTCACCCAGCCGCTGGCCTGGCGCAAGACCGCCACCGGCGGCCTGAGCGCCGAGAACAGCCTGGCCATTCCGCCGGCCGCCAAGCTCGGCGTGTACCAGGTCGAGCTGCGCACCGGCGACGGCACCAGCGACGAAGGCATCAACCGCACCTTCTCGACCGGCATGTTCCGCGTCGAGGAGTTCCGCCTGCCGGTGCTCGAAGGCCGCATCGCGCCCACCGAGAAGAAACCGCTGGTGGCCGCCACGAGCGTGCCCACCGATGTGCAGATCAATTACGTGGCCGGCGGCGGCGCCGCCAACCTGCCGGTGCGCGTGTCGGCCATGGTGCGCGGCAAGAGCCTGAGCTTTTCCGACTACGACGCCTTCAGCTTCAACCCGCCGCGCGCTTCGGGCGACGGCAGCGAAGCCGCCACCGCCGCCGACACGGGCGCCGGCGAGGAAGAGCTCAACAGCGTGAACGACACCCGCGTGATCGCCGACAAGCTGCCGCTCACGCTGAACAAGGACGGTGCCGGCAAGGTCACGATCGACAAGGTGCCCAAGGTGAAGGCAGCGCGCGAGCTGCTGCTCGAAGCCACGTATGCCGACCCGAACGGCGAGGTGCAGACCATCCGCAGCACGCAGACGCTGTGGCCCGCGTCGGTCATCGCCGGCATCAAGACCGAGGGCTGGGTCTCGACCAGCCAGAAGCTCAAGTTCCAGGCACTCGCGCTCGACCTCACGGGCAAGCCCCAGGCCGGCGTGACGCTCAACGTGCGCGCCGTGGCGCGCATCACCACCACCAGCCGCAAACGCATGGTGGGCGGCTTCTACACCTACGACAACAAGACCGAGACCAAGGACATCGGCACCGTCTGCTCCGGCAAGAGCGACTCGCGCGGCCTGCTGCTGTGCGAGTCGGAGCTGAAGGAAGCCGGCGAGGTCGAGCTGGTGGCCAGCGCCACCGACAGCGAGGGCCGCAGCGCCAGCGCCGTGAGTTCGGTCTACGTGACCAAGCAGGGCGAACTGTGGTTCGGCGGCGAAGACAACGACCGCATCGACGTGCTGCCCGAAAAGAAGAGCTACCAGCCCGGCGAAGTCGCCAAATTCCAGGTGCGCAGCCCGTTCCGCTTTGCGACCGCACTGGTGGCCGTGGAACGCGAAGGCATCATCGAGACGCACGTGGTGCAGCTCGACGGCAAGGACCCGACGGTCAGCCTGCAGGTCAAGCCCGAGTGGGGCCCGAACGCCTACATCAGCGTGCTCGCGCTGCGCGGGCGACTGCGCGAAGTGCCGTGGTACAGCTTCTTCACCTGGGGCTTCAAGGCACCGCGCGAATGGTGGACCGCCTTCTGGTACGAGGGCAAGGAATACGTCGCGCCCACGGCCATGGTCGACCTGAGCAAGCCTGCCTACCGCCTGGGCATGGCCGAGATCCGCGTCGGCACGCGCGCGCACCAGCTCGACGTGACCGTCACCAGCGACAAGTCCAGCTACCCGATCCGCAGCAAGGCGCAGGTCACCATCACCGCCAAGCTGCCCGACGGCAAGCCGGCCGCCGGCGCCGAAGTGGCGCTGGCCGCGGTCGACCAGGCCCTGCTGGAGCTCATGCCCAACGACAGCTGGAACCTGCTCAACGCGATGCTGCAGCGACGCAGCTGGGGCGTGAGCACCTCCACCGCGCAGATGGAAATCGTCGGCCGGCGCCACTACGGTCGCAAGGCCGTGCCCGCGGGCGGCGGCGGCGGCAAGGGCCAGACGCGCGAACTGCTCGACACCCTGCTCGTGTGGAACCCCAAGATCGTGCTCGACGCCAACGGCCAGGCCGTGGTGACGGTGCCGCTGAACGACGCGCTCACCACCTTCAAGATCGTGGCCGTGGCCGACGCGGGCACCAGCCTGTTCGGCACCGGCCAGGCCAGCATCCAGGCCACGCAGGATTTGCAGATCATCAGCGGCCTGCCGCCGCTGGTGCGCGAGGACGACCAGTTCCGCGCGCAGATCACCTTGCGCAACACCACGCAGAAGCCGATGAAGGTGGAAGCCACGCCGCGCGCCACGCTGCTCACGCTCGAAACGCAGACCGTGGACATTCCGGCCGGCGAATCGCGTGAAGTGGCCTGGAACGTGACCGCGCCCGCGCAGCTCGCGCAGACGCGCGCCGAAGCCATCCTGTGGGAGATCGAGGCCAAGGACACGGTCGGCGGCGCGCGCGACGCACTCAAGGTGCGCCAGCGCATCGTGCCCGCCGTGCCGCTCACGGTGCAGCAGGCCACGCTGGTGCAGATCGACGGACCGTTCACGCTCGACGTGGCGCCGCCCGCCGACGCCCTGCCCGGCCGCGGCGGCCTGAAGTTGTCGCTGCAACCCAAGCTGGCCGAAGGCCTGCCGGGCGTGCGCGACTGGTTCGCGAACTACCCCTTCAGCTGCCTCGAACAGAAGACCAGCAAGTCGGTTGGCCTGCGCGACCCGAAGATGTGGCAGGGCGTGCTGGCCACGTTGCCGACCTACCTGGACAGCGACGGCCTCGCCAACTACTTCCCGCCGCGCGACGGCGAAGCCAACCGCGGCAGCGACATCCTCACGTCGTACCTGCTCGCGGCCACGCATGAAGCGGCACAGCTCAACCCGGCCTTCGCGCTCGCCGACGACGCGCGCGCACCGATGGAATCGGGCCTGATCGCGTTCGTCGAAGGCCGCGTCACGCGCGACTTCTGGAGCCCGCGCAAGGACCTGGACGTGCGCAAGCTCGCCGCGCTCGAAGCGCTCTCGCGCTACGGCAAGGCCAAGGGCAGCATGCTCGGCAGCATCACCATCGCGCCGAACCAGTGGCCCACCAGCGCGGTGATCGACTGGCTCAACATCTTGAAGCGCGTGAACGACGTGCCGCAGCGCCAGCAGCGCCTGGACGAAGCCAACAACGTGCTGAAGGCACGCCTGTCCTACCAGGGCACCAAACTCATCTTCAGCACCGAGCAGGACGACTACTGGTGGTGGCTCATGACCAACGGCGACGTCAACACCGCGCGCCTGCTGCTCACGGTGATGGACGACCCGGCCTGGAAGGACGACATCGGCAAGCTCGCCAACGGCTTCATCGGCCGCCAGCAGAACGGCGCCTGGCACACCACCACCGCCAACCTGTGGGGCGGGCTGGCGCTGGAGAAGTTCAGCAAGGTGTTCGAGAGCACGCCGGTGGCCGGCGTCACCGCCGCCACGCTGGGCGCGGTGAAGGCGCAGGTCGACTGGAGCAAGGTGGAGCGCGTGAAGGCCAGCGACCCGACCGGCGCCCCGAACCAGACCACCCTATTCGGCGCGCCCGCCTCGCCGGGCAACCTGCGCAACAACACCATGTTCCTGCCCTGGTCCGCATCGCCCACGGGTGCGCCCGTGCGCGACACGCTGCTGGTGACGCAGCAAGGCACTGGCAAGCCGTGGTTCACGCTGCAGTCGCTGGCCGCCGTGCAGCTGAAGGCGCCGTTCGCGGCGGGCTACGCGCTCAAGAAGACCATCACGCCGGTCGAGCAGGCCGTGGCCGGCAAGTACACGCGCGGCGACGTGCTGCGCGTGAACATCGAGGTCAACGCCAGCACCGACATGACCTGGGTCGTGATCAGCGACCCGATCCCGGGCGGCGCCAGCATCCTGGGCAGCGGCCTGGGCCGCGACTCGGAGATCGCCGCACAGGGCGAGAAGAGGAGCGGTTCCTTGCCGGCGTTCGAGGAACGCAGCTTCGAGGCCTTCCGCAGCTACTACGCGTACATGGCCAAGGGCGTGATGAAGCTGGAGTACACCGTGCGCCTGAACAACGTCGGCGACTTCGCGCTGCCGCCCAGCCGCGTGGAAGCGATGTACGCACCCGAGATGTTCGGCGAGACGCCGAATGCGCGGGTGAAAGTGGAGGCGGCGAAGTAAAGGGGCAGCAACGGTGAAGGCGGGCCGTCATCCCGCCTTCACCGGTCCTCGTCACCATCGCGGCGAACCCACCACCTGGAGAACCCCATGGGCCTGGCCATTTGCGTCGGCATCCTCGCCGACCTGATCGAGAACGATCCCGAGAGCGTCGAACACTTCGAGGCAGATTTCGCCGCCGCGAACCGCAAGCTCGCCGAAGCCGGCCTGCCGCCGCACGTCGAGCCTCGCACCTTGCCGCCGCTCGAATCCCGCGCACCGCTCGACGGGCTGCCCTACTCGTTCATCCACTACCTGCGCCGCGCCTACGCGCACCGCGTGACGACGCCCGGCTGGATGGCCACACCGCTGCCGGAAGACACCGACCCCACGGAAGACGAGACGCTCGAAGACGTGGCCCACATGTTCGAAAGCCACCTGCTGTGCCACTCCGACGCGGAAGGCTTCTACCTGCCGGTCGACTTCGAGGACGTGATCTTTGCCGGGGAAGACGAGACCGACCTGCCCGGCGGCATGCTCGGCTCGTCGTACCGCCTGCTCGAGGAACTGGTGCTGGTCGCCCCTGCCCTCGGCATCACGCTTTCGGATGGCGAGCTGTCGGACGAGGAAGCGGCGCGGATCGCCGACAGCATGGGAGAGGACGAAGGCCTCTACCGGGAAATCGAATCGTGGCTGCTGCTGTACGAATCGGCTCGCTTGAGCATTGCGCACAAGACGGCGATTGTTTTCACCTGAGGGCGATGCGGCTGATCGATCGGCTGTAAGGTCCGCAGACCATGTTCGAGACCACCATCCACTGGGTCCGCGACATACAGCCGCATCGGCTGGGCCTGATGGCACGCCCGCGCGGCGGCGACCAGCTGCGCGAGGAGGTGGCGGCCTGGCAGCGTGCCTCGCTGGACATCGTAGTCTCCTTGCTCGAGGCGCAGGAAATCAGGGCGCTCGAGCTGCAGGAAGAGCCTGCGCTCTGCGCCGAACATGGCATCGTGTTCCGGCATTTCCCGATTCCGGACCGAGGTCTACCGGCATCGCAGCGGGACGCGGTGGCCTTCATTGCCGAACTGGGCGCCGAACTGGCGAGCGGAAAGGCCATCGCCATCCACTGCCGCGCAGGCATCGGTCGCACGGGCCTCATCGCGGGCAGCCTGCTGCACGGGCTCGGCGTTCCGGGCCAGAACATCTTCCGCCTGCTGAGCCGCTCTCGGGGCGTCGACATGCCCGATACATCGGAACAGGCGGAATGGGTCGCGCAGTACGTCTTCGGCACCCGCCGTCCGCCGCCCCCGTGAACTCCGACTCAGGCCGCCTTGCTCCGTGACGCACGCGTGGCGGCGCCAGGCGCCGCGGGCTTGCGCTTGCCGCTCGCGGGGCTCGTGCCAAGCCCGACAAGCAGGCTGCCGATCAGCCCTTCGACAAAGCCCGCGTCGAGCGGCGCGTGCCCCATCAGCAGCCTGAAGAACAACGGCCCGTAAATCTGGTCGAGCACGATCTCGAGGTCGGCATCCGGCCGGATCTCACCCGCCTCGGCCGCTTGCTGCAACAGCACCCGCCCTTCGTCGCGGCGCGACAGGATGAAGTGATTGCGAAAGGCCTTCGACAACTCGGTGTCGGGGTCCGCGGCCGCGATGATGGTCGTGATGTTGCGCCCCATGTGCGACGACAGCGTGCGCACCACTGTGTCCAGCTGCTGCGACAGCGCATGCAGCGCGGAAGTCGCGGCGCGCGGCGGCTTCTTTTTTTCCGGCGCGGTCGAGGCCATCAGCGCATCCATGGTCACCGCGTGCCGGTTCGGCCACCACCGGTAGACCGTCGGCTTGCCGACGCCCGCCTTCGCCGCCACCGCCTCCATCGTCACGCCCGACGGCCCGACCTGCGACAGCAGTTCGCGTGCCGCGTCGAGCACGGCCTGGCGCAATTGCAGGTTGCGCGGCCGACCGCGGGCGGCCGCAGGCGCGGCAACTTCCGGCGTCTCTTTGACAACAGGTTTCATTTATGGAACGATGCGTAACGTAATTAAATTCTAGACCCACAAGGACACCCTGCCCATGCGTACTTTTCTTCCCGTTCCGGCGCAGTGCCTGGCGCCCTACCTCATTGTTGCCGACGCATCCGGCGCGATCGATTTCTACCGCCGCGTGTTCGGCGCCGAAGAGCTGTTCCGGCTCACGGAGCCCGGCGGCAAGGTCGGGCATGCCGAACTGCGCATCGGCGATGCCAAGCTGCTGCTGGCCGACGAGTACCCCGACTTCGGCGCGCTGGGCCCGGCGCGCGTGGGCGGCACGCCGGTGTCGATCCACCTGTACGTCGCGGACGTCGATGCCACGCTGGCCCTGGCCGAGGAAGCCGGTGCCACGGTCATGCGCGCCGCCAAGGACGAGTTCTTCGGCGACAGGTCGGGCATGCTGCTCGACCCGTTCGGGCACCGCTGGCATGTGGCCTCGCGCCTCGAAGAAGTCAGCCCGCAGGAGATGCAACGCCGCTGGAACACCGCCATGCAGGGGTAGGCGGCACGCGGGTGGTCGCGGACGCTGTGAAGATCGCGCTGGCCTATGCCGGCGACTGCAGCTACAAGTACGACTTCAGCGCGCGACTGCACGACGTCGACGCACCGCGCGTTCCTGCATGAACCCTGCCGTCCATTCCCATGAAGCGCCTGCTCGAAATCCGCACCTACCGCCTCAAGCCCGGCACCCTCGACGACTTCCACCGCGCGATGCATGAGCGCGCGGTGCCCATGCTGCGCAGCAAGGGCATGGACGTGGTCGGCTACGGCCGGTCGGACCACGAGGAAGAGAGCTACCACCTCGTGCGCGCCTACGCGAGCCGCGAGGCGCTGGAGGCCGAACAGGCGGCGTTCTACGGCTCCACCGAATGGCGCGAGGGCCCGCGCAGCGCGCTGATCGACCGCATCGAGACCTACCTGAACACGCTGCTGTGGCTCTCGCCGGAGGGTGTCGACAGCCTGCGCGCGCTCAACGGGCCAGTGGGTTAAACGCCTGTCGACGCCGCGCGGTGCGCGGGCCTACACTGCGCCTCCCGTCATCCCCCCAACTCACTGGAGAAACGCATGAACACCCAGGAAATCGCCGCCAAGCTCGTGGCGCTGTGCAAAGCAGGGAAAAACGACGACGCCCAGGCGCTCTACGCGCCCGAGGCCGTCAGCGTCGAGGCCAGCGCGCCGCCCGGCCAGTCGCGCGAATCGGTGGGCCTGTCGGCGATCCGCGCCAAGGGCGAATGGTGGGTGGCCAACCACGAGGTGCATTCGTTCCAGGTGGCCGGCCCCTGGCCGCACGACGACCGCTTCATCGTCGGCTTTCGCTTCGACGTGACCGTGAAGCCCACGGGCCAGCGCTTCACGATGGAAGAGATGGCGCTGTACACCGTCAAGGACGGCAAGATCGTGCGCGAAGAGTTCTTCTACGCCGGCGACTGAGCCCAGTCAGGCGCGCGACCGGATCGCCCGTCTGCTTCACCATTGTTGACGATTGAATCGTTCTCTCCATGGCAACGCCGATGGGCGCCTCCCGGCTTCTGAATTAACGTCGAAACCGACGCCTGCACGGGCTCTCCGGCGGGCGCACCGGCGTTCATTCACAGAGGGAGGAAATCATGGTCACAGGACTGCACGTCACGCAACAACGCTCGTTCACCAACCCGGCGGACTACGAGGCTTTCTCGCTGATCCGCGTGCACAACCAGCGGCTGGCACCGCTGGGCGGGCGCAACGCCTGGGTGGTGCTGAAGACGAACGCCGGCAAGCGCTGTTGCCGCATGATCCGGGGCATCGGCCGCGACCCGGGCTTTCCCGAAGACGGCATCGAGATCGACTACGAGACCCGGCTCGCGCTGCAGATTCCCAAGAGCAGCATCAACATGCAGGGCTTTCACGGCTGCGCGATGGAGATCCGCCGGGCCACCGCGCTGGAGGTGCTGCGCGCGCACTGGGACCACCCCGATCCCGCCTACCGCATCCCGCTGCAGCTCAGCCTCGTGAGCTTCGTGCTGGGGGTGATCGGGCTGGGGCTGGGTGTCCTGAGCCTGAAGTAGCCTTTGCCCGGCGGGTGCTGCGCAAGAAAACGCGATTTCGCTAGACTGGCCGCGCGGCCTCTGCGCCGCGCCCGACCGGAGCATTCGCCATGTGCCGCAGCATCAAGACCCTCTACAACTTCGAGCCCCCGGCCACCGAGCAGGAAATCCGCGCCGCCGCCCTGCAGTTCGTGCGCAAGCTCAGCGGCTTCAGCGTGCCCTCGCGCGCCAACGAGCAAGCGTTCGAGCGCGCCGTGGACGAGGTGGCCGCCACGGCCGCGCGGCTGATCGACTCGCTGGTCACCACGGCCGAGCCGCGCGACCGGGCCATCGAGGCCGAGCGTGCCAAGGCGCGGTCTGCGCTGCGTTTCGGCGCACCTGCTTCGACCTCGGACGCATGAAAAAAACTTCCTTCCCGCGCTGAACGGCGCACCGCCCTTCCCACACCACCAGGAGCATCCATCCCCATGCCCATCGAACTCTGGCTCGCCTTCGTCGCCGCATCCGCGCTGCTGCTGATCATTCCGGGGCCGACCATCCTCACGGTGATCAGCTATTCGATGTCGCACGGCCGCCGCGCCAACGTGCCGCTGGTGGCCGCCGTGGCGCTGGGCGATTCGACCGCGCTGGTGGTGTCGCTGCTGGGCCTGGGCGCGCTGCTGGCCACCTCGGCCTTCTGGTTCACGGTGGTGAAGTGGGTCGGTGGCCTGTACCTGCTGTACCTGGGCATCAAGCTGCTGCGCGCGGGCATCTCGTCCACCGAGACCGCCGCGCCGGCCGCGCCCGCCTCGCGCTGGCGCCTGTTCGCCAACACCTACCTGGTGACGGCGTTGAACCCCAAGGGCATCGTGTTCTTCGTGGCCTTCCTGCCGCAGTTCATCCGCCCGGGCGCCGACGTGTCGCATCAGATGTGGGTGCTGGCGCTGACCTTCGTGGCGCTGGCCACGCTCAATGCCACGCTCTACGCGGTGTTCGCCAGCTCGGCCGGTCGGCTGCTCGCCTCGCCGCGCGCGCAGCGGCGCTTCCACCTGGCGGGCGGCTCGCTGCTGAGCGCGGCCGGCCTGTGGGCGCTGATGGCGCGCCGCGCCGCCTGATCACATCCACACACGCACAAGAAAGAAAAAAGACCGCGGGGCTGCGCGCCTCGCGGTCTTTTTCTTTGAGGGCCCTCGGCCCCGGTGTCAGTAGCGGTAGGGGTTGTTCGGCCGGCGGTCGTAGCGATTGGGCACGCCGTCGTTGTCGCGGTCACGGTCGTAGCGGTTGGGTACGCCGTCGCGGTCGCGGTCGTAGCCGTGGCCGCGCGGGGGCGGGCCCCGGTCGTAGGGGGCGACCACGCAACCAGCCAGGATGGCCGAGGCGGCCAGCAGAAGCGCGAGTGTTTTCGTCATGCGGAGTTCTCCTTGGGTGGGGCTGTACGGTCGGGCGCGCCTGCTGCGAGCCCGTACCGTATTGAAGCCCCGCCGCGTGCGCATCGGGTGTCCAGATGCGGGCGCTTGTGTGAAGTTCGTTACCGGATGTGGAACCTTTGCCTGCGCTTGAGCACGCCGTAGCGACGTGGCACGATCCCGCCGATGACCACCACGCAGCCCCAGCCCTCTCTGCCCGACCTCGCACGGCTGCGCCGCGTGCGCGACCGCATCGACCGCGAGCACGCGCAGCCGCTGGACGTGGAAGCGCTCGCGCGCGACGCGAACATGTCGGCCGGGCACCTCAGCCGCCAGTTCCGCCTGGCCTATGGCGAGTCGCCCTACGCCTACCTGATGACGCGGCGCATCGAGCGCGCGATGGCGCTGCTGCGCCGCGGCGACCTGAGCGTGACCGAGGTCTGCTTCGAGGTCGGCTGCGCCTCGCTGGGCACCTTCACCACGCGCTTCACCGAGCTGGTGGGCGTGTCGCCCGGCGTCTACCGGCGCGAGGCGGCGCAGGCGACGGCGGGCATGCCGGCGTGCGTGGCCAAACAAGTGACGCGCCCGATCAGGAATCGAGAAGCGCGAAACCCCGCCTCGCACCTAGCATGACGGCCCGACACAACCACGGACCCTCGCCATCATGAATCTCAGCATCCACTCGAGCTTTCTCCCGCACACCGACCCGCAGGCCTCGCTGGCCTTCTACCGCGACACCCTGGGCTTCGAGGTGCGCAACGACGTCGCCTATGGCGGCATGCACTGGATCACGGTCGGCCCGGCCGGCCAGCCCGCCACCTCCATCGTGCTGTACCCGCCGGCCGCCACGCCCGGGCTCACCGACGACGAGCGCCGCACCATCGCCGAGATGATGGCCAAGGGCACTTTCGCCTCGCTGCTGCTGGCCACGCCCGACCTCGAGGGCACTTTCGAGCGGCTGCAGGGCCGCAACACCGAGATCGTGCAGGAGCCCACCGACCAGCCCTACGGCGTGCGCGACTGCGCGGTGCGCGACCCGGCGGGCAACCTGATCCGCATCCAGCAGACGCGCTGAGCCGGCCTCCGGCGCCGCAGCCCCCTGACCTCCTGCACGGGCGCCGCCGCCGTGGCGGCCCCGTGTCCCTTCCAGAGAAAGACCCGATGAGCAGCAAGGCCCCGAAGAAGGACGCGAAAAGCACGCAGAACAGGCACGCCGCCGACCACCACGACCTCATCCGCGTGCAGGGTGCGCGCGTGAACAACCTGAAGGACATCAGCGTCGAGCTGCCCAAGCGGCGGCTCACGGTGTTCACGGGCGTCTCGGGCTCGGGCAAGAGTTCGCTGGTGTTCGGCACCATCGCGGCCGAGTCGCAGCGGCTCATCAACGAGACCTACAGCGCCTTCGTGCAGGGCTTCATGCCGACGCTGGCGCGGCCCGAGGTCGACGTGCTCGACGGCCTGACCACCGCGATCATCGTGGACCAGGAGCGCATGGGCGGCGACCCGCGCTCCACCGTCGGCACCGCGACCGACGCCAACGCGATGCTGCGCATTCTCTTCAGCCGCCTGGGCAAGCCGCACATCGGCTCGCCCAGCGCCTTCGCCTTCAACGTGCCTTCGGTGAAGGCCACCGGCGCCATCACGGTGGAGCGCGGCGCCAGCAAGACGGTGAAGCAGACCTTCAGCCGCACCGGCGGCATGTGCCCGCGCTGCGAGGGGCGGGGCGCGGTCACCGACTTCGACCTGAGCGCCTTCTACGACGACAGCAAGTCGCTCAACGAAGGCGCGCTCACCATCCCGGGCTTCAGCATGGAAGGCTGGTACGGGCGCATCTTCAACGGCTGCGGCTTCTTCGACCCCGACAAGCCGATCCGCAAGTTCACCAAGAAGGAGCTCGACGCCCTGCTCCACAAGGAGCCGACCAAGATCAAGATCGACGGCATCAACCTCACCTACCAGGGCCTCATTCCGCAGGTGCAGAAGTCGTTCCTGGCCAAGGACGTCGAGGCGATGCAGCCGCACATCCGCGCCTTCGTCGAACGCGCCGTGACCTTCACCACCTGCCCCGAGTGCGAAGGCACGCGGCTGAGCGAAGCGGCGCGTTCGTCGCGCATCAAGAAGCTCAACATCGCCGAGGCCTGCGCGATGCAGATCAGCGACCTCGCCGCGTGGGTCGGCGGCCTGAACGAGCCTTCGGTGGCGCCGCTGCTGGCCAAGCTGGCGCACACGCTCGACTCCTTCGTCGAGATCGGCCTCGGCTACCTCAGCCTCGACCGCCCCTCGGGCACGCTCTCGGGCGGCGAGGCGCAGCGCGTGAAGATGATCCGCCACCTGGGCTCCTCGCTCACCGACGTGACCTACGTCTTCGACGAACCGACCATCGGCCTGCACCCGCACGACATCCAGCGCATGAACGAGCTGCTGCTGCGGCTGCGCGACAAGGGCAACACGGTGCTGGTGGTGGAGCACAAGCCCGAGGCCATCGCCATCGCCGACCACGTCGTCGACCTCGGCCCCGGCGCGGGATCGGCGGGCGGCACGGTCTGCTTCGAGGGCAGCGTGGCAGCGCTGCGCACCAGCGGCACGCTCACGGGCCGGCACCTGGACGACCGGGCCGCGCTCAAGAAGAAGCTGCGCCAGCCCACCGGCGCGCTGCCGATCCGCGGTGCCAAGGCGCACAACCTGCGCAATGTCGATGTCGACATTCCGCTGGGCGTGCTGGTGGTCGTGACCGGCGTGGCGGGCTCGGGCAAGAGCTCGCTGGTGCACGGCTCGATCCCGGCCGGCGCGGGCGTGGTGGCGGTCGACCAGGGCGCCATCCGCGGCTCGCGGCGCAGCAACCCGGCCACCTACACCGGCCTGCTCGACCCGATCCGCAACGCCTTCGCCAAGGCCAACGGCGTGAAGCCTGCCCTGTTCAGCGCCAACTCCGAGGGCGCCTGCCCCACCTGCAACGGCGCGGGCGTGATCTACACCGACCTGGCGATGATGGCCGGCGTGGCCACCATTTGCGAAGAGTGCGAGGGCAAGCGCTTCCACGCCTCGGTGCTCGAACACCGCTTCGGCGGACGCGACATCAGCGAGGTGCTCGCGATGCCGGTGACCGAGGCCGCGGCCTTCTTCGGCGAAGGCCCGGCGCGCACGCCGGCCGCGCACGCCATCCTGGAGCGCCTGGCCGACGTGGGCCTGGGCTACCTGAGCCTGGGCCAGCCGCTCACCACGCTGTCGGGCGGCGAGCGCCAGCGGCTCAAGCTGGCCACGCACATGGCCGAGAAAGACGGCGTGTACGTGCTCGACGAGCCGACCACCGGCCTGCACCTGGCCGACGTGGCGCAGCTGCTGGCCCTGCTCGACCGGCTGGTGGATGCGGGCAAGTCGGTCATCGTCATCGAGCACCACCAGGCGGTGATGGCGCATGCCGACTGGATCATCGACCTGGGCCCCGGCGCAGGCCATGACGGCGGGCGCGTGGTCTTCGAGGGCACGCCGGCCGACCTGGTCGCCCAACGCGCCACGCTCACAGGACAGCATCTCGCTGCGTACGTGGGCACCTGACGCGTCCCGGAAGGCATGGCGGAGAATGGGCCGTCTCCGCTTTGCCTGCCGCCCCGCGGCCCCGTCTGCTGCGATGCCTCTTGCGTTCTCGTTTTCTTCCACCGCCCGGCGCACTCTGGCCGTGGTCCTGCTGACGGCAGCCGCCGCACCCTCGGCCTGGGCGCTGGCCAGCTTCGAAGAAGTGAAGCGCGACTTCCGCTCCTCCGAAACCGCCGTGCTCGACCGCCAGGGCGAGCTGCTGCAGCGCGTGCGCACCGACCCCACGGTGCGGCGCGGCCAGTGGACCGCGCTGGCCGACGTGTCGCCCGCGCTGCGCGCGGCCATGCTGCTGAGCGAGGACAAGCGCTTCTACGAACACAGCGGTGTCGACTGGCGCGCCGCCTCGGCCGCCGCCTGGGGCAACCTGTGGAACACGCGCACGCGCGGCGCCTCGACCATCACCATGCAGCTGGCGGGCCTGCTCGACGACGACCTGCGCCGCGCGGCGGGCGGGCGCAGCTTCACGCAGAAGATCGGCCAGACCGTGGCCGCCACGCAGCTGGAGCGCCGCTGGCGCAAGGACCAGATCCTCGAGGCCTACCTGAACACGGTGCCCTTCCGCGGCGAGATCGTCGGCATCGACGCGCTCTCGCGCACGCTCTTCAGCAAGGCCCCGAGCGGGCTCGACGCGCGCGAGGCCGCCGTGGCCGCCGCGCTGGTGCGCGCGCCCAACGCCCGCCCCGCGCTGGTGGCGCAGCGCGCCTGCGAGGTGCTGCGCGTGATGGAGCCCGGCGCGAAGGCCGACTGCGAAGCGCTCGACATGTTCACCAGCGCGGTGGTGCAGCGGCGCGCGTTCGAACCCAACGAAGGCATCGCGCCGCATGCCGCGCGGCGGGTGCTGCGCGAGCTGCGTGATGCCGCGGATGAAAAGGCCACCGCCCCCGCCAGCGTCCGCACCACGCTGCGCGCGCCGCTGCAGCGCTACGCGCTCGACAGCCTGCAGCGCCACCTGCGCGAGCTGCGCGGGCGCCACGTCGAAGACGGCGCGCTCGTGGTGCTCGACAACACGAGCGGCGAGGTGCTGGCCTGGGTCGGCTCCTCGGGCCCGCTGAGCCAGGCCGCCGAGGTGGACGGTGTGACCGCGCTGCGCCAGCCCGGCTCCACGCTCAAGCCGCTGCTGTACGCGCAGGCCCTCGCCGAGAAGCGCATCACGGCGGCCTCGCTGATCGAGGACTCGTCGGCGCAGATCAGCACCGCGAGCGGCCTCTACATTCCGCAGAACTACGACCGCCGCTTCAAGGGCCCGGTGTCGGCGCGCACCGCGCTGGCCGCCTCGCTCAACGTGCCGGCCGTGCGCACGCTGGTGATGGTGTCGCCCGAGGCCTTTGCGCGCGAGCTGCGCGCCGCCGGCCTGCCGTTGCGCGAGAGCGGCGACTACTACGGCTACAGCCTGGCGCTGGGCAGCGCCGAGGTGTCGCTGCTGTCGCTGGCCAATGCCTACCGCATGATGGCCAACGGCGGACGCTTCGGGGCGACCACGCTCACGCCACGCCCTGCCCCGGCCAACAAGACGAAGCCTGCAGAAGCTGCGCCACAGCTCGACCCGCGCGCCGCCTTCATCGTCAGCGACATCCTTTCGGACCCGAACGCGCGCACGCGCACCTTCGGGCTGGACAGCATCCTCTCGACCCGCTTCTGGACCGCCGTGAAGACCGGCACCAGCAAGGACATGCGCGACAACTGGGCCGTGGGCTGGTCGCAGCGCTACACGGTCGGCGTGTGGGTCGGCAACGCCAGCGGCGCGTCGATGTGGGACGTGAGCGGCACCAGCGGCGCCGCGCCCGTGTGGGCCGAGGTGATGCGCTTCCTGCACGCGCGCGAACCCAGCCGCGCGCCCGCGCCGCCCGCCGGGCTGGTCGAGGCGCGCGTGAGCTTCGGCCCCGGCGCCGACGGCAGCCCGCTCGAAGCGGCGCGCAGCGAATGGTTCTTGCAGGGCACCGAGCAGCCGCTGTTCGCGCTCGACACCGGCATGGCGAGCGACGCCGCCTCGGCGCGCATCACGGCGCCGTCCGACGGCACGATCCTCGCGCTCGACCCCGACATTCCGCCGCAGCGCCAGCGCGTGCGCTTCGAAGCCGAAGGGCGCGGCGTGCAGTGGCGTATCGACGGCAAGTTCCACGCGCGCGGCAACAGCGCGCAGTGGCTGCCATGGCCGGGGCGGCACCTGATCGAGCTGGTGGACGCCAGCGGCAAGGTGGTCGACCAGCGCCGGGTGGAAGTGCGTGGTGCGGGCGTGGTCGCGGCGAAGGGCTCGCGCCGATGAGCGCGCCGTTGCCGATGCCCCGCTGGCTGTCGCTGTGCCTCGCCTTGCTGCTCGTGCTGGGCCTCGCCGGCCCGCGTGCCGCGCAGGCCAAGCCCGTGCCGGTGCCGCCGATGAGTTCGCGCGTGGTCGACCTCGCGCAGGCGCTGCCGCCCGGCGAGGCCGAGGCGCTGCGCGCGCAGATCGCCGACATCCAGAGCCGCACCCAGGCCCAGCTCGCCGTGCTCATCGTGCCGACCACGGGCGAAGACACCATCGAGGCCTACGCCACGCGCGTCTTCGCCAAATGGCGGCTGGGCCGCAGCGACGCCGACGACGGCATCCTGCTGCTCGTGGCGCAGAAGGACCGGCGCATGCGCATCGAGGTCGGCACCGGGCTCGAAGGCACGGTGACCGACATCCAGGCGGCCCGCATCATCGACCGCGAGATGGCGCCGCGTTTTCGCGAGGGCGACTTCGCCGGCGGCGTACAGGCCGCCGTGGGCGCGCTCGCGCGGCTGCTCGACGGCGAGGTGGGCGTCATCGCGCCCGAGTCGCAGCAGATCGTCGTGGACCGCGCCCCCGCGCCCGACGACGAGAAAGTCACCAGCCTGACGCGCGGCGGCCACGTCACGCCCGAGGGCTGGGGCCTGATGGGCGTGGTGCTGTGGGGCCTGGGCCTGGGCATCTGGCACGGCCGGGGCGTCCCGCGCGACGCGCCGCGCGGCAGCTCGGCCTCGCGGCGCGCCGAGGAGAAAAAACGCAAGGGCAAGCGCAAAGGCAGCACGCGCCCCGAACCCTGGGCCGACGCGCTGGCGGCGATCGAGCCCGCACCGGCGCGTGCGCGCCCTGCCCCGCGCGACCTGCGCCTGGTGCTCGGCCTGCTCGGGGCCGGCCCGCTGGCGGCGGGCGCGGCGCTGCTGAACCCGGCCATCGCGCTGGTGCTGGCGATGCCGGCGATCTTCGGCTACGGCCTGGGCTTTCTCTGCGGCATGTCGCGCACGGCAGCCATCTTCATGGGCGGCTTCGTGCTCGTGATCGCGTCGCTGGTCGCCATCGCGTGGACGGTCGGCGCCGACCGCTTCTGGTGGGGCTTCCTGTGGGCGCTGTGCATCGGCGGCGTGACGCTGTTCGCGGTGGTCATCGTGCGCTGCATGGTCAACACCTTCCAGCGCAGCATGGTCAGCTTCCTCATCCGGCTGGTCATCGTGGCGGGCATCTGCGGCTACGTGTTCCACATCACCTCGCCCGGCCCGGTGCCGGACACCTCGTGGATTCCCATCGCGCTGGCGGCGTTCTTCTCGATGCTGATCGGCTTCCTGCCGCCCGGCGTCATGGAGTCGGGCAGCGGCGACGACGACGACAGCGGCTGGAGCAGCAGCAGTTCGTCGTCCTCGTCCTCCTCTTCATCCTCCTCCTCGGACAGCGGCGGTTCGAGCAGCGGCGGCGGCGCCTCGGGCAGCTGGTAGAGCGGGCGAAAGCGGGCGGCCGGCCCTCCCGGCGAGCCGCTCATGCCCCTCCCGTTGACCGCGTCTTTTTAACAATGGTTAAATTCATCCAATCATTCAATGAATAAGCCGGCCTGATCCCATGCTCGTCCAACCTCCTCGCACCTCCCTGGCCGACGCCGCCGCGAACAGCATCCGCACCGAGATCGCCTCGGGCCGCTGGCCCATCGGTTCTCGCATTCCCATCGAGCCCCAGCTGGCGCAACTGCTGGGCGTGAGCCGCGGCACGGTGCGCGAAGCGGTGAAGACGCTGGTCTCGCGCGGCCTGCTCGAGGTGCAGCAGGGTTCGGGCACCTACGTGCGATCGGGCTTCGACCCCTCGGCCAGCCTGCAGAAGCTGCGCCTGGCCAGCCTGCGCGACCAGTTCGAGGTGCGCCGCGCGCTCGAGGTCGAGGCCGCCCGGCTCGCCGCCGTGCGCCACACCGCGAAAGACCTGCGCCGGTTGCACGCCCTGCTCGACAAGCGCGGCCAGCCCGACATGGCCGACAACGGCGCGGCCTTCATCGAGCGCGACCTGGCCTTCCACCTGGCCATCGTCGACGTGTCGGGCAACCTGGCGCTGGTCGAGACCTGCCGCTTCATCACCGGCTACATCAAGGAAACCATCGCCAGCACGCTGAGCGCCAGCCTGCCCGAGCCCGACGAGGCGGCGCACCGCGCCATCGTCGAAGGCATCGCCAGCCGCGACCCCGAGCGCGCCGCCGCCGCCGTGCGCGAGCTGATGGCGCCGACGCTCAACGCGCTCGCACTGGGCACCGCATGAGCGCCATGACCTTGCCCACGGGTGCCGCCACCGCTGCGCGCACCCAGGCGGGCCCATCGGGCGCCGAAGAACTGCTGATCGACGCCGAAGTCGACAGCCTGCCCGCGCCGCGCCCCACGCCCACCCCCAGCCGGGGCCGCCGGCTGCTGCTGGGCCTGACGGTGGTGCTCATCGCCTTCAACCTGCGGCCGGTGTTCGCCAGCCTGTCGGTGGTGCTGCCGGAAATCATCCGCGCCACCGGCCTGTCGGCCACCGCGGCCAGCCTGCTGACCACGCTGCCGATCGTCTGCCTGGGCGTGTTCGCGCCGATGGCGCCCTGGCTCGGGCGCCGCTTCGGCACCGAGCGCACGCTGCTGGGCTGCATGGTGCTGATCGGCGTGGGCACGCTGCTGCGCGGCACCGGCAACATCCCGCTGCTGTTCCTGGCCTCGGCCATCGCGGGCAGCGGCATCGCGGTGTCGAACGTGCTGCTCTCGGGCCTGGTGAAGCGCGACTTCGCCAAGCAGGCCGCGCTGATGATGGGCCTGTACACCATGGCCGTGTGCGGCGGCGCCGCCAGCGCCGCGGGCCTGACGGTGCCGCTGGAGCACGCGCTGGGCGGCGGCTGGACGCTGGCGCTCGCCATGTGGGCCGTGCCGGCCGCGCTGGTCACGTTCATCTGGGCACCGCAGGCGCTGCCGCTCAAGCCGGTGGCCAGCGAGTCGGGCTTCACCGTGCGCGGCCTGTGGCGCGACCGGCTGGCCTGGCAGGTGACCTTCTTCATGGGGCTGCAGTCGGCCCTGGCGTACATCGTGATGGGCTGGCTGGCGCCGATCCTGCGCGAGCGCGGGCTCAGCGGCGAAATGGCCGGCTACGTGGTGTCGCTGTCGGTCATGACGCAGGTCGTGACCTGCCTCGTGGTGCCGGCGCTGGCCGTGAAGCTGCGCAACCAGCGCGCGCTGGCGGTGGTGCTGTCGGCGATGACGGTGGCGGCCATGCTGGCCATGCTGTTCGCGCCGCTGGACGCCCCCGGCGGCATGTGGACCTGGGCCGTGGTGCTGGGCATTTCGCAGGGCGGCACCTTCGCGCTGGCGCTCACGATGATCGTGCTGCGCTCGCCCGATTCGCACATTGCCGCGCACCTGTCGGGCATGGCGCAGGGCGTGGGCTACATGGTGGCGGCCTTCGGGCCGCTGCTGGCCGGGCTGCTGCACGGCTGGACCGGCAGCTTCCGCGCCTCGGCCTGGCTGTTCGTCGGCCTGGGCGTGGTGCTGGTCATGGCGGGGCTGGGCGCAGGGCGCACGCTGCACGTGGGCGCGGTGACGGTGCCGCGCCACTGAGCCGCTGTCTGCTGCCTGCCTACTGCAGCCCGCCGTCGCAGGCGGTCGGCTTCTGCGCGCTGTCGTCCGTGAAGTCGACGCTGGTGCGCTTGTTGCCGGCCGGCCCCGTGTGCGCCGGCCACTCGCTCTGCAGCCAGGTGTAGCGCCACGCATAGGGACCGCCGGCCTTCGCCGGCGCATCGTAGGCGATGCGCAGGCTGCCGCGGCTTTCGTCGTGGCAGTGCTTCGAGGTCTTGTATTCCTTCTCGCTGAAGCAGGCGCGGATCGACCGCGAGCACCAGTACGGGACGCCCTCGCGCGCGGCCTTGGCGCGCTGCCCGGGCGGCGTGTCCAGCGGCACGAAGTCGGCCGTCACATAGGACGCGCCGCCGCCCGAATAGCTTTCCGATTCGCGCTGGGTCACGGCCACGGCCCAACGGCCTTCCGCCAGCGGGTAGAGCACCGGCGCGAGGGCCAGGTGCAACTCGGGGTGGTCGCTGGGGCGGTCGCGCTGCTGCGAGGCCACGTAGGTCGAGAAATCGTGCAGCTGCGCGAGCTGCCAGGTGTCGGCGCCAGCATCGCGCTTCAGACGCGCCATGGCCAGGGGCTTTTCCGAGGTGAGCAGGTAGCCGTCGGGCGCGCCGCCGTCGCGCGGGCGGTGCAGCTTCAGCGCCTGCGCATCGCAGGGCTGGGGCAGCAAGGCGCACAGGTGGGCGCGCCACATGGCGTCGATGGCCTCGGGCGCCTTGACGGCCACGAAGACCTGCGCCGCGGGCGCGGCGAGCAGGGGGCCGGCCGGCAGCGCCGCGAGAAGACCGACGATCCCGGCAAGAGGCAGCTTTTTCATGGGGCGCAATGGTAGCCATCGCGGGAAGCCCTGGCAGAGGGGTCATCGGGGTTTCTCCGGCCGCGCCCCGGCCCGACCGGGCGACAATGGGGGGCTCCGGCGAAAGTCCATTTCGCCCAATGAAATTTCAGCCCTCTCGACAACCCAGAACCTACGGAAGCAAGCGCATGAGCACGAAGCAACCCACCATCGTCTACACCCTCACCGACGAGGCGCCCCTGCTGGCGACCTACGCCTTCCTGCCCATCGTGCGCGCCTTCACGGCTCCGGCCGGCATCAACGTGGCGACGAGCGACATCTCGGTGGCCGCCCGCATCCTGGGCGAGTTCCCCGAATTCCTGAGCGACGACCAGAAGGTGCCTGACAACCTGGCCGAACTGGGCAAGCTCACGCTGCAGCCCGACGCCAACATCATCAAGCTGCCCAACATCAGCGCCTCGGTCGCCCAGCTCAAGTCGGCCATCAAGGAACTGCAGGGCAAGGGCTACAAGATCCCCGACTACCCGGAGAACCCGACCTCGGACGAGGACAAGGACATCCGCACGCGCTACAACAAGTGCACCGGCAGCGCCGTGAACCCCGTGCTGCGCGAAGGCAACTCCGACCGCCGCGCCCCCCGCGCCGTGAAGGAATACGCCCGCAAGAACCCGCACAGCATGGCCGACTGGAGCCAGGCCTCGCGCTCGCACGTCTCGCACATGCACGGCGGCGACTTCTATCACGGCGAAAAGTCCATGACCCTGGACCGCGCGCGCAACGTCAAGATGGAACTGCTGACCAAGAGCGGCAAGACCATCGTGCTCAAGTCCAAGGTCGCCCTGCTCGACCGCGAAGTCATCGACTCCATGTTCATGAGCAAGAAGGCCCTGCTGGCCTTCTATGAAAAGGAGATCGAAGACGCGCACAAGACCGGCGTCATGTTCTCGCTGCACGTGAAGGCCACCATGATGAAGGTCTCGCACCCCATCGTGTTCGGCCACTGCGTGAAGATCTTCTACAAGGAAGCCTTCGAGAAACACGGCAAGCTGTTCGACGAGCTGGGCATCAACGTCAACAACGGCATGGTCGACCTGTACAACAAGATCGCCACGCTGCCCCAGAGCACGCAGGACGAGATCAAGCGCGACCTGCACGCCTGCCATGAAGGCCGCCCCGAGCTGGCCATGGTCGACTCGGCCAAGGGCATCACCAACTTCCACTCGCCCAACGACGTGATCGTGGACGCCTCGATGCCCGCCATGATCCGCAACGGCGGCAAGATGTGGGGCGCCGACGGCCGCCTGAAGGACGTCAAGGCCGTGATGCCCGAATCGACCTTCGCCCGCATCTACCAGGAGATCATCAACTTCTGCAAGTGGCACGGCGCCTTCGACCCCAAGACCATGGGCACCGTGCCCAACGTCGGCCTCATGGCCCAGAAGGCCGAAGAGTACGGCTCGCACGACAAGACCTTCGAGATCCCCGAAGACGGCGTGGCCAACATCACCGACCTGGACACCGGCGAAGTGCTGATGAGCGAAGACGTGGAGCAAGGCGACATCTGGCGCATGTGCCAGGTCAAGGACGCCGCCATCCGCGACTGGGTGAAGCTGGCCGTCAACCGCGCACGCAACTCCGGCATGCCGGTCGTGTTCTGGCTCGACGCCTACCGTCCGCACGAGGCGCAGCTGATCACCAAGGTCAAGATGTACCTGCACGAGCATGACACCACGGGCCTGGACATCCAGATCATGAGCCAGGTGCGCGCCATGCGCTACACGCTGGAGCGCGTCGTGCGCGGCCTGGACACCATCAGCGCCACCGGCAACATCCTGCGCGACTACCTGACCGACCTGTTCCCCATCATGGAACTGGGTACCTCGGCCAAGATGCTGTCGATCGTGCCCCTGATGGCCGGCGGCGGCATGTACGAGACCGGCGCGGGCGGCTCGGCCCCCAAGCATGTGCAGCAACTGGTGGAAGAGAACCACCTGCGCTGGGATTCGCTCGGCGAATTCCTCGCGCTGGCCGTGAGCCTGGAAGACCTGGGCCTGAAGACCGGCAACGCGCAAGCCAAGATCCTGGCCAAGACGCTTGACGCCGCCACCGGCCAGCTGCTGGACAACAACAAGAACCCGTCGCCCAAGACCGGTCAGCTGGACAACCGCGGCAGCCAGTTCTACCTGGCCATGTACTGGGCCCAGGAACTCGCCGCGCAGACCGAGGACAAGGACCTGCAGGCCAAGTTCAAGAAGCTGGCCGAGACGCTCACCGCCAACGAGAAGAAGATCGTCGACGAACTCGCGGCCGTGCAAGGCAAGGCCGTGGACATCGGCGGCTACTACCTGGCCGACCCGAAGAAGTACGAAGCCGTGATGCGCCCGAGCGCCACGCTGAACGCGGCGCTGGCACCGGCGGCCTGATCCCGCTGCGCCTGCGTCTTCCGGGTCTGCACTGACCCGGAAGCCCCCACACCAACGGCCTGTCGCTCGCGCGGCAGGCCGTTTGTTTTTTGCGTTTGTCTTTGCGTCTGCCGCCGCGCAGCGCGAAACTAGACGCCGATTCCCCCGCCCCCGCTCCACTGCAAGAGAAAAGAAAGGCAGGCCCCTCATGAAACTCCGTCTGCTTGTGACTGCTGCTGCCGCCTCGACCCTGCTCGTGGCCGCCGGCGGCGCCCACGCCCAGAACAACTGCGACACGCTGCGCGCCGAGATCGAGGCCAAGATCGCCGCATCGGGCGTGACGAACTTCAGCGTCGTCACCGTCGATGCCGCCGCCACGGCGAGCGGCCAGGTGGTGGGCAGCTGCGACCTGGGCACCAAGAAGATCGTCTACCAGCGCGAAGGCGGCGCGGCCTCGCCGACCCCTGCATCCACCTCGGCCCCCGCACCGCGCGGCGAACCGATGCTCACCGAGTGCAAGGACGGCTCGGTGTCCATGGGCGGCAACTGCAAGCCCTGAGCCGAGGGCAGCATCGCGTGATCTGGACCGCCCTGCGCCTCTTCTTCGGCCTGCTGACCCTGGTGGCGATCGGCTGGCAGCTGACGATCCATGTGCGCATGGGCTTCAACGTCGTCAACTTCTTCAGCTTCTTCACCAACCTCTCGAACCTGTTCGCGGCGATCGTGCTGGTGCTCGGCGCGCGCCGCCTCTGGCAGCCGGCGTCCACGGGGCCTGACGAAGGGCTGCGCGCCACCTCGGCCGTGAACATGGTGGTGGTCGGCATCGTCTTCTCGCTGCTGCTGCGCGACGTCGACCTCGGCGCGCTGCGGCCGTGGATCAACACGCTGCTGCACTACGTGATGCCCTGCGTCGTGCTGCTCGACTGGCTGCTGCAGCCGCCGCGCACGCGGCTCGGCGGCCGGCAGCTGCTGTGGACGCTGGTCTTTCCGATGGCCTACCTGGCCTACACGCTGCTGCGCGGCAGCCACACCGGCTGGTACCCCTATCCCTTCCTCAACCCCGCCAACGTGGGCGGCTACGGCGGCGTGGCCGTCTATGCGGCGGGCATCGCGCTGACCTTCGGGATGGCGGGATGGGGGCTGCTGGCGTTGGGGAATCGGCTGGGCCGGCGCGCCTGACACGGCCACATGCACGGCCCGCCTTTTTCTGCATTTCGCAGGATCAGGCAAAAACCTCGTTCGATCCGGATACCGCCTCAGGCCCCTTCACCCCGAGACTCATCCCCATGCCCGGCGCACCCTTCGCGCCGTGGCGCATCGACCCGCATGAGGAGTTTTGTATGAGTGCAATCCAGGACACAGTGGTTCTCGTCACCGGCGCCAGCAGCGGCATCGGCGAGGCGACGGCGCGGCGGCTCGCGCGGCGCGGCGCCCATGTGGTGCTCGGCGCGCGCCGCACCGAACGGCTCGCGGCGCTCGCGGCCGAGATCAATGCCACCGGCGGCTCGGCGAGCTTCCGGCGGCTGGACGTGACGCACCGGCCCGACATGGAGGCCTTTGCCGAGTTCGCCCTCGACACGCACGACCGCATCGACGTGCTGGTGAACGCCGCCGGCGTGATGCCGCTGTCGCCGTTGTGGCAGCGCAAGATCGAGGAGTGGGAGCTGATGATCGACGTCAACCTGCGCGGCATGCTGCTGGGCGTGGCGGCGGTGCTGCCCACGATGCAGGAGCAGGGCTGGGGCCACATCGTCAACGTGGCGCCGGTGGCCATGGGCGGCGCCACGCCCGACTCGGCCGTCTACCACGGCACTCAGTACGCGGTGCAGGCGATTTCCGAAGGGCTGCGGCGGGAACACGCGGGGCGTGTGCACGTCTCGCTGGTGAGCCCCGACGTGGCCGAAGCCGCCGACCCGCTGGCCGAGCGCATCGCCGACAGCTACGCCTTCGAGCGCATGCGCACGCGGCGGCGGCTGACGACACCGGTCGACGGCGTGGCGCGTGCCATTGCGGGTGCCATCGAGGGCGCGCGCTACGGCATGGCGGGCCCCGGCTGGCGCCCGGCCCCGACGCCGCGGCCGAAGCCGGCGGCACCGGTGTACTGAAAGCCGAACGTCAGTAGCTCTTGTACGGCAGGAACTTGCCCGACAGCACCACGTTGACGCGGTCGCCCTTCGGGTCGGGCTGGCGCTGGATGTCCATGCTGAAGTCGATGGCGCTCATGATGCCGTCGCCGAACTCTTCATGGATAAGTTCCTTGATGGTGGTGCCGTACACGCTCACCACCTCGTACCAGCGGTAGATCAGCGGGTCGGTGGGCACGGGCGTGGGCAGCGAACCCTTGTAGGGCACGACCTGGAGCCACTTCTGCTCCTCGGGCGTGAGGCCGAAGATCTTGCCGACGGCCTTGGCCTGCTTGTCGTCGAGCGTCATCTGGCCGAGGCAGGCGGCGGTGGTCCACTCCTTCGACAGGCCGACCTTCTTGGCCACGTCGGCCCACTGGATGCCCTTGGACACCTTCACGGTGATGATCTTCTCGGTGACGTCGTTGCGGTTCATGTGGCTTGGCTCCTGGGTTGAAACGGATGCAACAGGACTAGCAACAGACATGCCCAGCTGACTTGCTCCCTCCCCCACTGGGGGAGGGCTGGGGTGGGGGCACGCGGCCTCCGAAAAAACATGGCGCCTGTTCGAAGGCCTGCCCCCATCCCAACCTTCCCCCAGCGGGGGAAGGAGCAAAACCGCTTCAGCGCTCCCAGCGGAACTTGCGCTCCGATTCCGCAATGGGCTGGTCGTTGATGCTCGCGTAGCGCCTTTGCATCAACCCGTTCTGCGCAAACTCCCAGTTCTCGTTGCCATGGCTGCGGAACCACTGGCCCGCGGCGTCGTGCCATTCGTACTCGAAGCGCACCGCGATGCGGTTGTCCATGAAGGCCCACAGCTGCTTCTTCAGGCGGTAGTCGTGCTCGCGCTCCCACTTGCGCGACAGGAACTCGACCACCTGTTCGCGGCCATTGACGAAGTCGGCGCGGTTGCGCCATTCGGTGTCGGGCGTGTAGGCCAGGCTCACGCGCGCGGGGTCGCGCGAGTTCCAGGCGTCTTCGGCGGCCTGGACTTTCTGGAGGGCGGATTCGAGGGTGAAGGGCGGCAGCGGCGGGCGGGATTCCATGGCGGTCTTTCAGTCAAAGAATGAAGTGATGAAGGCCCGCAATGTGCCATGAGTAGACAGACCTGTCTACATGCCTACAATCGCCGCATGGACATCTCTGCACTGCCCGCGCGCGAGCGCATCCTGCTCACGGCGCACGAGCTCTTCTATGCCGACGGCATCCGCGCCACCGGCATCGACCGCGTGATCGCCGCGTCGGGCGTCACCAAGGTCACCTTCTACCGGCACTTTCCGTCGAAGGACGACCTGGTGCGTGCCTTTCTCGACCACCGGCACGGCGTGTGGATGGCCTGGTTCGTCGATGCGCTGGGCCGGCGCGATGCGCAGCAACGCATCGCGCAGGGACAGGCGCTTCCGGTGCTGGCCGACGTGATGGCCGAGTGGTTCGCCGACCCGCTGTTTCGGGGCTGTGCCTTCATCAACTCGGTGGTGGAAGTGGGGGCCAGCGTGGCCGGCGCCGCCGACATCGCGCGCGAGCACAAGCGCGAGATGGTCGAGGTGATCGCCGGCCTGCTGCCCGACGGCCTGCAGCGCATGGCCGTTGCGCAGGCGGCAGCGCTCGGCGTCGACGGCGCCATCGTCAAGGCGCAGATGGGCGATGCGGCCCTGGCGCGCGAGGCGGTCGACGACCTGCGGCGGCTGCTCGATGCGCTGGTCGCCCTTCGATAACATCGCATCGCTCACTCCCTTCCAAAAAAACACATGGCATCGACGCGACTCCCCTCGACCCAGGGCCTGCAGGCCTTCGAGGCCGTCGCGCGGCTGCGCAGCGTGAACGTGGCGGCCGAAGAGCTCAGCGTGACGCCCAGCGCCGTGAGCCACCGCATCCGCCAGCTCGAGACGCAGCTCGAGCTCAAGCTCTTCACGGGCAACGACTTCGGCCTGAGCGCCGACGGCGTGGCCTACCTGGCGCGCGTGCGCGAGGCCATTGCCGCGCTGCAGCAGGTGCCGGGGCGCGAGCCCGCGTCGCAGGTGCGGCGGCTGCGCGTGGCGGTCACGCCCACCTTCTCGCGCCAGATGCTGCTGCCCCGGCTGGCCGAGTTTCGCGACGCCTACCCGACCATCGAGCTGATGCTGCAGGTGACCATGCCGGTGCGCAACTTCACGGCCGAAGACGCCGACATCGAGCTGCGCTTCGGCACCGGCCCGTTCCACGACCGCGAGTTCTGCCAGCTGCTGGCCGACGACGTCTCGCCGGTGTGCAGCCCGGCCTACCTGGAACGCCACGGGCCCTTCGAGCAGTACTTCTCGACCGATGCCGAGGTGGCGCGCGTGCAGATGCTGCGCACGCCGCTGGAGTCGTGGCGCATCTGGTTCAAGGCCTGCGGCATCGGCCTGCCCGAGCCGGCCGTGGGCCACCAGTTCAACGACCTGGGCCTGGCGCTCGATGCCGCCGCCGAAGACTTCGGCGTGGTGCTCATGCACCTGCGGCTGGGCCGCGCCTGGCTGGACAACGGCCGGCTGGTGCGCCTGTCGCCGCACAGCGCGCCCTCGCCCAACGCCTACTTCCTGTGCTGGCGCCCCGGCACCATGGAACGCTGGGAATGCGCCACCTTCGTCGAATGGCTGCGCCAGGCGCTGCGCGAGCCGGGCTGAATAATTTTCAGCCGGGGTGTGGGCTTTTTTCAGGTCGCCGGCGCGTTTCCCCTGCAGACTCGACCCCCGGCGCTGCCGTGGCCCGCATGGGCTGCAGCGCGCCGCGCCCCCGATAACACCAGCCAGGAGACTCCCCCGTGCCCGACCTTTCCAAGATCACCTGCATCGAAGACCTGCGGGCGATCGCCCAGCGGCGCGTGCCGAAGATGTTCTACGACTACGCCGACTCCGGCGCCTGGACCGAGGGCACCTACCGCGCCAACGAGAGCGATTTCCAGAAGATCAAGCTGCGCCAGCGCGTGGCCGTGAACATGGAAGGCCGCTCCACCCGCACCACCATGATCGGCCAGGAGGTCGCCATGCCCGTGGCCATCGCGCCCACGGGCCTGACCGGCATGCAGCACGCCGACGGCGAAATCCTGGGCGCGCGCGCGGCCAAGGCCTTCGGCATTCCGTTCACGCTCTCGACCATGAGCATCTGCTCGCTGGAAGACATCGCCGAGAACACCGACCGGCATCCCTTCTGGTTCCAGCTGTACGTGATGAAGGACCGCGACTTCATCGAGCGCCTGATCGACCGCGCCAAGGCCGCCAACGTGTCGGCGCTGCAGCTCACGCTCGACCTGCAGATCCTCGGGCAGCGCCACAAGGACATCAAGAACGGCCTGTCCACGCCGCCCAAGCCCACGATCAAGAACCTCATCAACCTGGCGACCAAGCCGCGCTGGTGCATGGGCATGCTGGGCACCAAGCGCCGCACCTTCGGCAACATCGCCGGCCATGCCAAGGGCGTGAAAGACCTGTCGTCGCTGTCGTCGTGGACCGCCGAGCAGTTCGACCCGGCCCTGAGCTGGGCCGACGTCGAATGGATCAAGAAGCGCTGGGGCGGCAAGCTGATCCTCAAGGGCATCATGGACGAAGAAGACGCGCGCCTGGCCGTGGCCAGCGGCGCCGACGCGCTCATCGTCTCCAACCACGGCGGGCGCCAGCTCGACGGCGCCCCCTCCTCCATCGCCGCCCTGCCGGCCATTGCCGACGCCGTGGGCAGCCAGATCGAGGTGTGGATGGACGGCGGCGTGCGCAGCGGCCAGGACGTGCTCAAGGCCCGCGCGCTCGGCGCGCGCGGCACGCTGATCGGTCGCAGCTTTTTGTACGGCCTGGGCGCCTACGGCCAGGAAGGCGTGACGCGCGCGCTGCAGATCATCCACAAGGAACTGGACATCACGATGGCCTTCTGCGGTCGCACGCAGATCGACGATGTGAAGTCGGACATCCTGTTGCCGGGGACGTTCTGACAGGCGCCTGAAGACCCCGTCGGGGGCAGGCCGATGCGGCGTCGGCTGACACGCCGCCCCCGCAGGGCGGCGCAGAATGGTTGAGCCACAACAACAGGTCCCCCGGGGCCACAGAAGGCACACCATGAGCGCAGTCACCTCGACACAGGGAGGCCTCGCGGCCTCTTCTTCGTCCCTCCCTCACTACACGGCCGAAGAAAAACGCCACCGCGTCTTCGCGATCATGGCGGCCTCTTCCGGCAACCTGGTCGAGTGGTTCGACTTCTACGTGTATGCCTTCTCGGCGCTGTATTTCGCGCCGGCCTTCTTCCCCAAGTCGGACCCCACCGCACAGCTGCTGAACACCGCCGGCGTGTTCGCGGCCGGCTTCCTGATGCGGCCCATCGGCGGCTGGCTCTTCGGCCGCGTGGCCGACCGGCTCGGGCGCAAGACCTCGATGCTGATCTCGGTGACCATGATGTGCGCCGGCTCGCTCGTCATCGCCTGCCTGCCGACCTATGCGCAGATCGGTGCCTGGGCGCCCTTCCTGCTGCTGGTGTGCCGCCTGTTCCAGGGCCTGTCGGTGGGCGGCGAATACGGCACCACCGCCACCTACATGAGCGAGGTGGCGCTGCGCGGGCAGCGCGGCTTCTTCTCGTCGTTCCAGTACGTCACGCTCATCGGCGGACAGCTGCTCGCGGTGCTGGTCATCGTGGTGCTCGAACAGCTGCTCACCGAGGCCGAGCTCAAGGCCTGGGGCTGGCGCATTCCCTTCGTGATCGGCGCCATTGCTGCAGTCGTCGCGCTGCTGCTGCGCCGCACGCTGCATGAAACCCAAAGCGCCGAGGCCAAGGCCAACAAGGAGGCCGGCAGCATGGCCGGGCTCTTCAAGCACCACACGCCGGCCTTCCTCACCGTGCTGGGCTACACGGCCGGCGGCTCGCTGATCTTCTACACCTTCACCACCTACATGCAGAAGTACCTGGTGAACACCGTGCACCTGCCGATCAAGACGGCGAGCTACGTGATGACGGGCGCGCTCTTCGTCTACATGTGCATGCAGCCGCTGTTCGGCGCGCTGTCGGACCGCATCGGCCGGCGCAACAACATGCTGCTGTTCGGCGGCCTGGGCGCGCTGGCCACCGTGCCGATCCTCACGGCACTGCAGCACACGACGAGCCCGGTGCTGGCCTTCGTGCTGATCATCGCGGCGCTGGCCATCGTGAGCTTCTACACCTCGATCAGCGGCATCGTGAAGGCCGAGATGTTCCCGCCCGAGGTGCGCGCGCTGGGCGTCGGGCTGGCTTATGCGGTGGCGAATGCGATCTTCGGCGGATCGGCCGAGTACGTGGCGCTGGGGCTCAAGTCACTGGGCCACGAGTCGGCGTTCTTCTGGTACGTGAGCGCGATGATGGTGATCGCGTTCCTGGTGAGCTTGCGGTTGCCGAGGCAGGCGAGTTATCTGCATCACGACCATTGATGCACGAAGCGCCTCGCGGCCGGTTCAGCGCGAGGCCAGGCTTTCCATGTAGACGCAGAACATGTCGGCCATCGCGCCCGCCCAGGCCTCGATCTCGGCGTCGGTGCGAGGGCGCTCCGAGAATTCTTTCCCCACGGCGCTGAGCGTCGCCACGATCAGGTCGCCTGCCATCGCACGCGTGGCATCAGAAGCCGCCGGCAGCGCCTCCTGCATGAACACGCGGACGATCTCGTCGCCGGCGGCGCGCACTTCTTGCGCCTCGGGTGCGTCGCGGTAGAACGGCGCGGCGTCGTCGAGCGCCGTTCGCACGTCGGCCTCCTCGCATTCGGAGCGCACGAACGCATGTGTCAGCAGGCGCAGGCGCTCCAGTGTGGGACGTTGCGTGTCCCCGAGGATGCCGCGCATCAACTCCGTGGTCTGCCGCCATTCATCGCTCTGCAAGCGGAACAGGATCGACGCCTTGTTCGGGAAGTACTGGTACACCGACCCCACGCTCACGCCCGCGCGCTCGGCCACGCGCGTCGTCGTGAAGCGGCGCACGCCCTCTTTCGCCAAAACCTGAAGGGCTGCCTCAAGAATGGCCCCCAAAAGGTCGGCCGAGCGTGCCTGCTTGGGCTGTCTGCGAGAGGAGATCGAGGGACTTCGGCGGTCGGTCATGGGAGCGTGGCGAAACGCGAATGGAAAACATGAAGGGTTCTTCATAGTATTTCCCATCTGCTTTTCACACGAAAGAACCCCGTGACCACCTTGACCACCGCACCCCTCGCGCCCTTGCTGGACCGCCTGTTCCAGGAGGCCAGCGCGGCCACCAGCCCGGCCATCGCCGACGTCAGTCCGGAGGAACGCCACCGGCTGATGCACAGCAAGACCGAGTACATCGCGCTCTACAGCCGGCTCAAGGATGTGTGGCTGCCCGTGTCGCGCGAGACCGGCGTGCTGCTGTACCAGCTGGTGCGCAGCACGAACGCGCGCCACATCGTGGAGTTCGGCACCTCCTTCGGTCTGTCCACCCTGTACATGGCCGCGGCGCTGCGCGACAACGGCGGCGGCCGCCTGATCGGCAGCGAGTTCGAACCCTCGAAGGTCGCCAGGGCCCGCGCGCACCTGGCCGAAGGCGGCGTGGCCGACCTGGTCGAGATCCGCGAAGGCGATGCGCTGCAGACGCTGGCGGTCGACCTGCCAGCCTCCATCGACCTGTTGCTGCTCGACGGCGCGAAGGCGCTCTACCCCGACGTGCTGGCGCTGGTCGAACCGCGCCTGCGGCCAGGTGCGCTGATCGTGGCGGACAACGCCGACCACAGCCCGGAGTACCTGGCGCGCGTGCGCTCGCCTGACAGCGGGTACCTGTCGGTGCCGTTCGGCGGTGACGTGGAGTTGTCGATGCGGTTGGGGTGAGGGCTCGCGATCGGTTTGCGATTGCAGCGGCTCACAAGCTACTTGCGTCACGGTCATTACTGATTCCCGCGTGACCTACTGCGCGTGCATGAGACAGCGCTCCCTATGATTTTGAGGAGGCCTCAACGGTCCGACAGGGAGAGAAAAAATGACAGCACAGAACTCAGCCAACACAGCAGGCATGGCGATCCGATTCATGCTGAGCGTGCTCACGTGGGCCGTTTCGATCCCGGTCCTCAACGTCCTTCTCACCGGCCTGGCGCGACGCCAGGCCCTGACATTGACGGGGACCGGTGTAGCCCTAATCGCCTGCGCCCTGCTCTTGTGGGCAGGGTTGATCTACTGGTGGCAGGTTCCAGCCACCCCCAGCATCGCAAGGCGAGTGACGTACTTCATTGCCTACGTCACCGTCATGGCGCTGCTGGGGCTGATCGGCGTATGGGCCGCCTTCTGGGCCACCGTTGCCATCCACGGGCTCTGAGCGCGATGCGCGCGGCCGACAACCTCAGTCCGCGTACACCCCCGCCGCCTTGATGATCGGGCTCCACTTCGCAATCTCCGCCGCCACGAACTTCTTGTGGCCCTCGGGCTCGATGCGCCCGTCGGTGGCGACCACGGCGCCGAGTGCTTCCTCGCGCTTGATGAAGTCGGCGTCCTTCAGTGCCGCCTTCAGCGCGTCGCTGATCTTCTTGAGCACCGGCGCGGGCGTGCCCTTGGGCGCGTACAGGCCGTGCCAGATCGTCACCTGGAAGTTCTTCAGGCCGGCCTCGTCGAGCGTGGGCAGGTCTTTCAAGAGCGGCGTGGTCAGGCGTTTGGGCGTGGTCACTGCATAGGCCTTGACCTTCTTCGCTTCGATCTGCGGCGAGGTGTTGGTGCTCTGGTCGCACAGGAGGTCGATCTGGCCGCCGATCAGGTCGGTGATGGCGGGTGCCGTGCCCTTGTAGGGCACGGGCGTCATCTCGGTCTTCGTGGCGCTCTGGTAGAGCAAACCGCACAGGTGCGAGGCCGAGCCGATGCCTGCGTTGCCCAGGTTGATCTTGCCCTTGTTGGCGGCGATCCAGGCGGTCAGTTCCTTGTAGTTGGTGGCCGGCAGGCTGGGCTTGGCGATGAGCGTCATGGGCACGTCGTTGACGATGCCCAGGTACTCGAAGTCGGTCTCGACCTTGAACGGCACGTTGCGCACCAGCGTCGGCACGGTCGCCATCGCGATGTGGTTGAGCAGCAGCGTGTAGCCGTCGGGGTTGGCGCGCGCCACCTTGGCCGCGCCGATGGAGCTGCCCGCGCCGGGCACGTTGTCGATGATGACGCTGGCGCCGCCCAGCGGCTTGCGCAGCGCCTCGGCGAGGTCGCGCGCGACGCGATCGGTCGGGCCGCCGGCCGCGAAGGGCACGACGATGGTCACGGGCTTGCCCGCGGGGAAGTCTTGCGCGTGGGCGCACACCGCCAGGGCCATCGCCGCGAGGGCGAACAGTTTTTTCATGAAGGTCTCCGTCAAGGTCAAGAAAGAAATTCAGGGGGCGCGCGAGGGCACGCGGCTTTCGAGAGTGGGCGGTTGCCACTCCGGCTGGATGTGACAGCCGTTCTTGCCGTCGGTGTCGTAGCGCGGCATGAGCGCCACGCAGCGCTGCGCCAGGCTCTGCGGCGTGGGCTTCTCGCCCTTGTCGATCCAGTCGAGCAGCGCGCCGAAGAGCGCGGGGTATTCCGAGTCGCTGAGGTAGCTGTGCTCGCGCTCGGCGCTGAAGCTCTGCACCAGGTGTCCGCCGGTGCCGGCCGCGTCGCGGATGCGGCGGTAGGCGCTCTCGAGTTCGACGAACGCCGTGGGGTCGTCGATGGCATGCAGGCCCACGGTGGGCAGCGAGGTGCGGCCGGTGGGCTGGCTGTCGGCCGCGAGCGCGCCCTGGGCCTGCGGGTCGGCCGCGTAGCGCAGCACGCCGGCGTTGAGCGCCGCATCGTCGGCCGAGCCGCTGTAGACCACGCCGATGTTGCCGAAGGGGTTGCGGCCCTTCAGGCGCTGCTGCACGAGGTCCTGGAACAGCCACGTCGCCCAGTTCAGGTGGCCGACGAGCGAGCGCTCGGGAATCTTCACGACCGACAGGATCGTCTTCAGCCGCGCCGCCTGCTCGGGCGTGCGCTGCGCGGCCGGTGTGCCGACGCCGGTGCAGTCCTTGACGCGCGCGGCGAGGTCGGCGCGCGTGAGCTTCGCGTCCATCGGCAGGCCCATCCACAGCGGGTACTGCGGCTCGTCGGGCTTCGGATGGTTGCGGCAGACGTACTGGTACACCACGCGCAGGTCGAGCCGGAAGTCGTAGGCGCTGTTGCCGCCGCCGAGCACGCCGCTGGTGAGCAGCAGGCCGTCGTACGGCGACTTCGCATCGCCCATAGGCGCATAGAGTTCGGCCGCCTTCGCCGCTACGCCCGCGCCGTAGCTCTGCCCATGCAGCAGCGTGCGCTGGGGCTGGCCGAAGTGGCGCACGACGATCTGGCGCAGCCGCTCGGTGTCTTCGGCCGCCATGGTCACGCCGTAGCCGCCGCGCCGGTAGGTGGAGCCGGCCCAGGCATAGCCGGCCTTCACGGTGACGGCCCAGCGCTTGAGGTCTTCCTCGCTGCGCGCGAGCTTGGGCGCGCCGGTCTCGGGGCCGCCGTGCGCGTGCATCACGAGCACGCCGCGCTGCCAGTCTTTGGGAATGGCGATCCAGTAGAACGACCCCGCACCGTCTTCACCGGTGTAGCAGCGCGCGGTCTCGGGCACGGGCGACGGGCAGGCCGTGGGCTTCGGCGCGATGGCGGGGGCCGCGTGCGCGGACAGCAGCGGCGCCGCCCCCAGCCAAGCGACGGCGGCAAGTTGCGAGAGGTATTTTTTCAATGGCGTACTCCGAGGTCCAGCGTCGCGTTCCCCCCATCGGTGGTGACGAAGGCCACGACGCCGCTGTTGAAGATGAGGTGGCCCGGCCGGCCGGCGCCGGCCTGCGCCACGCCGAGCACCGGCGTGTCGTAGCCCAGCGTGGTGGCCGCGCCGCCGAGGTTGAAGGCCGTGCCGACCACGGTGACCTCGCGGCCCTCGCCCTTCACGCTGGCCATGGCGTAGCTGCCATCGGCCGCGCCGGGCATCAGCGTCTGCTGCACCGCCAGCAGACGCAGGCCCGGCTGGATGACGGTGGCCGCGCCGCTGCTGGTGTCGGTCGCCGGCACGGCGGTGGCCACGCGGCGCAGGTACAGCGGCGTCGACACGCCGTTGACCAGCCCGATCACCACCGAGCCGGTGAGCGTGCCCCCCTCGGTCTCGGCGGTGCCACTCGACGAGGTCGAGGTCGTGTACATGTCGAAGGCACCGCGCACCGTGCTGTAGCTCAGGTAGCCCTTCTCGGTGTTCTTGCAGGTCTGGTCGTAGGTCATGAAGCTGTTCGACGCAGGGCTGCGGCAGAACTGGAAGGTGCCCGCATTGCGCAGCCGCCCCGCCGACGAGAACGCCGCCGTGGTGCCCGCGCCGAGCTGCTCCACGCCGGCCGCATTGAAGATCAGCGAGACCGAGCGGAAGTCCGTCGACGGCGACACATTCTGGAAGGTGTTCTGGAACGCCACCAGCGGCGAGAAGCCGCTGCCGCTCGGCGGGTTCACGCCGCCCAGCAGCACGCCGCCGGCGCCGAAGCTGAACACCGCCCCGCTCTCGCCGCTCGCATAGCTGCAGCTGCCCTGCGACACGAGCGAGCCGCTGCGCTGCATGCCGACCCGCGTGGGTGCGTGGCTCGCGTCGATGGTCACGGTGTAGGCCATGGTGGCCGGGTCGATCTGCACCTGCAGTTCCTCGCCGAAGCTGTTGCCGCCTTTGTAGCGCGTCGCGCTCGCCGGCAGGTTCGGGCAGGCGAGCGGGTCGCCGACCTCGGTCACGCAGCTGTAGTTGACGGCCGCATCGAGGCTGCCGCTGCCGCGGTACCTGGGCCACGACGGAAACTGGCACAGCGGGCGCGTGCGGCCGTAGCTGCCGGCCACGGCGTCCACCGCCACGGGCGTGGCGGGCGCGAGGCCGGCCTCGACCCAGCCTTCGAGCGCCGCGAGCGAGTCCCAGTTGGGAATGAAGCTGCCGGTGCCGTGGCCCATGCCGGGCACGGTGTAGAAGCGCACGCTCTGCGTGACCGCGGCCTGGCCCAGCGTGGCGACGAGCTGCCGGTAGTAGTCGATGGTCGAGTTGGGGCTGATCACCTCGTCGGCCAGGCCGTGCAACATGAGCAGCTTGCCGCCGCGCGCGAAGAAGGGCGCGAGGTTCGGATCGGTCGCGTCGGTGAGCTTCGACACCTCGGCCACGCGCGCCGCGTACGTGCCGGGGTTCTGCGGATCGAAGGTGAGCGTGTTGAAACCCGCATCGCGCGTGACGAAGAACTTCACCCACTGGTCGCCCGTGACGTACATGTTGGCGTCAGCCGAGGTGGCGGGGTTGCCCGGCGCCTTGCGCGTGCCGAGGTCGCGCGTGGTGTACGGGCCGGCCACCAGCGCGCCTTCGAGGAGGTTGTAGCCGCCCGCGCGCTTCACGCCGTTGGCGAGCGAGTAGCTCGTGAACTCCAGCGGCGATTCGATGGCGTGCACCGTGTCGATCTGCGCGTCCGACAGGCAGGTGTCCGCCGTGTCGGCGCCGTTGGGGCAACGCAGCGACGCGAGGATCTGCGTGTTGAGCTGGCGGCAGCTCTCCACGTTGCTCACGATGTTGTCGATCGCGCCGTCGAGCTTGTCGCAGGCCTGCATCGCGGCCTTCTGCACCAGCAGCGTTTCCGTCAGGTTGAGCCAGCCCTTGCCGCCGTCGTTGTACAGCGCGCGGCCCACCGCCACGTTCGACAGGCGCGTGCCGGTGTAGTTGAGCGCGGGCTCGTTGGCGATCACGCCGTCGTAGTCCTGCGGCCAGCGCTGGATGTAGCTCAGCGCGTCGCGCCCGCCGGTCGAGGTGCCGAGAAAGTAGGCGTGCCTGGGCTTCACGGCATAGCGCGCAAACACCAGCGCCTGCGCCACGTCGCGCGTCTTCTTGAGCGACTGGCCGCCGTAGTTGGCCAGTTGCTCGTCGTTGGCCGCGAACTTGCCGTCGGTGATGCTGCTCGACTGGTGGCCCGAGTCGTCGCCATAGGTGGCGTAGCCCAGCGCCAGCGGCGCGGGCTTGCCGGCGGGGCCGAAGCGGATGACCTCGGTGCCGTCGATGAGCACGCCGTCGAAGCCACCGCCGCCGAAGTGGATGGTCTTCTGGTTCCACTGTTCGGGCAGGTTGACCGCGAAGTGGATGAGCTGCGAGGCCGGGTCCACCGGCGCGATGGTGCCGCGCACGCGGCAGTAATCGCCCAGCGTGTTGCCCGCGTCGCCGGCGGCCACGGGCGTGGCGCTGGTGACGGTGGCGCCCTGCGTGGGCAGGCTGATGAGCGCGGCAGGCAGGCTTTTGCCGGCGAGGTCGGCGCAGGCCACGACGGGCAGCACGGGCGGGGGCACTGTGCCGGGCGGCTCCTCGGCCGGCGGGGTGTCGCCGCTGGCGGGCGGCGGGGTCGGCAGGAAGAAGCCGGGGCTTCCTCCTCCCCCGCTGCCGCCACCGCAGGCGGCCATGACCAACGACGCGCCGATCAGCGCAACGACGACACGAAACTTCGAGGCGGGGCGCGGTGTGCGCATGGATTTGTCTCCGGCATGCAGCCTCGGCGGGCGGCTTGTTTGAAGGGGCGGCCGGACGATAGATTCCGTGTGACCTAGGGTCAAATAAAATAACAAGGCCTATTCAATACAAAAAACATATGGATATACGCGCCCTGAGGTACTTCGTGGCCGTGGCCGGCACCGGCCACATGACGCGCGCCGCCGAGCAGCTGGGCATCCAGCAGCCGCCGCTGAGCCTGCAGATCAAGGCGCTGGAGCGCGAGCTGGGCGTGCTGCTGTTCAAGCGCCATCCGCGCGGCGTGGCGCTCACCGACGCCGGCCGGCTGTTCCAGGCCGAGGCGCTGCGCATGCTGCAGGACGTGGAGGCCATGAAGCAGCGCATGGCGCGCGTGGCCCAGGGCCAGACCGGCACGCTGGCGGTCGGCTTCACCAGCTCGGCCGCGGCGCACCGCTTCATGCCCGAGGCGCTGCGCGCATTCCGCCGCGCGCACCCCGGCGTGGAGCTGCAGCTGCGCGAAGACAACGCCGCCGAGCTCACCGAGGCGCTGGCCGCGGGCCGGCTGCACTGCGGCCTGCTGCGCGTGCCGGTGGCGCGACCCGAGGGGCTGGTGTTCGAGACGCTGCTGCGCGAGCCCGTGTGGGTCGCGATGCCGAGCGATCACCGCTTCGCGCCGCCTGCCAACGGCAACAAGCCCGCGAAGCCGCTGCCGCTGTCGAAACTCTGCGAAGAAGGCATCATCCTCGTGCGCCGCCCGGGCGCGCCCGGCCTCTATGCCGAGCTGCTCGCGCTGTGCCACGCGCAGGGCCTGCGCCCGCGCGTGGTGGCCGAAGTCGATCGCATGATGACCAACCTGACCCTCGTGGCCGCGGGCGTCGGCCTGTCGGTGGTGCCGACCTCGATGACCGGCGTGCACGCGCACGCCATCGCCTACACGCGGCTGGCCGACGGCGGCCAGCTCGATGCGCCGCTCACGCTGGTGTCGCGCGCCGACGAAGACAACCTGCCGGCACGGCACTTTGCGGCGCTGCTGCGCGGGCTGGCCGAGGGGAAGCCCGTCGCATGACCCTGCCGCTGCTGCGCCGCCATTTCCTGCAACGCATCGGCTTCGCGGCTGCGTGCGCGTTGCCGCATCTGTCGCACGCAGCTTCGTCGCCCTGGCCCAGCCGCCCCGTGCGCCTGATCGTCGTCTACCCGCCGGGCGGCGTGAGCGACGGCATGGCGCGCGCGCTGGCCGAGCCGCTGGCGCAGTCGCTGGGCGTGCCGGTGCTCATCGAACACCGCGCCGGCGCGGGCGGCAGCCTGGGCATGGACACACTCGCACGCGCCACGCCCGACGGCCACACGCTGGCCTTTTCGGCCATCAGCCCGCTCACCCTGCACCCGCTGCTCGCGCGTGCGCCCTACGACCCGCTGCGCGCCTTCGCGCCCGTGGCCAGCGTGATGCGCACGCCGGTGCTGGTCGTGGGCACGCCGGCCTTCGCGGGCCGCGGCTTTGCAGAACTGATCGCGCTGGCGCGCCGCCAGCCCGGCGCGGTGCGCTGGGCCACCTCGGGCGTGGCCACCATCGGCCACATGGTGCTCGCGCAGGTGCGCCTGCAAAGCCGCACCGACATCACGCACATCCCCTACCAGGGCGGCGGCCCGCAGCTCAACGACGCGCTGGGCGGGCAGTTCGAGGTGCTGTCGACCAACGTCGCGGCGCAGCAGCTGCAGTACATCGAGGGCAGCCGGCTGCAGGCGCTGGCGGTCGGCGCGCCTGCGCGCATCGAGGCGCTGCCCGCCGTGCCCACGCTTGCGGAGCTGGGCTACGAGAAGGCGAACCGCGATTCGCTCTTCGGCATCTTCGCGCCCGCGCGCACGCCGGCGGCGGTGGTGCAGCGCCTCAACGGCGAGATCAACCGCCTGCTGCAAGGCGACCCGCTGCGTGCGCGCCTGCGCGAGGCCTACAACCTGCCGGCCGGTGGGAGCATCGAGGACTTCGCGCAGGAGATTGCAGCAGACCGGCGGCGCAACCGCGCGCTGGTGGCGGGGGCGCGGGCGCAGTTCGACTAGGGCTGCGCGGCCACCCAGCCGAAGCCCGCGTACCAGGGGCTGAAACGCGACGGGCGCTGTTCGATGTCGACCTGCTTCACCGCCGTGGCCAGCGCTGGCGACACGTTGCGCAACGCCGTCACCGTCCATGCACGGTCGAGTTGCTTGAGCAGGCGGACCTCGCAGCCGGGGCTCTCGCGCAGGCCGACGGGCGCCAGGCCCAGCTGCACGGCGACATGCCCTTGGGCGGCGGCGCGTTCCCAGAGCACGCGCCGGCGCTCGGAGCCCAGCAGCGTCAGCTGGCGCAGTTCGTACGTGCCGGCCGGCAGCACGCCAGGCACAGCGTTCACCTGCAGGCGCACGTCCTTGCCCAGGCCGTGCCGGCCGGCGTCGAAGAGCCACTCGAAGTGATCGGTGGGCACCTGCGCCTGGATCGCCATCAGGCAGGGCGCGGGCAAGGGCTGCGTGCCCTGCAGCGTCTGGCGCGTGAGCACCATCAGCTCGGCGGTCTTCGACACCAGAGACAGCGGGACCGGCGCTGGGTCGCTCCCTACGATCTGAGCGTCGATCGCGGCAGGCAGCGCCGGCACGGTGGTGGCGTTGGCTGCATGCGCCAGCACTTGTGGGAACAGCACGGGCATCGTCCTGCCATTGCCGAAGCTTTCGCCCGTGGCGATCTCCAGGCGATCGGCGGTCAGGCGGTAGTAGCTCGGCAGCGTCGCCTCGACGTCGTAGCCGCCGCGGCGCGTGGTCACGCGTTGGTGAAACTCGCGCGACGTGCTCTTCAGCAGCGGCTGCAGCACGCGCACCAGTTCCTGGCGCTGAGCGTCGCTGACATCGTTCAGATCGATGCGGATGCGGTTGGACGGGTAGGTGAAGAGCTTGGCCATGCCTCGCTCGAGTTCCGCCTTGTCCGGCGCGCGCGTCACGTAGAGAACGAACCCGCCCACCAGCGCAACAACGCAGGTCGCCAGCGTGAAGTAGCCTGTGAACTTGAAGAAACGCCCGGCCGCGCGAGAGTCCATCCGCCGCTCCAGCGCCCCGAAGACCCGCAGCAGGACGACGCCGACGATCACGACGCCGACCATCAGCAGCAGCACGGTGGCTGCGTTGAAGACGAAACTCAAAAAGCCCATGCCGCTGCGTTCAGGCGCAGCGCCCGACAACTCCCGACAACGGGTCAGTCCTCCGCGCGCCAGAGCCGCGGATAGTCGCTCACGAACCCTTCCGCCGTGACGCCCAGCACCTCCGCGTAGTCGAAGCGCTTGGCCTCGTACGCGTACGTGCCCTCGCCGCGCCGCTCGTAGCGCTGCATCAGCTCGCTGAGCCCGCCGTCTTCGATGTCGACCCAGGCCGCCGGCGCATCGGCACTCTCACCGGGCGCAAGGTTCAGGCGGCGCAGTTGCAGCAGGTTGGTGGCGGGCGTGAAGCCCAGGTCGAGGTCGACGCAGTGCGACATGTCGGACACGGCTTCGTCGTTGAGCTTCCAGTGGCCGCGCGCGTCGCGCGTGATCGACAGGTCGATGGCCGACTCGCCGAGCCAGCCGCGCACGGTGCCCCATTGCGTGTGCCAGAGCAGGTCGCAACGCACGCGGTAGTGCAGTTGCGCGATGCGCCCGCCTTCGGTGCGGAACACCGCCGCGCCGTCGAGCTGCCAGGCCGAGGCGTTGCGTTCGAGACGACAGGCATCGTGGCCCGGTGCATCGAGCCTGCGCCAGAGGATGGAGGCGACGGTTTGCATATGGCGCGGATCATGGCACCGGCATGCCGCGGGGCGCAAGCGGCATCCCGCAAAATGCCCTGCATGTCGAAAGCCCTTTATCCGTTGCTGTCTGCCCTTCTTGCCCTTCTGACAGCCGGCGCGGCCCACGCGGCCACCCCGCTGAAAGACGGCGACATCATCTTCCACACCTCGCGATCGGCGCAAAGCCTGGCCGTGCAGCGCGCCACGGGCTCGCGCTACAGCCACATGGGCATCGTGCTGCTGCGGGAGGGCAAACCCTACGTGTTCGAGGCGGTCTCGACGGTGCGCTACACGCCGCTGGCGCAATGGACCGCGCGCGGCAACGGCGGCCACTACGTGGTGAAGCGGCTGCGCGACGCCGACACGCGGCTCACGCCCGGCGCCGTGGCGCGCCTGCATGCACGCACCTCGGACTTCGCGGGCCGCCCGTACGACCTGACCTTCGAATGGTCGGATTCGCGCATCTACTGCTCGGAACTGGTGTGGAAGCTCTACGACCGCGCACTGGGCGTGCGCATCGGCGAGCTGCAGAAGATCCGCAGCTTCAACCTCGGCGACCCCGCCGTGCGCGCCAAGATGCGCGAGCGCTATGGCGACACCGTGCCGATGGACGAGCCGGTGATCTCGCCGGTGGCGATGTTCGACTCGCCGCTCTTGGTGACGGTCGAATCGCGCTGACGACCTGCTACTGCACAGCGGCCCGCACGCTGTCGAGAAACTGTTTCGCCGACGTGCCGAAATCTTCGGGCACGTAGCCGCGCGAGAAGTCGCGCGCGAACGCCGCCTCCAGGTCGTCGTGCGAGCCGATGTAATCGGCAATCTCGGCACGCAGCGCGGCCAATTCGGCCTCCGTGCTCGATTCGCGGTACGAGGCCATGATCTCGGCGCCGGTGTCGCCGAAAAGAAGGTCGGCGTCCTGGCCGAAATAGACCGTGGTGAGGTGGTCGATCAGTTCGAAGCGCATCGTGGGTCGTGAGGAAAAAAGTGTCGGGCCGGCTGGCCGTTGTCCATCTGCATCCGGCGCGCTGCGCGCGCCGGTGCGCCCTCGTCGTCCCTCTCGGGGGACTGAATTTCCGCCGCATTCTTGCACGCGACACAGGCGCAGACGAACATGCGCCGAGAGCGAGACAATCGTCACCGTGAGTTCCCAGCCCGTGCCGCCCCCGGCCCCTCCGATCCGCCGCATTGCCCACCTCGACATGGACGCGTTCTACGCGTCCGTCGAGCTGTTGCGCTACCCGCAGCTCAAGGGTCTGCCGGTGGTCATCGGCGGCGGCCGGCGCCGCGTCGACGAGGCGATCCGCGAGCTGCCCGAGGGCGCCACGCTGGCCGACATTCCCATCGAGGCCTTTCCGCGCCTGAAGGACTACACGGGGCGCGGCGTGATCACCACCGCCACCTACCCCGCGCGCCAGTTCGGCATCGGCTCGGCCATGGGGCTCATGAAAGCCGCCAAGCTGTGCCCGCAGGCGCTGATCCTGCCGGTCGATTTCGACGAGTACCGGCGCTTCTCGCGCACCTTCAAGCAGGTGATCCTGGAGGTCGCGCCGCTCATGGAAGACCGCGGCGTGGACGAGGTGTACATCGACTTCACCGACGTGCCCGGCGGCCAGCGCGACGGCGGGCGCTCGCTGGCGCGGCTGATCCAGAAAGCCATCTTCGACGCCACGGGCCTGACCTGCTCGATCGGCGTGGCGCCCAACAAGCTCATCGCAAAAATGGCCAGCGAGTTCGAGAAGCCCAACGGCATCTCGGTGGTCTACGAGCACGACCTCGAAAGCCGCATCTGGCCCCTGCCCTGCCGCAAGGTGAACGGCATCGGTCCGAAGGCCGACGAAAAGCTCAAGCGCTTCGGCATCGAGACCGTGGGCCAGCTGGCGGCGCGCGAGCGCGGCTGGCTCATCGACACCTTCGGCAAGGCCACCGGCGCGTGGATGCACGAGGTGGCCTGGGGCCGCGACAACCGCCCCGTGGTGACCGAGAGCGAGCCCGTGTCGATGAGCCGCGAGACCACCTTCGAGCGCGACCTGCACGCGGTGCGCGACCGCGCCGAGCTGGGCGCGATCTTCACGCACCTGTGCGAGAAGCTGGCCGAAGACCTGCAACGCAAGGGCTACGTGGGCAAGACCATCGGCATCAAGCTGCGCTACGATGACTTCAAGATCGCCACGCGCGACCAGACCATCGACCGCTTCACCGACGACGGCAAGACCATCCGCCAGGTCGGCGGCCAGTGCTTGAAGCGCGTGCCGCTGGAGCGGCCGCTGCGCCTCTTGGGCGTGCGCGTGGGCGCGCTGGCCAAGGCCGGCAGCCCGGAGGCGCTGGCGCCCGCTGGCAACGCTCGCAGCGCGGCGCCGGCGGCGACCACAGCCTCGCTCTTCTGACACCTCCATGATCCGACGCTGGCTGCGACGCATCGCCTTCACCCTGCTGGGGCTGCTGCTCGCGATCACGCTGTATGTGGCCGTGGCTTGCGCGCTGGTCTTCCTGCCGGCCAACGCGAAACCACCGGCCGAGCCTGCGACCGTCGAGGCCTGGGTGCTGAGCAACGGCGTGCACACCGACCTGGTGTTTCCGGTCCGCTCGGCCACCATCGACTGGCTGCAGCTTTTTCCGCCGTCCGACTTCAAGGCGCCGCCGCCCGATGCCGAGTTCGTCGCCATCGGCTGGGGCGACCGCGAGTTCTACCTGCACACGCCGACCTGGGGCGACCTGACGGCCGCGCGCGCCTTCGGGGCGCTGTCGGGCGGCAACCGCTCGCTGCTGCACGTGACCTACCTGCAGCGCACGCAGCTGCGGCGCGGCGCCTACAAGCTGCCGCTCTCGCAGGCGCAGTACGCGCAGCTCGTGGCCCATGTGCGCGCCACGCTGCCCTCAGGCCGCGCCACGCAGATCGCGGGCGCGCACTACGCGAACGACGATGCCTTCTATGAAGCCCAGGGCAGCTACCACCTGTTCGAGACCTGCAACACCTGGACCGGCCGCGGCCTGCGCCAGGCAGGCGTCACGGTGAGCCGCTGGACGCCCTTCGACTTCAACGTGACGTGGCATCTGCAGCCCGTGCTGCAGCCCTGACGATCTTCAGGGCTTGGGCACGCCCGCCGACCAGGTGGGCCAGTTCTTCACGATGTGATCGACCACGCGCGTGCCCACCAGCGCGATGTTCTCCACCGTCTCGGCAAAGCCGCCCGCCGTCTCGCCCGGCGCCGGGTCCAGGTGCTGCAGCGTGCTTTCCTTCGGATGGCCCTGGTCGAAGTTGACCGCGCCGCGCAGGCTCATCACGCGGTCGGTGCCGTGGGTGCGCTGGATCACGAGGGTGATGGCGGCGGCTTCCATTTCGGTGATCACGTAGTCGTCGGCGCCATACAGCTTGGCGATGTACTGCGCCTGCTTGGACATGCCGGGGCCGTGGAAGAAGGTGTCGCCCGTCATGTGCGTGCCGGTGCCCACGAAGGGCGCGCGGCGCGCGGCGGCGTCGGGGTAGCGCAGGCGGTACTTGCGGGCCGATTCCGAATCCTTGAGCGGCGTGTCGGCCGACAGCTTCATGGCCCAGCCGACGAGGTCGGGGTTGAGCTTGAAGCGGCGGTACTCCTCGTAGCCCTTGCGCGGCATGAAGGTGGGTTCGCCGGGCTTGTTCTCTTCGGGTGCCCAGCGGTGGCCGAGGTCGTAGTCGACGAGCCAGGTGGCCCAGCTCACCTCGCCGATGGTGCCGCGCTGCGGCGGCGTGCCGGCCACGCCGGAGATCACGTAGTAGGCCTGCGAGAAATCGAGCTGCGGGTTCAGCAGGATGGCCTGCATCGACGACGAGGAGTTGACCTTCCCCATGCCCAGCACCGCGCCGCACACGCCGTCGGTGTTGCAGTACACGGGCTGCAGCGCGCCCGGCACGGCCATCGGCTTGGCGCCCTTCCAGTAGCGCTCGTACCAGTGCTGGAACTCGCCGGCGCGGTCGCCGGTGTTCTGGCCGATCTCGAACATGGCGGCGACGAACACCTTCACCTTGACGGGCGGCACCGCGGCCGTGGCCGACGGCGCGCGCGGGTCGGTGGAGGCGCAGGCCGTGGCCAGCAGCGCGACGGCGCCGAGCGACAGCCAGCGGCCGCAGGAAGAGGCGCGGGAGAGAGAAGACAGCGTCATGGGGAAACTCGCGAAAGAGGAGAAAAAGAAAAAAGGAAGCTCAGGCTCCGGTGCCAGCAACCATCGTGCCCGCCGGCCCGCTCACCCCGCAGGGGCCGCCAGCGCGAAGCGCACGCTGTCGGGCGTGATGGCCACGGCGTAGCCCATGTCTTCGGCCAGGTTCTGCAGCGCGACGGCATCGATGGCCAGCGCGCGCGGCGCGCGGTGTGCATCGAGCACGGCGGACGCACCGCCCGCCTCGCGCGGCCCCGCGCTCAGGCGCAGCCCGTCGGCACCGTCGGCTTCGATGCGGATGGCGCCGGCCTCGGCCACGCCGTCGTGCAGGTAGCCCAGTGCGCCGAGGACCAGGTAGCGCTGCGCGGCAGCGTTGGGCCGGCGCGGTTCGTCTTCCTGCGGTGCGAGCGCGTCGTCGACCTCGAGCGCCACGCCGTGCAGGTCGAAGGCCGAGCGCATCAGCGTCATGCATTGCGCCACCAGCGCGCCGCGCGTGATGCCGTCGTCGGTGGTAGCCAGTTCCCAGTCGCGCAGCGAGCGGATCGCGCCCACCAGCTCGGAGACCTGGTTGTCGATGAGGTTCACCCGCTCTTCGCAGGCGGCGGGGTCGACGGGGTCGGTCGCCACCTGGCGCTTGAGCATCAGCACCGCCATGCGGATCACCGAGACCGGCGCCGTCATGTCGTGCCGAAGGGCCGGCAAGGCGCGCGTGAGCAGCTCGTGCCGCACGCCGGCCGCGATCCAGCTGCGGGCGCTGGGTGCGGCCTTCATGCCCGCCCGCCCGCGAAGGGAGTTGCCGGGTGGACACGGCAGGCGGTGCGGGAAATGAAGGGAGGCACGGTCACGGCGGACTTTCTGGATCGAACGGGAGAAGAGGCCCCCAAGTATCGGCCCCGGCCTCGGCCGCCGCGTGTAGGAGGCAGCCTACGTCCGAACGGCGCCGGATGGAAAGGTCCGGAAGCAGCGGGCCGGCGCCACGCCGCGCACCTATCGTCACCGCTCCTTCACTTCATCCCCGCACACCCTATGACCCCCGAGCAGAACAAGCGCGCCGTCGTCGACGCCTGGAAGGCCTTCGCCAGCCGCGACCCGCAGCGCGTGCGCGCCGCCTTCACCGACGACGCCGAATGGCTGGCGCCCAAGGACAACGCCACCGGCGTGGCCCTGGGCTTCACCGACCACATGATCGGGCCGGACACGATCGTGCGCTTCCTGGTCGAGGAGTTTCCGAAGCTGTTCGTGGCCGACGTGTCGGTGGACTTCACCCACCTGCTCTGCGACGGCGACACCGTGGTGCTGGAGATGCGCCTGCGGGCCACGCTCGCCAACGGCCGGCACTACGACAACGACTACTGCTTCATCCTCGCGCTGCGCGAGGGCCGCATCGCCCGCATGCGCGAGTACATGGACACGCAGAAGGGGCGCCGCAGCGTCATCGGCGACCTTCCTGCAGATCTCAGGGCTGCCGGGCCTGTGCCTGCAGTTCCCGCTTGAGCAGCTTGCCGTTGGCGGTGGTCGGCATCGCGTCGATCACCTCGATGCGCGCCGGCCGCTTGTAGGGCGACAGGTGCTCGGCCAGGTGGGCGCGCAGCGCCGCCTCGTCGAGCGACGCGCCAGGGTTCAGCTCGACGAAGGCGACGATCTGCTCGTTGCCGTCGGCCTCGGGCACGCCGACCACGGCGCACAGGTGCACGCCCGCGAAACGGCCGATCACCGCCTCGACCTCGGCCGGGTACACGTTGAAGCCCGAGCGGATGATCATTTCCTTCAGCCGCCCCACCACGAACAGCGCGCCGTCGGCGTCGAAGCGGCCGAGGTCGCCGGTGGCGTACCAGCCGCCCGGGCGCATCACCTGCGCGGTGGCGGCCGCGTCGCGGAAGTAGCCCAGCATCAGGCCCGGGCCGCGCAGCCAGATCTCGCCGGTGTCGCCGATGGCGGCTTCGGCGCCCTCGGCCGTGACGATGCGCCCCTCACCACCCTCGACCACATAGCCGGCCGAGGTGTCGGCGCGCGGCGCCTCGGTGCGCGTGAGGAACACCGAGCCCGCGTACTCCGACAGGCCGTAGCCGTAGTGCAGCGGCTGGCCGAACAGCCGTTCCACGCGCTGCTTGAGCGCCGGGTCGAGCGGCGCGGAGCCGGTGTAGACGTAGCGCAGCTGCGGAAAGCGCGGCGCCAGCTGCTGCGCCTCGATGTGCGCCAGCAGCCGCGCGTACATGGTCGGCGGCCCGAGCAGGTTCGACACCTGCCCGTGCGCCAGCGCCTCGAGCATGTCGGCCGGCGAGAAGCTGGCGCGCAGCACCAGCGCGGCCCCGCCCGTGAGCGCGGCCATCAGCACGGTGCCGATGCCGAAGATGTGGGTCATGGGCAGGAAGGCGTAGACGCGGTCGTGCGTGTCGAGCGCGCGCACCGCCGCCGACACGCGGCCGAAGTGCAGCAGCCCGCGGTGCGACACCATCACGCCCTTGGGCGTGCCCGAAGTGCCTGACGTGAAGATGATCGCGGCGGCATCGGCCAGTGCCGGGTCGGGCTCGGGTCGGGCGTCGTCACGCGCGGCGGTGAACATCACGCCGGGCAGCGTGGCCGGCACGGCCGACGCGCGCTGCGCGTGCGTGCGCGCCGCGTCGGACGCGTCGGTGGTGAAGCCACACAGCCGCGCGTCGGCGCGCTCGGCAATGGCCGCGATCTCGCCCGGCGACATGCGCGCGTTGACGCCGCACGACCACGCCCCCACGCGGCTGCAGGCCAGCAGCAGCGCGATGTGGGCGGCGCAGTTCTCGGCCACCAGCAGCACGCGGTCGGTCGGCCGCACGCCGGCGGCGAGCAGGTCGTTCGCGGCGGTCTCGACCATGGCCTGCAGTGCGCCATAGGTGGTGGTGCCATCGGGTTCGTGGAGGAACACCGCGTCCGGCCTGCGGGCCGCGCGGTCTTCGAGCAGGTGATGAATGCGGGGCTGCATCGGCTATTCCGCCTCGATGCCCTTGGAGGCGCTGGCCCACAGCTTGCGGTCCGACACGCCCTTGGTCGCCAGCACCTCCGGCGCGCCCGCCCAGACCTCGTAGCCCTGCTCGCGAAGGCGGTGCGCGATGTCTTCGCGCGCCAGCATCTTCTGCGCCGCGGCGTTCACGCGCGCCACCAGCGCCGGGTCCATGCGCGCCGGGCCGTACAGGCCGAACCAGCCGCCCACGTCGTAGCCGGGCACGCCCGACTCGATCATGGTCGGCACGTCGGGCAGCATGCGGTTGCGCTGGCGCGAGGTGACGGCCAGCGCGCGCAGCTTGCCCGACTGGATGAAGGGCCGCGAGGTGGCGATGATGTCGAACATCATCGGCACGGTGCCGGCCATCACGTCGGCCAGCGCCGGGGCGCTGCCCTTGTAGGGCACGTGCGTGAGCTGCACGCCGCTCATCTTCTCGAGCAGCGCGCCGCTCAGGTGGTTCGACGCGCCCACGCCCGCCGAGCCGTAGAACAGCTTGCCGGGCTTGGCCTTGGCATAGGCCAGCAGCTCGCCCACGCTGCGCACCGGCAGGTCGTTGTTGACCACCAGCACGTTGGTGTAGTCGACCAGCGGCGCCAGCGGCGTGAGGTCCTTCATCGGGTCGAAGGGCATGCTGCGCTGCACGTTCGGGTTGATGGTGATGGTCGGGCTCGCGCCGAAGAACAGCATCGCGCCATCGGGCGGCGCCTTGGCCACGGCGTTGCCGCCGAGCGAACCGGCGGCGCCGGGCCGGTTGTCGACGATCACCTGCGTGCCCAGCTCCTGGCCCAGCGCGGGCGCGAGCAGGCGCGCAGCGCCGTCGACCGGCCCGCCGGCGGAATAGCCCACCACCAGCTTGATGAGCGGCGGCAGCGGCTGCTGCGCGAAGGCGCGGTGCGGCAGTGCGGCCAGCGCCGCGCCGCCCGCCAGCGCGGCCATGAGCTGGCGGCGCGAAAAGAGGTCGAGGGATTGCATGAGCGTTGTCTCCAGTTGTGTATGTCTTTGGCGGCTCACATCGCTCAGGCCGGCAGGTCCAAGACCTGTCGCGCGAGGATGTTGCGCTGGATCTCGTTCGTGCCGCCGTAGATCATGGCGGCGGTGGAGCCGATGAGCGGCGAGAGCACGTTGAAGCTCTGGCCGTCGAGCACCTGGTCGCCCGCGACCGCGCCCTGCTCTTCGCCGGCCTCGACCAGCAGCGCACCGATGCGGTGGTAGGTCTCGCTGGCCCAGATCTTCAGCAGCGACACCGAGGCCGGCAGCGGCTTGCCCGCGCGCACGATGTCGGCAAAGCCCGTGTAGGCGGCCGACAGGTCGAGCACGTCGAGCCGCAGCGCCGCGAAGCGCTGTGCGAACACCGGGTCGGCAAACAGCCGTCGTGCCTGCCCGAGCCGCGCCAGCTGGCCCAGCGCGTACTGCGACTGCTTGGGGCTGCCCAGGAAGATGCGCTCGAAGCCCAGCAGCGCCTTCGCGATGGTCCAGCCGCCGTGCAGCCGGCCCACGAGCTGGTCGGCCGGCACGCGCACGTTGTCGAAGAACACCTCGCAGAACTCGGGCTCGCCCGCGAGCGTGTGGATCGGTCGCACCGTGACGCCCGGCGTGCGCAGGTCGCACAGCAGGAAGCTGATGCCCTCCTGCTTGCGCGCGCCCTTGTCGGTGCGCACGAGCATGAAGATGTGGTTGGCATCCTGCGCGAGCGTGGTCCAGATCTTCTGGCCGTTGACGACGAAGTGATCGCCCTGCGCGTCGCGCCCCGCCACCGCCTCGGTGCGCAGGCCGGCCAGGTCGGAGCCGGCATTGGGCTCCGAATAGCCCTGGCACCACACGTGCTCGCCGCTCAGGATGCGCGGCAAAAAGCGCTGCTGCTGTTCGGGCGTGCCGTGCTGGATCAGCAGCGGGCCGATCATCACGATGCCCTGGTCGGGCGCGCGCGCCACGCCGTGCTGCTCCAGCTCCTCGATCCAGGCGATGAGCTTGTCCGCCGGCAGGCCCATGCCGCCGTGCGACTGCGGCCAGGCCGGCGCGATCCAGCCCTGCGCCGAGAGCGTGAGGTACCACTCGCGAACCTCGCTCCAGCGCGCGCGGTGCGACAGGTAGCGCAGATGCGCCGGATAGCGCTGCTGCAAGAAGCCGCGCACCATGCGGCGGAACTCGGCCTCGGGCATGGCGGACCAGTCGGTGGTGCGCGCGAGGAACTCGCCGTTCCAGGCCACGGCACTGCTCGCAGTAGCTTCAGCTTCGCCAGTCAGCGCGGCATGCCGGCGCTGGTGCGCCGTGGCATTGCCCAGCCACGCCGACAGGCACAGCACGCGCTTGTAGAACAGGCTCAGGTCGCACTCCTGCGTGTAGCCGATGGCCCCGTGCAGCTGCACCGCCGCGCGCGACGCCTGCAGCGCGGCAGCCGTGCAACGCGCATTGACGCGGCTGGCCTCGGCTTCGAGCCGGTCAGAAGGCAAGGTGCCGTCGCTTGCCAGCGCGAGCACCTCGTTCAGCGTGGCCTGCGCCACCTCGAGGTGGATGAACATGTCGACGCTGCGGTGCTGCAGCGCCTGGAAGCTGCCGATGGCCTTGCCGAACTGCGAGCGGGTGCGCAGGTAGGCCAGCGTCTGCGCCAGCATCGCCTGCCCTGCGCCGAGCAGCTCCGCGGCCTGCAGGATCTGCCCCGCGGCGAGCGCCTGGCGCAGCGCCTCCTGCGCGGCCGGCCCGCTGGCCAGCACGGCGTCGGCCGGCAGCACGACCTCTTCGAAGCGAAGGTTGGCTGCCTGGCTGCCATCGACCAGCGGCACGATCGTCTCGCTCACGCCCTCTGTGCCGCGCGGCACCCACAGCAGCACGGTGTCGTCCGCGCCGCGCGCCGACACCAGCCAGCCGCTGGCGGCGGTGCCGGGCAGCACCATGAGCTTGTCGCCTTGCAGCAGCACGCCGCTCCCCTGACCCGCGCGCGCCTCGCAGCCGCAGGCCAACGGCACGGCGCTGAGGTCGCCCGCGCTTTCCTGCCAGGCCAGCGCGGGCAGGCTGCAGCCCGCCACCAGCTCGGCCAGCAGGGCACGCGCCGCGGGCGTGTCGAGCCGCGCCAGCAGCAGCGCGCTCAGGCCCGCCACCGCCAGCAACGGCTCGGGCGCCGCGTGTTCGCCGGCCGCGCGCAGGATTTCCGCGGCGCCGTCGAGCCCCAGCGCGAGGCCGCCGGCCGCTTCGGGCGCCAGCATGCCGGGCCAGCCGAGCGCGGCGATCTCGCCCCAGCCTTCCGCCTCGTCGGCCTGCGGCTGCTCGGTGCGGGCGCGGCGTCGCGCGGTGGCGCCGCTGCGGGTGAAGTAGTCGAGCGCCGCTTCGCGCACGGCCAGGAGTGAGTCGGAATCCATCGCGCTGTCTGCCTTTTCTTTTCCGTTGCAATGACGAGTCGCAGCGTGCCCGAAGACCCCGCCGGCGGGCATTCGCGATTGCGGAAGGGAGGGTTTCGCAATCACTGAGCGCCTGCGGGCGCGCGCGGGGATAGATTTGCGGCCATGACAAAGATCAAGAAATCCCTGCACACCGACCTCGGCCACAGCACGCCCGACAAGATCACCGTGCGCGGGCGCGACCTGCCCTCGGAAATCCTCGGCCACCTCAACCTGGGCGACATGGCCTTCCTGGAGCTGACGGGCCGCATCCCGACGCCGCAGGAGTCCGTGACCTTCAACGCCATCGTCGTCACGCTGGTGGAGCACGGCGTGACGCCCAGCGCACTGGCCGCGCGGCTCACCTACGCCGGCGCGCCCGAGGCCCTGCAGGCCGCCGTGGCCGCCGGCCTGTGCGGGCTGGGCACGGTGTTCGTGGGCAGCACCGAGGGCGCCGCGAAGATGCTGTACGAGGCCATTCCCTTCGGCGAGAAGCCGAGCCGTCCGCTGGCCGACATGGCCAAGGACATCGTGGCCGACCACCGCGCGCGCAAGATCATCGTGCCGGGCCTGGGCCATCCGCTGCACAAGCCGATCGACCCGCGCACGCCACGCCTGTTCCAGATCGCGGCCGAGAACGGGCTCTCCAGCCACTACGTCGCGCTGATGCAGGCCGTGCAGGAAGAGGCCGAGCGCGTGTCGGGCAAGTCGCTGCCGATCAACGCCACGGGCGCCATCGGCGCGATTGCGGCCGAGTTCGGCTTTCCGTGGAAGATCATCCGCGGCTTCGGCGTGATGGCGCGCGCCATCGGCCTCGTGGGCCACATCCTCGAGGAGATCGACGACCCGATGGCCATCGAGATCTGGCAACGCGTCGAAAAAGAAGCGGGCGGCCCCCGCCAGGACTGAAGCACATGATGATCGCTACCGACAACCGTTTCCCCGACATCCGCGACGCCGTGCGCGACCTGTGCGCGCAGTTTCCCAACGAGTACTTCCGCAAGGTCGACGAGGCGCGCGGCTACCCCGCCGAGTTCGTCGACGCGCTCACGAAGGCCGGCTGGATGGCCGCCCTGATCCCGCAGGAGTACGGCGGCTCGGGCCTGGGCCTGACCGAAGCCTCGGTGATCATGGAAGAGATCAACCGCTGCGGCGGCAACTCGGGCGCCTGCCACGGCCAGATGTACAACATGGGCACGCTGCTGCGCCACGGCAGCGAAGCGCAGAAGCGCCAGTACCTGCCGAAGATCGCCAGCGGCGAGCTGCGCCTGCAGTCGATGGGCGTGACCGAGCCGACCACCGGCACCGACACCACGAAGATCAAGACCACGGCCGTGAAGAAGGGCGACCGCTACGTCATCAATGGGCAGAAGGTGTGGATCTCGCGCATCCAGCATTCGGACCTGATGATCCTGCTGGCGCGCACCACGCCGCTGGCGGACGTGAAGAAGAAGTCGGAAGGCATGTCGATCTTCATCGTCGACCTGCGCGAGGCCATCGGCAAAGGCATGACGGTGCGCCCCATCCTCAACATGGTGAACCACGAGACCAACGAGCTGTTCTTCGAGAACCTCGAGATCCCGGCGGAGAACCTGATCGGCGAGGAAGGCCAGGGCTTCAAGTACATCCTCGACGGCCTGAACGCCGAGCGCACGCTGATCGCAGCCGAGTGCATCGGCGACGGCTACTGGTTCATCGACAAGGTCACGGCCTACACAAAGGACCGCGTGGTGTTCGGCCGCCCCATCGGGCAGAACCAGGGCGTGCAGTTCCCGATTGCCGAAGCCTTCATCGAGACCGAGGCCGCGAACCTGATGCGCTACGAGGCCTGCCGCCTGTTCGACGCGCGCCAGCCCTGCGGCGCGCAGGCCAACATGGCGAAGTACCTCGCGGCCAAGGCGAGCTGGGAGGCGGCCAACGCCTGCCTGCAGTTCCACGGCGGCTTCGGCTTTGCGTGCGAATACGACATCGAGCGCAAGTTCCGCGAGACGCGGCTGTACCAGGTGGCGCCGATCTCGACGAATCTGATCTTGAGCTACGTGGCGGAGCACATGCTCGGCCTGCCCCGCTCGTTCTGAAGGACTGCACATGAACGCCATCGACCACCCCAGCAAGGTGCTCGCGACCTTCGCGGCCGAGCTGAAGTTTGCCGACATTCCCGCGCCCGTGCTGCGCCGCACCGAGGACCTGATGCTCGACTGGCTCGGCTCCGTGCTCGCGGCGCGCACGGCGCGGCCCGTGCGCAGCATCGAGCGCTTCGCGCAGATGATGGGCCCCGCTGAAGGCCCGAGCGAAATCCTCACTTCGCGGCGCACCAGCTCGCCGCTGTTCGCGGCGATGGTCAACGCGGCGGCCTCGCACTACGTGGAGCAGGACGACGTGCACAACGGCTCGGTGTTCCACCCCGCCGCGGTGGTCATCGCACCCGCACTGGCGGTGGCACAAAGCCTCGGCGCCAGCGGCGAGCAGCTGCTGACGGCCGTGGTCGCGGGCTACGAGGTGGGCATCCGCGTCGGCGAGTTCCTGGGCCGGTCGCACTACCGCACCTTCCACACCACGGCGACGGCGGGCACGCTCGCGGCGGCCGCGGCGGTGGGCCGCCTGCTCGAACTGTCGCCGCAGCAGATGCTGCATGCCTTCGGCTCGGCCGGCACGCAGTCGGCCGGCGTGTGGGAATTTTTGCGCGACGCGGCCGACTCGAAACAGCTGCACTGCGCGCACGCGGCGGCCAGCGGGCTGATGTCGGCCTACCTTGCGCAGGACGGCTTCACGGGCGCGGCCAAGATCCTCGAAGGTGCGCAGGGGCTGGGCGTGGGCATGTCGAGCGACGCCGATCCGGCCAAGCTCACCGACGGCCTGGGCACGCGCTGGACGCTGGCCGAAACCTCGTTCAAGTACCACGCCTCCTGCCGCCACACGCACCCGGCCGCCGACGCGCTGCTGAAGGTGATGGAACAGAACCAGCTCCAACCGGCCGACGTGTCCCGGGTCACGACCCACGTGCACCAGGGCGCCATCGACGTGCTGGGCCGCGTGACGGTGCCCGCCACGGTGCACCAGGGCAAGTTCTCGATGGGCACGGTGCTGGGCCTCATCGCCGTGCACGGCCGTGCGGGCCTGGGCGAGTTCGACCGCGACTTTCTCTCGCCCGAGGTCTCGGCCTTCCGCGAGAAGGTGACGATGGCGCTCGACGACGAGGTCGACACCGCCTACCCCGCGCGCTGGATCGGCAAGGTCAGCGTGCACACCGCCGACGGCCGCACATTGGCCGGCCGCGTCGACGAGCCCAAGGGCGACCCCGGCAACAGCCTGAGCCGCGCCGAGATCGAGGACAAGATGCAGCGCCTGGCGCACTACGGCGAAGGCGCGACGGCTGACGAAGCGAAGGCGCTGTGCGAACGTGTCTGGCAGCTCGCCGGCACGGCCCGCGTGGGCCGCTGGCTCGGCTGAGGCCGTTCAGGCGAACAGCAGGCCCTGCCCCGGCGAGCGCGCATCGAGCCCGGCGGTGCGCACGAGGTCCCAGAAGCCCGCGGGCGAGCTGGACACCACGGGCACCCGCAGGCGCGCCTCGACCTCGCGCACCGCATCGAGCGTGACGAGGCCGCCGCACGAGATGAGGAGGCCGTCGGCGCCGGGCTGCTCCTCGAACACCTTCAGGCACAGGTCGACCAGCACCTCGGTCGACACCTGGCCCACGGCCTGCACGTCGGAGATGGCCAGGCCTTCAAGCGCCAGCGGTTCGAAGTCGCTCTGTTCGAGGTAGGTGCGCAGCTGCGTGTTGACTTCGTCGATGTAAGCGGTGGCGACGGCCACGCGCCGCACCTTGAGGTGACGCAGGCCCGCGAGGATGGCGTCGCTCATCGTCGTGCAGGGCAGGCCCGTGGCCTGTTCCATCTCGCGCTGCAACTGGCGCGTGAAGGCGACGCCGCGAAAGAAGCTCAGCGAAGTGCCCATGAGGGAGACGGCGCTCGCGCCCTCTTCCTTCAGCGCCAGCGCCTTGCCGATGACCGAGTCGATCACCTCGGTGTAGCCACGCGTGGAGATTTCGCCGAGGCCCAGGCCCTTGGCGCTGAAACGGATGCGGTCGCCGTAGAGCAGCGGGCCGTCGACCGGCACGGCGCCGGCTGCGGGCGGAACGATGAGGCCGAGATGGGGCTGTTGTGTCACCTCAGTTCCCCTCCGCCACGATGCGTTGGTCCGTGATGATGCGTTTCCATCGCGTCGTTTCTTCTGCCATGTCCCTGCCCAGCTGGGCCGGCGTGGCGTAGGCGCGCAGCGTGCCTTGCGCGGCGGCGGCCGTGCCCGTCTCGGGCATGTCGAGCACGGTCTTCACGGCGGCCGAGAGCTTGTCGACCACGTCGTTGGGCGTGCCCGCCGGCGCGAGCAGGAAGATGCGCGGCGCCACGTCGAAGCCCGGCAGCGCCTCAGCCAGTGGCGCCACGCTTTCGGCGCCTTCGAGCTTCGCGTTGTTCAGCAGCGCCAACGCGCGCAGCTTGCCGGCCTTCGACTGCGCCATGGCAGCGGTAGCGCTCACCACGCCCAGCGGCACCTGGCCGCCGACCACGTCGGGCACGATCTGCGCCGCGCCGCGGTAGGGCACATGCACCACGAACGCGCCGGTGGATTGCTTGAGCATCTCGAAGCCCAGGTGCTGCACGGTACCGACGCCCGACGACGCGTAGGAGTAGCGGCCCGGGTGCGCCTTGAGTTCCTTGACGAGTTCGGCGGGCGTCTTCGCGGGAAAGTCATTGCCCGCGACGATCATCAGCGGCGACACGAAGGCACCGGCCACGGGCTTGAAGCTGGTCAGCGGATCGATCGGAATCTTCGGCTGCAGCAGCTTGGCGATGAGCAAGGCGCTGTCGCCCATCATCAGCGTGTAGCCGTCGGGCGGCGCCTTGGCGACAAGGTCGGCCGCGATGAGGCCGGTGGCGCCGGTGCGGTTTTCGACCAGCACCTGCTGGCCCAGCACCGCAGGCAGGCGCGCGCTGAGCATGCGCGCGACCGCGTCGACACCGCCGCCGGCCGAGTAGCCGACGACGATGCGGATGGGCTTGTCGGGAAACTTCTGCGCCCACGCGGCGGGTGCGGCGGCCAGCAGGCCGGCCAGGGCCAGGGTGGCCTGCAGGGCATGCCGGCGCGAGGGCCGCATGGCATCTCTTCTTCTGTCGTTCATCTTGTCTCCGTGGTGGTCGGGATGCGCCGGCCGTCTGCGCGGCCTGGTCGTGGTCGGAAGTGTCGTCGGGTGGCGCTCAGGCCTTGCCTTTCCCGTGCGAGGTCGGCAGCTTCGCGAGCTCGCGCACGCGCTCGGCATTGGGCGTGAAGCCCAGGCCCGGCGCCTCGGGCAGCGTGAGCCAGCCCTGGTCGGGCACGGGCAGGCCGTCGAAGATCTGCTTGAGCATCTGCACCGCGACGTAGTGGTACTCGACCAGCCCGCCGTTGGACACGCCCGCATGCAGGTGCATGTTGTGGAAGGGCCAGGCGCCGCCGTTGTCGATGGGCACGTTGAAGGCCGCGGCCATGCCCGCGATCTTCAGGCACTGCGAGTAGCCGCCCGAGATGGTCACGTTGGGCTGCAGCACGTCGGCCGCCTGATTCACCAGCAGGTCGCGAAAGCGGAAGGCCAGGCCCTCGTTCTGCCCGCAGGCCAGCGGAATGCGCGTGCGCGCGCGCAGCTGGGCCATCTGGCGCACGTCGTTCTGCGTGAGCGGCTCCTCGAAGAAGCTGATGCCGTAGGGCTCGATGCGGTGCGCGAGTTCGGTGGCGTGGAACAGGTCGAGGCCGCAGTTGGCATCGACGTACAGCTTGACGTCGGGGCCCACGGCCTCGCGCACGGCGGCCACGCGGCGCACGTCTTCGGCAATGACCTCGTCGAGCGGGCGCGGCTCGTCGCGGCGCGCCAGCGCGTGGTTGCCGACAGTCATCTTCAGGCGCTGGAAGCCCTGCGACACCCACAGCTTGGCGGCGGCGGCGAGCTGGTCGCGCTCGAAGAAGCCGAAGCCGAAGGTGGCGTACACCGGCACCTTGGCGCGCGCGCCGCCGAACAGGCGCCACAGCGGCTGGCCCAGCGCCTTGCCCTTCAGGTCCCACAGCGCGATGTCGAGCGCGGCGATGGTGTGGCTCGCGTAGCCGGTCTGGCCGCGCGGCGAGAGCAGCCAGTAGAGCTTCTCCCACAGGCGCTCGGTGGCCATCGGGTCTTCGCCGATCAGCGCGGGGCCGGCCACTTCGCGCACGGCGGCGGCAATGATTTCTTCTTCGGTGATGGCCGTCATGCCGTGGCCGACGAGGCCGGTGTCGGTCTCGATCTCGGTGAGGCACAGCGACAGCGAGGTCTGCTTGTTCAGGCCGACCACGTCGATGGTCACGGGGATGTTCAGCGGCGTGGCGCTGACGCGGATGATCTTCAAGGGTGTCTCCTTTGGTGTGCCCGCATCTTTGCGCGAGGGCCGCAGGAGAACAATTCGTTTTTGGCGAGTTCGAGCCTTCGCGCGACGCGAAGGCTCGCCGTCCGAGCGTCCCGGATCAGTCGGGGCGGCCGAGGTGTTCGAGCACCGAGCGCGCGGCGGCCGTGAGCTCCTGCTGGCGGCGCACGCACAGCAGGTGACGGCGCAGCGCCCAGGGCGCGTCGAGCTTGAGGCAGCGCAGCTTGAGGATCTGCAGCTGCGGCAGGATGGCCGCATAGGGCAGCACGCCGATGCCCACGCCCTGCTCCACCATGCGGCAGACCATGTCGAAGCTGCCCACCTGCATGCGCACCTTGAGCGGCACCTGGGCCTCGAGCGCGGCGGCCAGCAGCACGCGGTGCAGCGCCGTGCCTTCGCGCACCACGATATGGTCGTGGCGCAGCACCTCGGCCACATCGATGCGCTTGCGGCGCGCCAGCGGGTGGTCGCGCGCGACCACCACGGCCAGCTCGTCGGTGCGGTAGGGCAGGCATTCGAGGCCGTCGGCGGGCGTCTGACCCTCGATCACGCCGATGTCGGCCAGGCCGGCCTGCACGGCCTTCACCACCTCGGTGCTGGCGCGTTCCTGCAGGTCGATCTTGAGCACCGGATGCAGGCGCAGGAACGAGCCGATCTGCGCCGGCAAGAACTGCGCGATGGTCGAGGCGTTGGCCGTGATGCTGACCACGCCCGCCACGCCGTTCTGGAAATCGTCGAGCTCGGCGCCGAGCCGGTCCATGGCCGAGAGCACGGCGCGCGCGTGCAGGAGCAGCCCATGGCCGGCCGAGGTGAGCGTGACGCCGCGCGCATGGCGCACCAGGAGCGGCAACCGGGCGCGGGCTTCAAGATCGGAGATGCGCTTGCTCGCAGCGGCCAGCGCAATGTGGCAGCGCTTGGCGCCTTCACTGATGCTGCCGTGGTCGGACACGGCCACGAACAGGCGCAGCGATTTCAGGTCGGCGGACATGCGGCTTCGTTCACCCCTTCTCAGGGCGCCACGAGGTGGTCGAACAGTTCGCGCGCCGACGCCGGCAGTTGCTCGCGGTCGCGCGCGATGAGCTTGAGTTCGCGTTCGGCCCATGCGTCGCTCAAGGGCACCGTGGCGATCCGCATCGCCATCGACAGTCGCTGCGCCGACGACGACGGCAGCACGCCGACGCCCACGCCGGCTTCGATCATCAGGCAGATGGCCTCGAAGCTGCTCACCTGGATGCGCGGGTTGAAGCCACGCCCCGCCAGCTCGGCGCGACGCTGCAGGAAGCGATGGATGGCGCTGCCGTGGTGCAGGCCCACATGCTGCTCGTCGAGCGTGTCGACAAAGGCCACCGAGGGCGCGCCCGCGAGGTGGTGCGTGGCCGGCACGACCAGCACGAGGTGGTTGCGCCCGAACGGGCGCGCATCGAACTCGCCGGTGTGCACGTCGCCCGCGAGGATGCCGATGTCGGCCTCGCCGTCGGCCACGGCGCGCACGATTTCTTCGCTCAGGTACTCGCGCAGGTCGACCTGCACGGCCGGGTGCTGCGTGAGAAAGCCCGCAAGTTTTTGCGGCAGGTACTCGGTGATCGAGGTGGTGTTGGCGAACACGCGCACATGGCCCTTGATGCCCTTGCCGAAGTCCTGCATGTCGCAGCGCAGGTGCTCCATCTGCTGCATCACGCGCTTGGCGTGGTACAGCACCGCCTGCCCCGCGGCCGTGAGGCTCACGCCCTGCGCACTGCGGTGCAGCAGCTTGCCGCCCACCGCCTCTTCCATCTGCTTGATGCGCGTGGACGCGGCGGCCAGCGAGATGCAGGCCTTCTCGGCGCCGCGCGTGAGGCTGCGCGCGTCCGCCACGTAGACGAACAGTTTCAGGTCGAACAGGTCGAAGTGCAGGTTCACCGGGCGGGCACGAAGGAAGCGGGAGGAACGCGCATTGTCCGGCGAACGGCGTCGCCTGCAGCCGCTTGCGGGTTTGTCCTCATGCCCTCATGTCTTCAGACCGGGTCCCAGCTGAACACGTCGGCCGAGCGGTCCAGCGGGAAGAAACTGGCGCGCATCGCGGGCATGGCGTGCTCGGCGATGCTCTCGGGCGTCCAGCCTTCCGAGCGGTGGATGGAGCGCACCGGGCGCGGCTGGCTGATGAGCGAGATCTCGTTGTTGCGCACCGAGAAGATCTGGCCGTTCACGGCCGCCGCCGCGTCACTCGCCAGGTACACCGCGAGCGGCGCCACCTTGGCGGGCGTCATCTGCTTGATCTTGTCGACGCGGGCGCGCTGCTCGTCGGTGTCGGTAGGAATCGCGCCGATCATGCGGCTCCAGGCGAAGGGCGCGATGCAGTTGGAGCGCACGTTGAACTTGAGCATGTCCAGCGCGATGGACTTCGACAGCGCCGCGATGCCGAGCTTGGCCGCCGCGTAGTTGGCCTGGCCGAAGTTGCCGATCAGGCCCGAGGTGGAGGTCATGTGCACCAGCGCGCCCGAATTCTGTTCCTTGAAGTGCGTCGCGGCCGCGCGGCTCACGAAGTAGGCGCCGTACAGGTGCACCTTGATCACCGCGTCCCACTCGTCGACCGACATCTTGTGAAAGAACCGGTCGCGCAGGATGCCCGCGTTGTTGACCACCACATCGATGCGCCCGAAGCTGTCGACCGCGCATTCCACGATGCGCCCCGCACTGGCGGCATCGGCCACGCTGTCGGTGTTGGGCGCCGCCTGTCCACCCGCCGCGCGAATCTCCTCGACCACCTGCTGCGCCGGCCCGGCACTGCCGCCGGCGCCGTCGAGCCCCGCGCCGATGTCGTTGACCACCACCTTCGCGCCGTGCCGCGCCATCGCGAGCGCGATGTCGCGCCCGATGCCGCCGCCCGCGCCGGTGACGACGACCACTTTGCCTTCAACCATGTGTCTTGCCTCTGCTTCGGATGTTCGTTCGCCCGCGAGTTCGCGGGGGAATTTCAGAATGCCACAGGGGGCGGCCTGCGAGTTCAGGAATTCCGAAGAGGGGCTTAAGCCGCGGCTGCGCGCGACCGCCTGCGGGTGGCCGTTACTGCCGCGCCGTGCGGATGTTCGCCGGCAGCGTCTGCGGCCAGCTCGTGCGAAACGGGTTGATGTCCAGCCCGCCGCGCCGCGTGTAGCGCGCATACACCGCGAGCTTGGTCGGCTGGCATTGGCGCCAGATGTCCGTGAACATGCGCTCGGCGCAGGGTTCGTGGAACTCGTTGTGGTTGCGAAAGCTCACGATGTACGCCAGCAGGCCGGCCTGGTCGATGGGCGGGCCGCTGTAGCGGATCTGCACGCTGCCCCAGTCGGGCTGGCCGGTGACGAGGCAGTTGCTCTTCAGAAGCCGGCTGGTGAGGGTTTCGTTCACGTGCACCTGCGTCGTGTCGCTGCTCAGCAGCTCGGGCGCGGGCTGGTAGTGCGTGCATTCGATGTCGAGGCGGTCGAGGTCCAGGCCGTCGATCTCGTGCACCGGTTCGCGGTCGAAGAGGTCGGGCGTGAGCAGTTTCACGCCGATGCCGGCCGACTGGTCGCTGCCGCGCCATGCGGCTTCGGCGAGGTCGGTGCGCAGGTGCTCGCGCACCGCATCGATGCTGGCGAAGGTGCTGTTGTTGAAGCTGTTGAGGTACAGCTTGAACGACTTGCTCTCGATGATGTTGGGCGTTTCGCAGGGAATGGTGAAGTGCGCGATGGCCACCTGCGGCTTGCCGCGCGGGTTCAGCCAGCTGAGCTCGAAGGCGGTCCAGAGGTCGGCGCCGAAGAAGGGCAAGGCGCCGGCCTGGATGCCCATGGCTTCGCGCTGCGTGGTGCGTGCGATGGGGAACAGCAGGCTCGGGTCGTACTTGTCGGCGTAGGCCGAGGCGCGGCCGAGCTGCGACTGCTCGGGGGTGTTGGCGTTGGGGTTGGTCGGGTCGTGGCTCATGGGGCGGTTCCGGCATCCGCCGCGTGTGCGAACGGAGCGATGTGGTGGGCGAGGATCGTGCAGACCTCGGGCGGCAGGTCGTGGCCCATGCCGGGCACGGCGATGAAGGTCGCACCCGGAATGCGCTGCGCCGAATCGCGGCCGCAGGCGATGGGCACGAGCGCGTCGGCGTCGCCGTGCAGCACCAGCGTCGGGCGCTGGATGCGCGCCAGCACCTGCGGGCGGTCGTCGTCGGCGCCGATGGCGAGCATCTGGCGCATCAGGCCGGCCGGGTGGTAGGCGCGGCGCATGCTGAAGGTAAGGCGCGCGGCCAGTTGCTCGTCGGTTTGCGGGTAGGCCGGGCTCTGGATGAGCCGCAGCAGCTTGATGCTGTGCGCGACCAGCGCGGCCTCGTCGTGGCTGCGCGGGCGCCGCATGAGCATGGCCCCGACCTCGCGGCGCGGGCCCGGCAGGCCGCGCGCACCGCTGGAGCTCATGATGCTCACGAGGCTGGCGGTGCGTTCGGGCGCGGTGGCGGCGATGCGCTGGGCGATCATGCCGCCCATCGAGGCGCCGACGATGTGGGCCTTCTTGATGCCCAGCGCGTCGAGCACGCCGAGCGAATCGAGCGCCATGTCCTGCAGCGTGTAGGCGCTGCGCACCTTCAGGCCGATGCGGTGGCGGATGGTTTCCCACACGAGGTTGCCGGTGCCCAGGTGATCGAAGCCCTGGCTCAGGCCGATGTCGCGGTTGTCGTGGCGAACCACGCGAAAGCCCGCATCGACCAGCTGCTGCACGAACGCGTCGGGCCAAGCGACCAGCTGCATGCCCAGCCCCATGATCAGCAGGATGACGGGGCGCCCTTCGCCGCCGGTGTCGTCGACTTCGATCTGCAGGCCGTTGGCGGTGACTTTCATCGGGTCCTTGTTTTTCTTTTTACTTGAACTCGCGTTCGCGCAGCCACTTGGTGGCGACCCACTTCTCGCCCGCGAGCACCGGCGCGCCGCCGTGCAGCGTGCGGGTGGCGGGGTCGGGCCGGTCGTAGCTGAAGAACACGCCGGTGCCGCGCACCGGGGCCACTTCGAGCCCGATGTCGGGGAAGGTGGTGGCGCCGCCCTGCTCAGGCTCCTGCAGGTACATCACGAGCGTGGCCACGCGCTGGCCGCCGCGCTTGAGGATGGTGGGCGTGCCGGGCTCGTGCGGGTCGAAGTAGTCGTAGTGCGGGCGGTACTGCGCGCCGGGCGCGTAGCGCAGGATCTGCAGGCCCTCGCCGTACTCGAGCGGCCAGCGCAGCAGCATGGCCAGGCGCTGCTCGAGGCGCGCGACGATCTCGTTCTCGCCGCGCTCGAAGAACATGCCGTCGCTGGTGCGATCGACGTTGAGCACCTCGCCGCCGGTGCGGGTCTCGACGGTGAGCGAGCGGGCCAGCCGCACGCGCGCGGCGGCGATCAGGCCTTCGCATTCATCGACCGACAGCAGGTTGCCGAACACCACGACGCGCGGATGCCGCACGGTCTGCAGCACCTGCACGCGGCGGTCGCCGGCCTCGATGTACAGCGGCGCGCCGTCCAGGTCGGGGCCGGGCATCTCGGTGCGGGCCGGCGCCAGGGCCGCCGCGACATCGGGGAAGCCGGCCTCGAGCTGGGCCAGCGCCAGGTCGGTGGCGGCATCCTGCCAGCCGGCCGCCCGCATCGACATGCGCAACGCGGGCACCGAATGGCCGGCCGCGAGCTGGGCCACCAGCCATTCGCGCAATTCCGGACTGATCGCTTGGGACATGTCAGTGCTCCTCCACTCTGCAATGAGACCCGCAACACATGACTCCACGCAGTTCTTCGCCAGAAACACCGCGGAACCGGCTTTGCCGGGCCGCTGGTGTTGCCCCCTGGAAGGGGGTTGGCGAAGCGACACGAAGTGCGCGCAGCCTGGGGGTCATGCTAGCTTTCTTCTGAACACCAGCCTTTCGGCTGTCGACGCTTGAGCGTCGAAACCATAACCCTCGAGGTCGAATTTTTCCAGCGCCTTGGGCGTGGCCGCTTGATGCAGCACGGCCCAGCGCGCCAGCAGGCCGCGGGCGCGCTTGGCGAAGAAGCTCACGATCTTGTACTTGTCGCCCTTCCACTCCTGGAACACGCATTCGACCACGCGGGCCTTGAGCACCTTCTGGTCGACCGACTTGAAGTACTCCTGCGAGGCGACGTTGACGACGACCGGCGTGCGGTCGGCCGCCAGGCGCTCGTTCAGGTGCTCGGCGATGCGCGAGCCCCAGAAGGCGTACAGGTCCTTGCCGTGGCGGTTGGCCAGCGCGGTGCCCATTTCGAGCCGATAGGGCTGCAGGCGGTCCAGCGGGCGCAGCAGGCCGTACAGGCCGCTGAGGATGCCCACGTGGTCCTGCGCCCAGGCGAGCTGGGCGGGCGTGAGGCTGCGGGCGTCGAAGCCGCCGTAGACGTCGCCGTCGAAGGCGAAGGCGGCCTGGCGGGCGTTCTTGTCGGTGCTCTTGGACGACCAGGCGGCGTAGCGGGCCACGTTGAGGGCCGAGAGCTTGTCCGACAGGTGCATCAGCTCGGCGATGTCCTGGGGCGACTTCTCGCGCAAGAGCTTGATGAGTTCGACCGAGGGGCCGCGCGGGGCTTCGAAATGGGGCTGGGTGGCGGGGGTTTCGGAGGGGACGGGGGTGTCGTAGTCGAGCGACTTCGCGGGGGAAAGCAGGAACAGCATCAGTCGATTATGTGGGGCTGGGGTTTCCCCGAGCCGCCCCGGTAAAATCCCGGGCAATCCCACCCTGTCACCAACGGCACCCGAGGGTGCCGTTTTGCATTCCCCATGAGCGAACCTACCTCCCAGCCCGGCCTCGAGAGCCTGTCCAAATCGTTCGAACCCGCCGCCATCGAGGCGCACTGGGGCCCGGAATGGGAGCAGCGCGGCTACGCCAAGGCGGGCTTCCGCGGCACGCAGCAGCCCAAGGAAGGCGCCGAGTCGTTCGCGATCCAGCTGCCGCCGCCCAACGTGACGGGCACGCTGCACATGGGCCATGCGTTCAACCAGACGATCATGGACAGCCTCACGCGCTACCACCGCATGAAGGGCGCCAACACGCTGTGGGTGCCGGGCACCGACCACGCGGGCATCGCCACCCAGATCGTGGTGGAGCGCCAGCTGCAGGAGCAGAAGGTCAGCCGCCACGACCTGGGCCGCAAGAACTTCGTGGCGCGCGTGTGGGAATGGAAGGAAAAGTCGGGCAGCACCATCACCGAGCAGATGCGCCGCATGGGCGACACGGTCGACTGGAGCCGCGAGTACTTCACGATGGACGACGACCTCTCGAAGGTGGTCACGCACACCTTCGTGAAGCTGTATGAAGAAGGCCTGATCTACCGCGGCAAGCGCCTGGGCAACTGGGACCCGGTGCTCAAGACCTCGGTGAGCGACCTGGAAGTCGAGAGCGAGGAAGAAGACGGCTCGCTCTGGCACATCGCCTACCCGCTGGAAGACGGCAGCGGCACGCTCACGGTGGCCACCACGCGCCCCGAGACCATGCTCGGCGACACGGCCGTGATGGTCCACCCCGAAGACGAGCGCTACAAGCACCTGATCGGCCAGCGCGTGAAGCTGCCGCTGGTGGACCGGCTGATTCCGATCATTGCCGACGACTACGTCGACAAGGAATTCGGCACCGGCGTGGTCAAGGTGACGCCCGCGCACGACTACAACGACTACGCCGTCGGCCAGCGCCACAAGCTCGAGGTGATCGGCATCCTGACGCTGGACGCGACCATCAACGACAACGCGCCCGAAAAGTACCGCGGCCTGGACCGCTTCGTGGCGCGCAAGGCCATCGTGGCCGACCTGGAGGCGCTGGGCCTGCTGGTCGAGGTGAAGAAGCACCGCCTGATGGTGCCGCGCTGCGCGCGCTCGGGCGCCGTGGTCGAGCCCATGCTCACCGACCAGTGGTACGTGGCCATGACGCGCCCCGGCGCCGACGGCCAGTCGATCGCGCAGAAGGCCATCGACGTCGTGAAGTCGGGCGAAGTGCGCTTCGTGCCCGAGAACTGGGTCAACACCTACAACCACTGGATGGAGAACATCCAGGACTGGACCATTTCGCGCCAGCTCTGGTGGGGCCACCAGATTCCCGCCTGGTACGACGAAGACGGCAAGGTGTACGTGGCCGAGACCGAAGCCGAGGCGCAGGCCAAGGCACCGGGCAAGACGCTCACGCGCGACGAAGACGTGCTCGACACCTGGTACTCGTCGGCGCTGGTGCCCTTCTCTTCGCTGGGCTGGCCCGAGAAGACGCAGGACCTGGCGCTGTACCTGCCCTCGACCGTGCTCGTGACGGGCTACGACATCATCTTCTTCTGGGTCGCCCGGATGATCATGATGACCAAGCACTTCATGGGCACGGTGCCGTTCAAGGACGTGTACATCCACGGCCTGGTGCGCGACGCGCAGGGCAAGAAGATGAGCAAGTCCGAAGGCAACGTGCTCGACCCGGTCGACCTGATCGACGGCATCGAGCTGCCCGCGCTGCTCGACAAGCGCACCCAAGGCCTGCGCAAGCCCGAGACCGCACCGGCGGTGCGCAAGAACACGCAGAAGGAATTCCCGGAGGGCATTCCAGCCTTCGGCGCCGATGCGCTGCGCTTCACCTTCGCTTCGCTGGCATCGCTGGGCCGCAGCATCAACTTCGACTCGAAGCGCTGCGAGGGCTATCGCAACTTCTGCAACAAGCTGTGGAACGCCACGCGCTTCGTGCTGATGAACTGCGAAGGCCAGGACTGCGGCCTGCTGGAGCACAGCAAGGAAGACTGCCAGGTCGGCGGCAAGGCGCATGGCTACCTGAAGTTCAGCCGCGCCGATTTCTGGATCGTCTCGCAGCTGCAGCGCGTCGAGGCCGAAGTGGCCAAGGGCTTCGAGGAATACCGCCTGGACAACGTGGCCAACGCGATCTACCAGTTCGCCTGGGACGAGTTCTGCGACTGGTACCTCGAGATCGCCAAGGTGCAGATCCAGACCGGCGGCGACGCGCAAAAGCGCGCCACGCGCCGCACGCTGATCCGCGTGCTCGAGGCGCTGCTGCGCCTGGCGCACCCGATCATCCCGTTCATCACCGAAGAGCTGTGGCAGAAGGTGTCGAAGGTCGCGGGCCGTGAAGGCGCGTCGATCATGATCGCGGCCTACCCGCAGAGCCAGCCGGAGAAGATCGACGAGGCCGCCGAGGCGCACGTGGCGCGCCTGAAGGCACTGGTCGACGCCTGCCGCACGCTGCGCGGCGAGATGAACGTGTCGCCCGCCACGCGCCTGCCGCTGTACGCGGTGGCCGACGACGCCGAAGGCGCGGCCTTCCTGCGCGACGCGGCCCCGGTGCTGCAGGCGCTGGCCAAACTCAAGGAAGTGAAGGTATTCGACGACGAGGCCTCGTGGCAGGCCGCCGCCGAAGCCGCGCCCGTGGCGGTGGTGGGCACGACGCGCCTGTGCCTGCACATGGAGATCGACAAGGCGGCCGAGAAGCTGCGCATCGGCAAGGAAATTGCACGCATCGAGGGCGAGATCGCCAAGGTGCACGGCAAGCTCGGCAACGAGGCCTTCGTGGCCAAGGCGCCGCCCGCCGTGATCGAACAGGAGCGCACGCGCCTGGCCGATTTCACCGCCACGCTGGAGCGCCTGCGCGGCCAGCTTGTGCGCCTCGGCTGACAGACGAGGCCAGGGTGGGGGCTTAGGATGCGAATGCAGGCTTTGCGCTGCATCCTCTCCCAACCCTCTTCTTTCCTCTTTGAAACGACACTGAACTGCCCATGTCCACTTCTTCCCCGACGCGCATCCGCAAGGCCGTATTCCCTGTTGCAGGCTTCGGCACCCGCTTTCTGCCGGCCACCAAGGCCCAGCCGAAGGAAATGCTGCCGGTCGTCGACAAGCCGCTGATCCAGTACGCCGTCGAAGAAGCCTATGCCGCGGGCATCCGCGACATGATTTTTGTGACCGGGCGCAACAAGCGCGCGATCGAGGACCACTACGACACCGCCTACGAGCTCGAAAGCCAGCTCGAAGCCAGCGGCAAGCATGCGCTGCTCGAAATCGCCCGTTCGGTGTCGCCCGACGACATGACCTGCTCCTACGTGCGCCAGCCGCGCATGCTGGGCCTGGGCCACGCCGTGCTGTGCGCCGAGCACCTGGTGGGCAACGAGCCCTTCGCCGTGCTGCTGGCCGACGACCTGATGGTCGGCCCCGTCGATGGCCAGCCGGTGCTGGCGCAGATGACCGAAGTCTTCGCACGCCTGGGTGCCTCGGTGCTGGCCGTGCAGGAAGTGCCGCTGGAACACGTCAAGCGCTACGGCATCGTGGCCGGCGAGACCGTGGAAGACAGCCTCGTGAAGGTCAACCGCATGGTCGAGAAGCCCAAGCCCGAAGACGCGCCCTCGCGCCTGGGTGTGGCCGGCCGCTACATCCTCACGCCCGGCGTGTTCGACGAGATCCGCAACCAGCCCAAGGGCGCGGGCGGCGAGATCCAGCTGACCGACGGCATCGCCGCGCTGATGAAGAAGGAATCGGTCTACGCCTACTCGTACAAGGGCATCCGCTACGACTGCGGCAGCAAGGAAGGCTTCCTGCAGGCGTCGGTGGAGCTGGCGCTGGCGCACCCCGAAGTGGGCGCGCAGTTCCGCGAGTACCTCAAGAGCCTGAAGCTCTGAGGGCGCTCGGAAGCACCAACGAAAAGGGGCCGTGAGGCCCCTTTCCTTTTGTCGGACGCTGGCGTCAGCGTCGCTTCAGCACGTGGATGAAGTCGCTGCCCACGGTCTCCTGCGCCACCAGTTCGTTGCCGGTCTGGCGCGCAAAGGCCTGGAAGTCGCGCACCGAGCCCGGGTCGGTCGAGACCACCTTCAGCAGCTGGCCGCTCGCCATGTCGTTGAGCGATTTCTTCGCCTTCAGGATCGGCAGCGGGCAGTTGAGGCCGCGTGTGTCGATTTCGCGGTCAACTTGCATTGCCAGGCTCCGGCGGCAGGTTCAGGCCGCGGCGACGCTCTTCGTTTTCCGCCGCGGTGAAGAACACCGGCTCGTGGCCGCGCGTGCGCAGCCAGTCGGCCAGCGCATAGCCGGTGCCGGCGGGCCAGCACCGCAGGTCGGGCAGGTCGTAGAGGCGGTAGTCCACCAGCTCGGGCGAGAGCTTCACCTCGCCGTCGGCCACCACGTGGTACGCGATGATGATCTGGTTCATGCGCTGGAAGTCGTAGGCGCCGACGAGCTTGGCGGCGCTGACGTCCAGGTTGGTCTCTTCCTTGACCTCGCGCGCGATGCCCTCCTCGGGCGTCTCGCCGGCCTCCATGAAGCCGGTGATGAGCGCGAACATCTTGCCCGGCCAGGCCGCATTGCGCGCCAGCAGCACCTGGCCGCGGTACTCGACGATGGCCGCCAGCACGGGCGTGGGGTTGTTCCAGTGCGTGTGGCCGCAGTTGGGGCAGCGCAGGCGCTCCTTGGGACCGCCGTCTTCCATCAACGCGATCCATTCGAGCGGGGTGGCGCAGGCCTGGCAGAACTTGGGGTGGGGCATGGGGAGTCTCTGTTCTTTTTCTCGGGCGTGCGGCGCCCGGTGGGCGCCGCCGCAGTGTGAAGGGATCAGGCGGGGAAGACGCCCGTCGACAGGTAGCGGTCGCCGCGGTCGCAGACCACGAACACGATGGTGGCGTTCTCGACCTTCTTCGACACCTCGATGGCCGCCCACAGCGCGCCGGCCGCCGAGATGCCGCCGAAGATGCCCTCTTCGCGCGCCAGGCGCCGGCACATTTCCTCGGCATCGTCCTGGCTCACGCTGATTTCTTCGTCGACGCGGCTCGGGTCGTAGATCTTCGGCAGGTACTCGACCGGCCACTTGCGGATGCCCGGAATGCGCGAGCCTTCGGCCGGCTGCGCACCGACGATGCGCACCGCCGGGTTCTTTTCCTTCAGGTAGCGCGAGACGCCGGTGATGGTGCCCGTGGTGCCCATGGCGCTCACGAAGTGCGTGATCTTGCCGTGCGTGTCGGTCCAGATCTCGGGGCCGGTGGTCTCGTAGTGGATGCGCGGGTTGTCGGGGTTGGCGAACTGGTCGAGCACGCGGCCCTTGCCCTGGGCGACCATCTGCTCGGCCAGGTCGCGCGCGTATTCCATGCCGCCGCTCTTGGGCGTGAGCACCAGCTCGGCGCCGAAGGCCTTCATGGTCTGGGCGCGTTCCACCGAGAGGTCCTCCGGCATGATCAGCACCATGCGGTAGCCCTTGATGGCCGCGGCCATCGCCAGTGCGATGCCGGTGTTGCCCGAGGTGGCCTCGATCAGCGTGTCGCCGGGCTTGATTTCACCGCGCTCCTCGGCCCGCTTGATCATCGACAGCGCCGGCCGGTCCTTGACCGAGCCCGCCGGGTTGTTGCCTTCGAGCTTGCCCAGGATCACGTTGCCGCGCTTGGCGTTTTCCGCGGCATGGATGCGTTGCAGGGCAACCAGGGGGGTCTTGCCGATGGCGTCTTCGATCGTCGGATAATTCATGCCAGCCACTGTGCCATAATTTTGGGCTTCCTTCCGGATGTGCCCGGGTGGTGAAATTGGTAGACGCAGGGGACTCAAAATCCCCCACCGAAAGGTGTGCCGGTTCGATTCCGGCCCCGGGCACCACGAGACAACATCACACCGTCTCACCCAACATCAAAACCCGCTCACTTCATAGGCGAAGCGGGTTTTTCTTTGCCTCAACCCGTCTCAGCCCATAGCATCCCATGTCGGCACTTTGTCGGTACTTCTGTAGGTACCGACAAAAATGCCGGAATCGAGGTACCGACACATCGAGGGGGCCGGAATGGCGCTGACAGACACGTTCGTGAAGCAGGTGAAACACAAGGGCTCGGCGGTCGGCGAGCGGTATGCCGACGGCGGCGGGATGTATCTCCGAGTGAAAGCGTCGGGCAAGTACTGGCGACTGGATTTCCGGATCGACGGCAAGCCCCAAACCCTGGCACTCGGCGTCTACCCCGAGGTCTCCCTGGCCAAGGCTCGCCAGCGGCGCGAGAAGGCGCGTGAACAGCTCGCCGACGGCATCAACCCGAGCGTGGCCAAGCGCGAGGAAAAGGCGGCCAAGATTGCCGCCGCTAGAAACACCTTCGAAGTGGTCGCCCGGGACTGGCTGGCAAAAACCGCGAGCAAGCGCGGCCTCAGCACCCACGAGAAGATCGAAACTTGGCTCACCAAGGACGTTTTCCCCTTCATCGGCCGCGACCCCGTGGCAGACCTCAAGGCGAAGGATGTGCTGGACAAGGTAGCCCGGCGCATGGAGGCGCGCGGTATCCACGAGAGCGCCCACCGCGTCGTCCAGGTCTGTTCTCAGGTGCTGCGCTTCGCTGTGGCGACGGGACTTGCTGAACGCGATGTGACGGCCGATCTGCGAGGTGCGCTGGCTTCGGTTGAGAAGGCCCACTATGCAGCGATCACTGAGCCCAAGGAAGCCGGCCAGCTCATGCGGGCGATCCGAGGCTACACCGGCCACCCGGCGACCTCTGCCGCGCTAAAGCTCTCGCCCCTGGTGTTTCTGCGCCCCGGCGAGCTGCGCGCGGCTGAATGGGCGGAGATCGACCTCGAGGCCGCGGAGTGGCGCATCCCGGGCTCCAAGATGAAGATGAAGGTGGAGCACCTGGTGCCGCTGTCGCGCCAGGCCATCGATGTCTTCAAGGCCATCCAGCCGCTCACCGCACATGGCCGCTACGTGTTCCCCAGCATCCGCACAGGCGAACGCTGCATGAGTGAGAACACCATCAACGCCGCGTTGCGCGGCATGGGGTATGGGTCTGACGTGATGACCGCCCACGGCTTTCGAGCGATGGCGCGCACGATCATGGACGAGGTGCTGGGCGAGCGGCCCGACCTGATCGAGCACCAGTTGGCGCACACCGTGAAGGATCCGAATGGCCGGGCATACAACCGCACCGCCCACTTGCCGGCGCGCCGCGAAATGATGCAGCGTTGGGCCGACTACCTCGACAAGCTTGTCGCGGGCGCCGAGATTCTGCAGTTCAAGGCAGCGTAGGCTGATGCCAGCCCGCAAGTCGAGACTCATCCGCCAAGTCGTTCTCGGCGCGGCATCGCTGATCAGCGCGCCGCAGTTCCACGGGCGCCGCCGCTAGACCTCGCAGCGTCAGTTCGCTCGCACCCCAGCGGTTGATCGCGACCTGGACGCCGTAGCGATCGTGCCAGCGCTGGCCCACGGCGCGCTCGATGCAGAACTGGGCACGCAAGTACCTGGAGCGCATAACGTCCTCGCGCGTGTCGCCAAGCGTCGCAGCAGATGCGCACAGCAGGGATAGACCTATCAAAGGGAGTCGCATCGCAGCAGCCTACATCACGGCCGAGCAGGAGGAGCGTCCCGTCGGCGCGTGGGCTTGCACTTCGAGCCAGGCGGCTATGCACGGTCGTTCGACTTCTTCCAGCAGTCTGGCATCGGATGCTCATGGAACACCAGTCCGGGAAGCCGCAGCGCCTCCTTCTCCCAAGAGGTGCTGCCGGGGGCATTGAGACGGCAACGGGCTTTGTGCAGCACATTCGCGATCTGAGTTGGGCTGCGATGTCCAACTTGTCGCAGCGGCGCATCGAAAATGCGCCGTGTGCAGTGCCGTCACATCTCGTGCTCTCAAGGCTCACGCCAGCGTTGAGAACAGGGTCGCCGGCTTGCCGCATTCGCGTTGAAACCAGACTTCTATTGCGGTTGTTATTCCCAGCTCTTTCGCCTCGGCAGCAATCTTCGTCGCGGCCTTCTCGGTAGCAAGCCCTCCATAGATCAGGTAGATCGCACGCTTGTACTCGGCCTTGCGCACGAATAGGTCAAGGGTCTTCAAATCCTTGCGCATACCTTCAAGCGCGGTCGAGTGCTTTACCTCAATGATCGCGAAGTTGTCCTCCATGCAGCCCGGCCGGTGTACGAGCAGGTCGGGTTTAGTCCCGTCGGCACCGAGTTGTTGCATCACCATGTGCCCCGACTTGTCCACCTCGCCGGAAAGCAGGAACCTGCATTCGTCCTTCGTCGGCCACCGGCACCGCATCTGGTGGTAGAGCTCGTAGCAGTAGACGCGCTCACGAAACACAGCTTCGCCACCTGCAATGTCAAGCGTAAAGTAGTTCAGATCTACTGCGGCGGTCGCCTCCGTCAAGATGACGTCAAAGTTGTCCATGACGATCCTTATTTGGACTTCGCGCTCATTGGCACCTCACGCGCTAGCTTGCGAGCGAGGACGCCATAAAAGTGCACGCGGGCTTTCCACATGACTTCCCAGTGGCTTTCCGCCCTCCTTAGCCTCGTATACCAACTCACCCATGTAGAAGAGGCGTAGCCCATCTTGTGAGTACTCAGGAGCTCCCAGTGGCGCTGCGATGGTCCAAGGCCCGGTGCCGGCTTGCGGCCAATACCGCCATGTTTCGTGGCTGTCGGTTTTGCCGCCATAGCCAAGGTTTTTCCAGAGCCGCTGGTCCGGTTGTTCGTCGCGACCGACGTATCCGGCTCGCATCTTCATCAGCGCCTCCTCGCGCAAATACACGAGAAAACGGCGCCGGCAAGTACGGCCCACTGCGCCGATCAAAACCGCATTAGAGCGGAGTTGCTGCTGCCGCGTGCGACGACACGGGCGCTGGCTCGGCTAAAGCGCGAGCTGCCGTGGCGGCCTTGCACACCAACAGCGACTAGGTATAGCTTACCGGGTACTCAGCGCGCTACTCTTGTCCGCCGCCTCGATCAACTTCTCGGACCGGGGCAACGGTGCCATCGTCTGGAAAAAGACCAGGTCCGCTTCGATGATCTTCTTGAGCTCCGCCGCGGAGATCGGTTTCTCCAGCCGTTTGAACTTGTCGAGCACCTGATAGTGGCAGGCATCCCGCTGCCCCCCGTGGTCCAAAGTCTCGACCTTCCCCGTGCCGTACCCATAGCCGACGATACCGACGCGATTCGAATACAGGAACACAACATCGCCCTTGCGGATTCGATCGATGTTCTCGGTCCAGGGCTTGTAGAAGGCGGCGGCGCGGCCGCCTGCGAGCATCCAGTCGTGATCGCGGTTGCCATGAGCCCTATTCGTGTTCAGGAGATAGAACTTGCCGGCTTTCTCGCTGGGTGCAGGCTCCTCGACGGGGCGATCCAGCTTGATGCGAGCCTGTTCGAGACCCTCCTGAATAAGGCCTAGCAGAGTCACCTGTTTCGACGTTTGGAGCTTCTCCGACAGCTCCTCGATCTCGCCATGGGCGTTCAGAGGGATTCGGACCGTAACAACGACGGTCTCTTCTCTCGTGCGTTCGTTGGCTTGGCGAATAAGCTCATCAAGAGCAGGCATAGCGATCCTTTGATATTGAAGGACTTCATCCCACATCGATCGATTCAAAAATGATTCAAAAAATGAAGTTTTTTTGAATCATTCAATCAAGCACGGCACTCTCGAAGCACAGGCGGCAAGGATCTACTCGGCTTGAGCACCTACGGTCACTACCGCGGTCACCTAGCCGGGACAATTGCTGTTGAAGTCACTAGCACATTAGCCTGCCGTGCAGGCTAGTCAGTGCCGCTGCCGGCGGCTGATCCGAGCATGTCGCTGCCTAACGCCTAGCCCGGGCCCACACCTCAAGGCCAGAGGGTGACTACAGTTCGGCTTGCAACAAGCTGTCCTATGTGGGAGAGTCCGCTGAGCGGTGTTACGACAGCTTACAGAGGAGACGACTTGGCCGAGCGTGTGGTGATCAGAGTTGATCCCGGTCCAATCGAGCAAAGCTCAAAGGTTCAAGACGTGTTCGGTCACGTCTTGGATCTGTTCGACCTTTTGGGCCACAGTGGCGAGGAAACGGATGCCGCGATCGCCTGGAAGCTCGTCAGCGTTTCGATGAATAGCCCGCTGACGATCGTGGCCGAGGCCATCGCTGTACGTCCAGCCCCCAACTTCAGCATCGACCAGTTGGCCAGAACACAGAAGACGCGCTTCGCCAGGAACGTTGCGGAGCTGAAGCGTGGCCGCGTGCCCGACGCCTGGCGCGGGCCACGTGAAGTGAAGCGGATGAGCCGCGCCTTCAGCCCGGCCGTACCGAAAGCTATGCGTATCGAGGTTGACACAGAGGTCGATGCCCTCGAAGGCTTTGTGGAAGTCACGCCGGCGGACCTCCCGGTTGTCACCCAAGCTATTGAAGCTGCCGCGATCGAGGCCGCCCCGAGATCGAAGCAGCAGCTCGGATCGATCGAGGGCGAATTGATTGAGGTCGGCACGTTCTACAACCAGCCCGCGATCAAGCTTCGTGAGCGCAAGACCCGCGCTGAGGTCTGGTGCACGGTTACCGAAGCGCACCAGCAAGAGGTCGCTCGCGAAACAACTTTCGAGGACGTGTGGGCTGGTCGCCGCGTGCTTGTCGAAGGTTCACTGGTCTACGACCGCAGCGGCGACTTGGCCAGAGTATTCGCGAACACACTTCATGTCGTCCAGCCGGCACGGGTCTCGAATGAGAGCCTGCGCGATCCGACGTTTACCGGCGATCTGAGCGTGACGGAGTATCTCGAGCGCTTCAGGGAGGGGAAGCTTGACTGAAAAAAAGAAGGTCTATTGGGACGCTTGTATCTGGTTTGCACTTATCAAGCAGGAGCCGGCGCGGTACCCCCAGTGTGAGCACGTTCTAAACCTGGCCAGGGCCGGCGAGATCGAGATTTGGACGTCCAGCCTCACCCTTGCCGAAGTGTTCCGAAAGCAGTGTGGAGGCGACGCCACAGGCCTGCCCGAAGCGAAAGACATCGAGTTCGAAGACTTCATCGCGCAGGACTTCGTGTTTGAGGTCCAGATCGATCACCGAATCGGGATTCAAGCCCGTCGGCTGCTCAGACAGCACACACCGCTCAAGAAGCCACAAGACGCCATCCATCTGGCAAGTGCGGTGTGGCACGACGTCGATGAATTGCATACGTTTGACCAAGTCAATCTGCTCTGCCTGAACGGCTTGGTCAAGACGAAGAGCGGAAAGGCGTTGGCTATCTGTGAGCCGCCTCAACCGCCGTTGGACTTGTTTAGTGCGGCCGCGATCGCCAGCGGCAAGGAGGTCGTGAATGGGGCAACGCTCATCACGGCCGCGACCGCATCTTTTCAAGAGGGTGCGGCCAATCCGAATGCAGGCGCGTAAGCTGCCGAGCGCGGCGCGGCGCGGCGCGGCGCGGCGTGGCGTGGCGTGGCGTGGCGTGGGATTCGTAATTCAAGTTACGGTTTGGCTGTCGGTCTCGCATTGAGGCCTGAGAAAGTCACTTGCGCGCCTTCACTAACCATGGTCGCTGATCAGGCCTCAGGCGGGCGTAAAATTTTCATCACGCGCAATGCGGAGCTGCGCGACCGACCATCCCCCTCCGGGTTAGCAGCGCACCAGCGCCGCCTGCGACGGAGCATAGACGTAGTCGGTAATCGACCCATCCTGAATACGCCGCACCGCCTCATCGATGACATGGAGCGGGACCAAGAACCACTCACGCGGCTGGACCGGGTTGCCGAACCGGTCCTCGATCGTCAGGTCCAGCCGCGCCTCCTGGAAGATGCGGTGAAACAGGTTCTCCAAGCGGGTGCGGTTGAGGTTCGACAGCACATAGGTGGCCACGATCTCAACCTTGGCCAGCAGGTAGGTCGCATCTGTGGCGGCGTTGGCGATGCGAGTCTCGACCTTGCCGCCGGTGATGCCAATCTTGTGGATTAACTCACGGTGCTCGGCCACGAACGGGTGGTCGGACAGACTGCGAAGGACGTAGATGGTGCCATGGACGATGTCGTCCGGCTCCATTGTGTCGCCGAATAAGGGCCCAGCGTCCGCATCGGTGATGCGGCGGCCCGTATCGTCCTTATAGAGCGCCCGCTGGAGGGAGCGCTGCAACAGGTTGCTTTCGGTCCCATTGGAAAAGATCACGCGCAGGCGAGCGTCGGGCTCGCCGTTGGGCGTGCGGAACGCCTCCCCCATCTCGGCGACGTAAACCATCTGCCCGCCCAGGATGAAAAAATTGCCCTCTGCCACGCTGGCGTCGCGTCCGAATCGCAGCGTCCTTCGTCCCCCTGATTTGAGGTCGTTCTCCACCCGCTCGAACAACGGCTGGAAGCGCTCAAAGTCTTCGCACTTTGTGCGGTTGGCGATGTCGTCGGCGGCCTTGCGCTCTTCGAAGGAACGGACGTGGCGCAATTGGGTGATGTCATCGCCGCCAGCGGCGCTGGCTAGGCCCAGCTCGGCCAACAGGGCTTCGTCGTCCAGCCCTTCTGTCGCCTCGGGCGTGGCCCGGCTCGGCGCCGCGGCCAGCAAGCGATGCGTGTCCAGGGGCGCAAGCAGCGGATGCACGGACGCGAGGATGCGCAGGCGGTCCAGCCGCACCGCGTAGAGGCGTTCGAAAATTTCTCGGTCTTCGCCGTGCCCCGGGGCCCGGCCATTGGTCTCGACGAAGCGCAGGATGTCTTCAAATCCGGCGATGAGGCGTTCTTCCTGGGGCGTGTGGCTGCCCGTCTTGAGGGGCGTGACCTCGACGCCCAATGCGGCCAGCAGGTCTTCGTCTTCCATGTCAGCCATTCGTGCCCCTCCGCGCCTCTGCGGCCTTCTGTTGAGCCAAGTGACGCGCCAGTGCGGCCACGCCCTCCGCCATCTTGCGCTCCCAGGCGTCGGCCGAATTGATGTCTGGCGCCCGGCCCCGCTCGTTCTTGAACAGCAGCGCCCGCTTGGCCAAATCGCGGGCCTCGTCGAGGGGAATGGCCACGCGCTTGGCTGCGATACTGGCTTGGACCTGGCGAAGCACCTTCTCGTCCATCGCCTTAGCCAACACGGCGTAGGCGGCGTCGAATGGGTTGATCCGGTCGATGAGGTCGATGTCGAGATCCCGAACATTGACGAACTTGCGCACGCCGTCGATGAGCGAGGTGTTGCCATGCTCACCCTTGACGTCCGCTTCGGCCAACTTCTGCTTGGCCTGCTGGGTGACGTTGAGCACGGCGATAGCGTGCTGGCGCACCGCCTCCTGATCTTCGTCGCTTAAGTTCGGATAACGATCGCGCACGATCTTGCCCAACTGCACCTGGGTCAATTCTTCGGGTAGTGTGTTGTCCTTGTCGAACAGACCGCGCTCCAGGGCGGTCTTGTCCTGGATGAACCCGGTGATGACCTCGTTCAAGTCCTCGCGGCAGATACGCGCCGCTTCAGCGGACTTGGGCACGACTAGTCCGTTGATCTCCACGTGGACCTCGCCGGTCTTGGCGTTCACGCCCACGTTGGACCTATCCTCCTGGTAGCCGCCTTCGCCGTAGTCGAACCCATCCCTCGGGCCTTGATTCTTCGGCGTGAACTCAAAACGTGGCGCTAACACCTGCTCCATCAGCAGGCTGGCGGCAATCGCCTTCAAGGTGTCGTTCACCGCGTCCACCACCACCGCCTCGTCAGCGGCCGGCTCGGCGATGAGGTTGGTGAAGCGCGAGCGCTCTTTGCCTGGCGCGTCACGGGTGGCCCGACCGATGATCTGCACGATCTCGGTTAGGCTACTGCGGTAGCCGATGGTCAGGGCGTGCTCGCACCAGATCCAGTCGAACCCTTCTTTGGCCATCCCTAAGGCAATGATGATGTCGACGTTTCCCCGACTGTTCTTCTGCGCGGGGTCCTTCAATGCGGACAGCACCTTGGAGCGGCGGGACGCGTCGCTGTCGTCGACCAAGTCGGCCACCTTGATGGTCCGCCCGTCCTTAAGTTCGATCAGGTGAAAACCGGTGGTCTCATCTCGGCCTTTCCACTCACCCAAGGCTTCCAAAATCTCGTCAACTTCCTTGTGCTTGTCTTTCAAGCTTTCGCGGGCGTTGACGTTCGGGATGTGAACAATGGTTTTTTGAGATGGGTCCAGCACCTTCATGATGGCGTCCAGATACCGGCCCGTGTAGAAGAAGTAGCCGATGTCCAACCACTTCAAGTAGGTGTAGCCATTGAGCTGTTCGTAGTAGGTGTAGGACACCGTCTCGAACCGCGCTTCATCCTCTGGCACCAACACCGCTACAGCGTCGCCGCGGAAGTAAGAGCCAGTCATGGCCACGACATGGCCCTGGTTCCGGGCGATGAACTGGCCCAACTGGCTGCCCAGCTTGTTGTCTGGATTGCTGCTGACGTGGTGGAACTCGTCGATGGCGATCAGCCGGCTGTCGAAGGCCTCGATACCAAACTCGTCCACGGCGAACCGGAAGGTGGCGTGCGTGCACACCAGCACCGTGTCGTCGCTGGCCAGGAATGCGCCCACGGCCTTCACCTTGGACGGCGCCACTTTGCCGTTGTCGTCACCAGGCGCGTTGCACAGGTTCCATTGGGGGCGCACGGTCCAGTCGGCCCAGAAGCCGTGCTCGATGAGCTTTTCGTCGACGAAGCTGCCGCCGATGGAGCGCTCGGGCACGACGATGATGGCCTGCTTCAACCCCTGGTTTCGAATTTTATCCAAGGCGATGAACATCAGCGCCCGCGACTTGCCCGACGCCGGCGGCGACTTGATGAGCAGGTATTGCTCGCCGCGCTTGGCATAGGCACGCTCTTGCATCGGGCGCATGCCCAACGCGTTGACCTTGCTAGACGCTCCTGTGCGCGCCGTGGCGATAGAAACCGACGGGACGGTGTTCTGGTTGGTCGGGTTGCTGTCCATGCTCATCGCGCCTTACTCACCTTCATAGGATTGACCAAGTCGGCCTTCGTTTTGGTGTAGAGGTCGAACAGTTTTTCCAACCGCTCGGTATCGTTCCGGAAGCGCCGGCCGATGAAAATTCTCTCCAGCACTTCGTCGTTTCTGTCGTGCGCCCGGCACAAGTTCTCCGGCATCTTCTCAGGGTCATAAAGATCTGCAACTGTCTTGGGGTAGTGCGTTTCACGGGCCAAAAGAATGTCCTCCGCGCACCTCGTGAGATCAGCCTTGTTCTGCTCTGTCAACAATGGCACAGGAAAGCTGTTGTAGCAGACCCCAGACGAATATCTCAGATCGGATTTCATGCGACCCGCCGTCAAAGAAACCCACACCAAATGTAGCTTTGAGCAAATCAGCGAGACGACGTAAAGCGGGGCGTCATAGATGGCCTGCGCAGCATCCGAAATGATGATGTCACTCGTCAGCACGCCGACGGGGATATAAAGCCGTCGCTCAGAGGACACCCGAGGGACGATGATCGCCGTCTGATTGGCCGTTAAGGTTCTCTCAAATCTATGGGGTGTAGTTACCCCCAACTTCCCGCGTTCGCTTCCGCTCTCGCGGTAGGCAACAACGGCATCTAGCCGCTTCTTAATGAACGGGATCGACTGCGCCAGAGCCACATGCCTGTCTTCAATCCAAAGACAGTAACGCTCAATCCCGTTGATGAACTCCATGGATCCGAGAATTTTTTTCACCAGGACTTTCGCCTCTGGATAAGAACGCAGCAATGAAGCCCTCTCCTCGATGGTCAGCATGAAGTTTCCAAGGTCACGCGGGATGTTCCCGGCCACCATGGCCGGAAGTCCAGAGATCGAATCCGGGTGCTTCTCAATAATGATGTTCGGACCATTCACAAGATAGGCGTTGATGTTCTCTACGGCCTGTCGATGTGAGTCACGGTAGATATATCTTGGTCCCGCCCACTTCCTGGCAACACCGACCACAATGCAAATTACATTCGCGTTGCTGCTGGCATTGTTAGACCAATAAAAATCCTTGTGCGCGAAGAAAATCTCCTGCCCCCTCCCAAAGATCTGAGGCCAGATGATCGGAACTTGGACGCCTTGGCAAACTGAGTTCGTAGAAACGAAGGCGAAACAGCCCCCTTTCTCAATATACTGAGATGCCTTCCAAAACCACCCAGCAACGTAGTCCATTGCCTTGTGTTTACTCTTGGGGCCAAGAACGGCTTTCAGATCAGCCTTTTGTTCATCGGTCTGAAACTTATCGCCCACATAAGGTGGATTTCCACAGATGTAGGTTTCACCACCTTCGTTCTCGAAGGCGATTTCAGCCTGATCAATCGGCGTGTTAAACAGGTCATCTCCGACCAGCTTGACAGCAGTTCCGGTAGGCGGACAGATGGCCAACCAGTCCAAGCGCAGCGCGTTGTCGCAGGTAATCCAGTTTTGCGAATCCAGAGGTAGGACTTCCGCCAACGCTTCCTTCTGGCCGCGGTAAAGCACGTCGCACTGAAACTCCGCAATGATGAGCGCCAACCGAGCGATCTCCGCGGGAAAATCGCGCAATTCAATGCCGCGGAAGTTGGTCAGCGGGATCTCGGTTCGCAGATCGGCGTCGCCTCGGCGCTTGTTGACCTCCGCCTCGATCGCGCGCATCTGCTTGTAGGCGATGACGAGGAAGTTACCGCTGCCGCATGCCGGGTCGAATACGCGAATGCGCGACATGCGTCTGCGCAGATTCAACAGCTTCACCTTGTTGTCCCCGGCCGCTTCCAATTGGGCACGCAGGTCGTCGAGGAACAAGGGGTTGAGCACCTTGAGGATATTGGGCACGCTCGTGTAGTGCATGCCCAGGGCGCCGCGCTCTTCATCATCGGCCACCGCCTGAATCATCGATCCGAAAATGTCGGGGTTGATCTCCTTCCAGTTCAACTCACCGGCCCGCAGCAGATAGGAGCGGGCGGTGCGAGTGAACCGAGGCACATCGGTGCTGCCTGAGAACAACCCGCCGTTGACATAGGGGAAGGGCTCTGCCCAACGCGGCAGCTTGGCCGCGGCGCGCTCGTCCCTAGGGATGTTCATGGCGCGGAAGATTGTTTCGAGCACGTCGTGGGTGTTCGATCCGTCGCGCTCAGTCATCTGCTCCAGGGTTCGGGTGAACAAGCTGGCGCCTTGGAAAATGTCAGTATCCTCGGCGAAGAAGCAAAACACTAAGCGGGCCATGAAATGGTTCATGTCCGCCCGGCGTTCGTCGGTGGACCAGATCTTGTTGTTTTGCAGCAGTTCGACGTAGAGCTTGTTCAGGCGCCCGGTCGCGCGGACATCGACTGGGTTGTCCTTAATCTCCTTGATCGTGGAAATGCCAGCCAGCGGAAGAAAGAAGCCAAAGTGGTCAGCAAACTGCGGGAACTCGGACGCGAAGACCTCACCACTGGCCAAGTCTTCGGATTGAAGGGTCTGACCATCGGTCGCCAAAAGGAACTTGGCTTTGGCCTGGGCAGTCTTCGGGCTAGCCCGCAGGGCCTGGAGCGTGGCATAGACGGCGCCCGGCGCGCAGGTTGCGATGTGGATGTTGTTTCGCTGAAGCACACCGCCCGGCACGTCCGAGGCGTTGGTGTCACCCTTGCGCAGCCGCTTGATAGTCGTTTCTTTGTTGCCAAAGGCTGTCAGGAAGGCGAACGAAAACTCCGCGCCATCAAACGGTTCTAGGGCCAGGGTCGACAAGGCCTCTTCGATCTCTACAGCGTTCATGCACTCGAATTCTGGGCGACACCGATCTGTCGGCGCCGCGGTTGCAGCGGGAAATTAGGGGCATCGAACGACCCCCTTACAACCTGCAGTATCGATCAAGGCGCAGGACGGATCTGGCCGCCGCCGTTATGGCGAGAATCGGCGCTGAGCCCCATCCCTCCGGGTATCGAAACGGCCAGCCCCGGGGTCGCTGGTTGGGCCAGGCGGCCTCGAAGGCCCTCGCCAGCGTAGCGGTTTTCGAAGGTGTGGCCTAACTTACGGCCCTGGCTATGTCACCTGCGCCTGACGGGGTAAAGACAAAGCCTGGAAGGGTTGCCGCATTGAGCCTATTGACGTCGCTGCACCTGTCAACGTAGAGGTCCGGCGACCCAGACCGCAGGCTAGGCGTCGAACTAATCGAAGGGATTGGGCATAGGTGCTTACTTCTGTTGGCCGAGCGCGCGGGCAGATGCGCCGGCGCCGTATTTCTGATCGAACTGGGCGGCGAGCGCTGGGTTGGCCTTGAGCATGGCAATCGCAGCCGCTGGTGGGGCTGCCTGTGCTGCCGCGACACCGCCCGCTTGAACGATTTGCCCAGTCTGGTTGTCCAGCACGGCCGATGGGTCACGAGTGACAACGCCGTTTGCGTCAGCGCTCTGGCCACCAGGGATGACCGTGTAGCGGTTGGCGTTGGGCTCCTTCCCGCCCAGCGCCAGCACCTTCTGGGTGGCGGTGCGGATGGCTTCGGGCGTGGTCGCGTTCTGGAGCTCGAGCTGTGCGGCCTCGAGGCGGGCTCGGCCGCGGTTGTCGAACTCGGCAGCCGTCCTCTTCAGGCCGAACTCGTCGCGGTCGATCGCATCGCGAACTCCGAGGCGCGCGTTCGTGGCCGCGGCGCGGCGGTCGTCACCCGCTTCGCGCACGCCGAGCCGCGCGGTCTCACCGGCATCGCGCATGGTGGTGCGCGCCGTGTCGCCGGCTTCGCGCATGGCACCCTCGGCAAGGCGCTGGCGGTTCTCGATCGGCGTCAGCGCTGCCCGTACCGCGAGCGGGTCACGCTGATAGCCGCCGCGCGGCGACCAACTGCTCTTGGCGGCGACGGTGCGCAGGTTCGCCTCATCGAAGAACTTCTGCCGCCCGTCTGCCGAAGCGCCGAGCGGCTCTGGGTCGATGACCCCCGCGCCTTGGTTCAGGCTCTGCTGCTGCGCCGCCGCGATCACGACATCCGCTTGGGGGGTCTCCGTAGCGCGCGCCACGCCGGGCGCGCCACCAACGAAATTCGCGCTGAGCATCGAGATCGAACCGCCCCCCGCCTCGCGCCCGTTTATCGAGACATCGCCCGAGACGTTGGTGCCGGAGTAGGAGTTGCCCACGCGGCGCACGGCACCGGACGGGACGGTGCTGGGCGCCATACCCACGGCGCCAGGCTGTGCACCCACGGGACCGGCAGCCGCCGCACCGCCGGCAGACGCGTCGGCCGGCGAAACAGGTACGGCCGAAGCCGCTGCACCAACGGCAGGAGATGCGAGCGCGTTGTCCACGCGGCGCACATCCGCCTGAACCGCGCGAGGCGCGCCAGCAGCGGCCACGCCGGGCGCCTTCGAAAACTGGCGGTCCAGCATCGGCGTCATCGAGTCCGGGTTGGCGCCGGGCACCGCGAGCAGCGGGCTCGTGGGCGCCATGTTCATGCCCGCAGCGCGCACACCACGCACCACCGTGTTGTCGTAGAGCTTGAGCGCGGAGCGCGGAACCACCATCCCAGCGTCCAAGATCGCAGCCCCGGCGATGTCGTTGGCGCGCACTGCGCCGCCGATAAAGCCTCCGATCTGTTGACGATCGGAAGCGGCTTGCGCATCGAGGGGGGCGACGGGCGGCTTGGGGACAGCGCCAGCAGCAGGCGAAGCTGCTTCATTCGCTGCGAGCTGCACTGCCTGTGAACTCGGCGGCAAGGACGCGGTCAGCATCGGAAGCGGAGGGGGGATGCTGGCGCCCCCGACCTGCTGAATACCAAGCCGCGGCTCAGCCGCCACGGCAGCCGCATCACCGAATGAGTTGGGTTTTTCCCGGACCGCACCAAGGCCTACGGGCTGCGGTGCTACAAAATTTGACTGCGGCGCGGAGGTCGCTGCTGGTGCTGCGGCGCCGGCATTGCCGACCTGCTGGACTCCCAAGCCGGGGGCTGCAGCTACCTCGGCAGCGTCACCGAACGAGTTCGGTTTTTTCCGGACCGCACCAAGGCCCACGGGCTGCGGTGCTACGAAATTTGACTGCGGCGCAGAGGTCGCTGCTGGTGCTGCTGTGCCGGCATTGCCGACCTGCTGGATTCCCAAGCCGGGTGCTGCAGCTGCCGCGGCAGCGTCACCGAACGAGTTCGGTTTCTTCTTCTGGTCCTCAGGGAGAATAGTTGCCATACATGCCTTTGCGGTGTCGTCTGAAAATGCCTTCGGCATTCAAACTGGTATCCGCCACGCAGGCGAACACTAAGGGTGTGAGCGCTCCTACAACCGGAGGAACAGCATGAAATCGAAATCAGTGATCAGAGTGGACGACACGTGGCACGCATGCCGTCTCCTCGAGCCCACGCCGTTGAATACCGCCGCCACGGGCGGATTACGCGAATGGGTGGCGCCCGAGTCACATGGCAGCATCGAACTTATGGTGCCGGTCCACCTCGCCGTCCCGCCAGGCTGTTATGCACTGAACCTCAATGGCAAGAAGATGACATTCCATGCGACCCGTCAGAAGCTTGAGCGGGTCTGGGGTGACGTGACCCCATCGAACCCGCAGAATGGCTACTGACCTGCGCTACTTCACTGCGTCGGCGTAGCGCTCACCGAACTGGGCCAATGTTTTCAGCTAGAGTGTTACCTTCCCCTGCGGAGCGGATTGAAGTCGGGTCGAGACCATCATCTCGGACAGTCGAGTCAACCCACTGAGCCGCAGGGGATTTTTCGTTTAGATCCACCGATTCCACGGTATGGACGCAGCTGCTCTGCCGCCTTGTAGCGGTTCCGCCTTGGCGCCCGCTCATCCCGTACAAGCGAGGACTGAATGCCCCAGCAGATGCCCACGAACCCCATTCGCCGCCTACGTGCGCGTCTCGGCGTCACGCAGCAGGAACTGGCCGCCGGCATCGGCTGCACGCCGGGGAACGTCGGGCACTACGAGCACAGGCAGTCCATGCCGCCCAACAGCGCACGGCGCCTCATCGACTTCGCCGCCGAGCGAGGCCACGTCGTCACCTTCAACGACATCTATGACACTGCGCCTACGCCTACGCCTACGCCTACGCCTACGCCTGCGCCTGCGCCCGTTGCCCAAGCGCCCACCGCCGCTGCGCCGGCGCCGCGTGCCAATGCAGGCATCCCAGAGGGGGTGTCGTCCAAATTGGCGCCCCCTGCCTCGGCGAGAACGATGATGTCCTCTGAAGAGGTGGCCAACTACCTCGACTGCGAGGTCAAGACGGTCGAAGAGGCCGCACGCGCTGGCCGGCTGCCCGGGGTGAAGTACGGCCGCTCGTGGATCTTCCCGTTGAGCGCACTACTTGAGTCGCTGCACAACGAAGCGATGGAGACGGCAAAGAAGAACCGCACGCCGCTTCCGGTGGCCATCGTGAAGCCTACCGGCCGGAAGTCGCGCCGCACACCGGTCCCGACGCTGGTGGACTTCGGTTAGGCGAAGCGGTTGGAGAGATCCTCGCCGCGCAGCGAGAGGTAGCGGAGCATCATGGTCATGCCGGTGCGACCGGACACCATTGCGCCCGCATCAGATGCTTGCGAAAATATTGAAAAAAGAATACATTTTCGATATGACAGACGAAACCAAGCGAGGCGGCGCACGCCCCGGGAGTGGCAGAAAGCCTCTCAGCGAAGAGTCGCAGACCGTGCCGGTGGTCACTCGAATGACCACCGCGCAGCGCGACAAGCTCAACCGCCTCGGCGGTGCGCCCTGGGTACGTGATCGCATCGACAAGGCGAAGGAGCCGACGCTAAAGGAATGACTGCCGCGCCTCGGGCGGGTCCAACCTCAATTTGAGGGCGGACCATTCGAGGCACAAAGGCGAACGGCCGCAGGGGGTAGGAGCCCTGCAGCCGCTCTAACCATATCCGTGCAACCCATGAAAGGACACGCACACCATGGCTACCCATATTCTCCCCTCTAGAGGGGCATCCCCGCGCGCCAGTCGCGCAACCCCAACGCAGCATCACTGCGCCGCACACAACGCGCTCACGCTGGCGATGCTGTACTTCGGTCGCGGCGACCTGCCGGCGGCTCGCCGCAAAGTTGCCCAGGCCATGGACGCCCTCGAGCTGCTGCGGGAGGTGAGCCATGGATAAGCCGAAGACGCATTTGCCCGCGTTGAAAATGCCCGCCTTCGCCGACGCCCGGGCGATCTTGGTGCGCCCTAACGATGCACGGTGCGCGAGTTTTTGGAACGAAGGGGAAGCCGGATCTGAACAAGATCACGACGGCCCCACGCACCTGATCGTCGGCCGTTTCTCGTCTGATGTCGCACTGGGCCGCATGGCTGCTCGTTGGAGCCTGAACATCGAAGACCTTCAAGCGTTTCGCGACGCGGCAGAAGATGAGATATGCCATGGTTGAGAAGACCAACACGACGACCGGCGCCGCGCCGGCCGTCCAGCTCGCACCCCATGGGGCGCCTACTCCATGCCGGCCGCAAAGTCGCATACCTACGAGCTGGCGAGACCGCTGCACACGCTCCTGAGCATCAAGCGCGAAAAGGTCAGCTTGGCCGCCATAGGCACAGCTGCCACTCTGGCCACCGTTGTTTTCGAGGGCCCACCGTGAAAGCACCTGTCAATTAATGACGTGGGTCGCGCAACCCGCAATACCGAGTGCAGCGCCGACTATCGTCAGAATAACTGGAGCGATTCGAGATGCAGCGAGGTCTTGGCTGGTTTTTTTGGGGGTCGGCACTGCCTTGGCCTTCGGGGGACTTCTTGGCGTTTGAAATCGACGATGGCCTCTTCTGAGGCAATGAAAGCCCGCCGGGGACTAGCCGTTGGGTGAAAGCGGCTCGAACTTCCCAGAACTAACCACGGAGACAACAAGCAGCGGAGGTCAGTCCGCGCGCTCATTGCATCAAGACCGAGTATGGGGGAGCAAGGGAGGGGTCAATGCACACCGCTTGCGACGCCTAGTGATCAAGAATCACGACTGCATTGCCATACTTGTCGTAGGAGTCTCCGGGGTATCCGCTTGGCCACACATCCACTGTGAGGATGCGCGTGCCATTTCCACCCCACCTAGTAACGCCCCAGCCATTGTCGATATAGATCCTCGTCACCTTCAAGATAATCCCAGGCATCTCCATCGTGAATCTGTCTGGCTTCGGTCCAGAGACTGATCCGAATAAATGGATTCGAACCGGAAATTCACGGGCCCCTGCCGGGACGATGACGGCATCGTTGGCTTCTGGGTTTTCATGGGAATGGGAAGAGGGATCGGTCATTCAAGTCACCGAGATCGCACCGAAAGGCTGATGCGTGGCGCCACACGCCCTTGAACGAGCCACAAGAGCCCCAGGAGCGGCCCTTGCATCGTCAGCGACACCCCTACGCTTCCGACCTGCGACCAACCCTAATTCGACCGCAGTGTTGCGCAACGACCCATGGTCGCGCCTGAAGCCATTCAGGGGGTATTCGGTTGCGATGGTTGGCTTCGATTCAACGACATTCGGGGTATGAACCCGACGCTCTACCTGGCTGAACAACACCGCGAGGTGCTCATTAAACCTATGTCCGCTCCGGGGCTCAAGGGGGGCCACGGCACCCGCCCCATAGAATCCCGGCGAAGAGGAGAACAAGAATGGATGAGGCGAAGGAATTTCTCTCGGGAATACTGAAGACGGTCCGCGACCGGCTCGGAAATCCACTCCTGAGCGCCTTCGCGATCGCGTGGGTGATCTGGAACTATCGGTTCCTGCTCGTGATATTCGGGGGCGGTGGCTACGAGGCGAAGCTGAAGTACCTTGACACCAAGCTCGGGGTGGGGACGTGGCAATGGGGGGTTGTCAACGGCGTTGCAATGCCTCTTGTTGTTGCCTTGGTTTGGATCTTCCTCATGCCAGCAATACTGCGTCGTATCGCCATTCACCACGCCGAGCAAGCCAACATCACGAAGCGCGAGGAATTAACCGTCCTTGGGAGGTCGCCTATTTCGCATGAGGACAGAGTCGCAATACAGGACGAAATGTTCAATCGTGGGCAGGCCTGGGAGAAGGAAAAGAGCCAGCTTCGCGAGATCGTCACAGCGTTGCAGAAAGAGGTTGAAAATCTCCGCAACCCGACGGAACCTTTGCAAGGAGTGCCCTCAGCGCCGCCCTCGCCAGTCGCCGCTCCGGCCAGAAATGGCGGAGAAGTTCGCCTCCCAGACTTTTCGGTCGATCAAGGAAAAGCGCCGCCTGATCTTGACCCATTCAGCATTGCGTCCGAAGTGGACGCCACAACGCTGACTGCAGAACAACTCGCTCGTCGACTAAACATTCGCAGATCAGATGCGACGCTACCTTCGCTCAGTAACAGCTACGGCGTGTCGTTTCTGGATCGCTCAATCCTCTGGCCATGGCGCGTGGGGGATATGAGCGGTAGCGGGCTGCCTCCCCGCGTCGCCAAACAGATTATGTCGATCGACCTTGACGAAATCGCCTTACTGCTCTTGAACCTAATGCGTTCGGGGGGCGAAGCTTCGATTCCTGAATCCGGGAAAATCATGGGCCGCTTCGAAAGCTGGGAAGCAACTGCCGCCCTGCATCTCTTGGCTACGGCAGATCTGGCACAAATACGCCCGAGCGGCAGGTACCAGATCACGTCTTCGGGGCGCTTGTTTCTCCTTTGGCTCCAGCGAATCGGGATCGCGTTCCACGAGCCAGAGCGCAAACAGAAGTAGGTCACCTTGCGGCCTCCAACGCGGCCAACGTGTCCGGCCAGAGACCCTGCGAGATGATGGCCGCACGAGTTTGCGCACCATAAATCTCTTCAAGCCAGCGGCGCTCTTTTCGACCGATCAGTCCTGTCGACCCAAGTAGAAAGTGGCAGCCCATGGAGTCCCCATGGGGCCCGCAACCCAGCCAGCCGCACCGGCAATCGGTCTTGATGCCCATGCCCTTCCCCACATCAGCATGGCAGAACTGGATGTAGCCCTCGATGCCGCAGCGCGCACATGGCAGCTGGCACCAGGCGCTTGTAGCCCTCGTGCTCAATCACTCCCTCCTTCGGCTGCGCGAACACCGGTTCGTTAGCCGGCGTGGCGTAGCGCACCTGGCGCTCGAGCGACTTGGCCACGGGCTTGATGCGCGCCGACGCGGTGCCTAGAGATAGCGCGGTCAGCTCGTCGCGCTCACGCGTCATCAGTCTCCTTTTTCGCGCGCGCCTTGAAGATCAATGCGGCCAAGCGGGCTGCGCGCTCGGCATCCGACAGAACGGTCGCAGGCGGGAGCCCGCCGCCGTCATCCAACTTGATCCCGAAGGCCTCGCGCTGCATGCGCACGCCCTTCTCCAGCATCTCGGCAAGCTTCTTGGCCGAGTCGACGCGGCCCGCCGTGCTGAGTGCTTTTTTGTAAGCCTCATTGAGCAGGTCGCGGCGCTGACGCCCGGTCTCGGCGTCTGTGCTGGACTCGTCCATCAACTCACCAAGCTTAGCGAAGAGCTCGGCGTTGTCAGTCTGCGCTTCGATCTCTCCAAGCAGCTTAAGGCAGAGACTCAAGGAGCGCTGGATGTCGGAGCGCTGGCTCATGTGAACGTGGAAGACGGCGCCCGCGTTCGCGTCGACGATCGCGTGTTCCGGGATGCGCGTTTTGGTGCGCACCTCGCTGCGCACCGCGGCATTGCGCACCAGTGCGTCGGCCTTGGCTTGGATCTTTGCGCCCAAGTCGCGCGCCCAGTCTTCCTTATTCGCGCGTTTGCGAATAGTGGACTCGGCTACGCCGTGCTCGCCCGCGATCGTGCGCAGCGACTGGATGCCGGCACGAAAGGCTGCCTCGATGGCCGGCCAGTCTGTTGCCGGGTGCTTAGCTTCGCTCATGGTGCGGCCACCTCATCTTCATCGCACGGAATTTCGTGAACGACTGGCATGGCGCTGCGGCCGATTTTGGCCAGCAGCGAGGTCAGCGGATCATCGCCGTTGGAGCCAGCGCCTTCGATGCCGAATGCCTCGCGCTCGCCCCGGCGGATTCGGGCGTCGATCTCGGCCAGCTTCTTCAGGCTGTCGATGCGGTCGGGCGAGCCAAGGATGGCCTGCATCATGGCTGCCTTCTTGTCTGTGTACCAACCTCCGGACTCGGTCGGGCCGCTCTCGTCGATAGCAGCCACGAAGGCCTTAAGGATCTCTGCCTGGTCTGTCATGAGCTCAATCTCGCCTACCAACTTGTTCCACAGGTCGGCGAGGCGTTTGAGGCCGGAGCGGTGTCCCATGACCTTGTCTGCCGCGGCGAACCCGGCTGCTTTGATCTGGAGCGGCGTGGGGGTTGCGTTCGGATTGACTTTGGGGGTTGCTTTGGTCCCGTCCGGGATTGCATTGGCCGTTGCCTGGATGAGAACGCTCTCGGTGACAGACTGCACGTCCTTGCGCTTGTCCTGAACCCAACCATCCTTCTTGGCCTTGCGGCCAATGCTCGCGGCGTCGACCTTGAACACCACGGCGAGTTGCTTGTTCGACTGGTTGCCAAGACGGTAGGCGCGCTCGATCGTCGTCCAATCGATGTCTGTGCGACGAGCCATTACGCAGCCTCCGTATCCATGGCCGACCAGCCGATGCCGGTCTTCGTAGGTTCGATCGTGGTGCGGCCCATATCAATGCACTCCCTTCGCGTTCGTGTGCACATCGGTGCGATGTGCGGCGCCTGAGAGGTACTGGTTGACAGAGTTCTCGGCGACGGCAAGGTGTATCGACATCGTCGACCGGGACAGCGAGATGACGTTGGCCGCCGTGCACGAGGAGTCGAGCACAACGTCGAGCAATGGGTTCCCGGTCGAGGCCCAGAGCAACGCCTTACGAATCTCTGCGCTCGGCTGCACCAGGGCGAGCTGATCTGCGAGAAACGACGCCATGCCAATCCCCGCAGCGACGTGTTCGTGACCGCGAGCCCCGTCACGGGCAACGATCACCGTGATGCTGTGGTCGGCGTGGCTGATGACGAAATCGGCGCGGCCATACAGAAGATCGAAGTCGCATTCCAAGGTGTCGATCGCCGGCTTGAACGGGATGCGTTCTTCAAACGCCTTGCCAGTAGACGCTTCCGAGCGGAACAAGAGGATGAGAGCGGCCTCGCCGCCGACTTCGACCGCGCGCTTAAGCAGTTCAAACGTCATGGGTGACTCCCCTGGGAGAGGGGAAGGCTGGGGTGCATTGGTCATCGGGTGATGCTCTTTAAAAAATTCTGTAGTTGGCAAACAAGATGTGGGGCTTGATGCTCTGGTTCACTGGATCTGATGGACCTCGCCTCGGTAGAGGTTGTCCGGGTTCTCTGGCGATTGATGACCTCTGCGCGTCATGCGTGCACGCCTTCGACAGCACGGCGCACGCGAGCCGTGTACTGAAGAAAGGTTTCGTGGTTGACGCTCATGTCGTTCTCGTCCCAACGGCCCAGGCCGGACTCCTCGCCCTTCGCCTCGATGGACGAGCGGGAATCGTCCCAGGGTTTCTCGGGCATGCCGACGCCGGAAGCGATGGCCGCGGCCTCGCCGAGCTGGCGCTTCACGATGCCGAGCAGGTAGGCGAAGCCCTTGGGAGGAGCAGCCTTGGCGCAGATTTCGGCCGCGGCCTCGAACGTCTCGACGGGCACGCCCTTGGCGATGAGGGCGAGAAGCTCGGGGCTCGAAGGGTTCACGTCGGCGACCTTCTTCATCTTGATAGCGCGGCAGACCTCCCCTGCCTTCGTTGGGCTTTGCTGATCACCCCCCACCGCCCCGGTCGTAGGACTGGGAGGTGGGGCTGTTTCGTCAATAAAGGTTCCGGTTCCGGTTCCGGTGTCGGATTCAGGGTGGAGTCCCGCCTTTGTCCCCCGGGACAACGGCGGGACGCCCAAGGGAGTCTTCGCACGTGACAGCGCCTTGCGGTCGGACTCCTTGCGGCGGCGAGTCATCATGTCGATCACGAACTGGGTGATCGTGTCGTGATAGAGCCGGCCGTCCTCGGCGCACCACCACCCGCGCCGCAAGGTCCCCCGGTGCTTCTGGAAGATCTTCAGCGGCATACCGATGCGAGCTGCGATGAGTGCGTCGTCATCGTCGAGCGTGCCGCACGGCGTCTGCTTCCAGGCGGTCATCCACAGCATCAGGAGCCAAGGGCGGAGCTCAGGCGGCGCGAGTGCCCACGTGGCCGACTGCTCGATCTTTTCGTGGTCCAGCTCGAAGCGCCAACCCTTCGCGCGCACGTCGACCGGGTAAGGGATCGGCTTGCTCAAGTGGCACCGCCTGGGGCTTGGTGCTTAGCCCACTTGCCCGCGATCCACGCGACGCCCTTTGGAGTGAACTTGCATTCGTTGTAGACGTGCTCGTTGCGTGCGGCCTTGTCGGTCTGCACTGCGAAGCGGCCGGCGTTCAGGTGCGGCGCGTGCGCGGTCAGCTTGCCAGCGAGGCGGTACATGATGTCGCGGCCAATCATCCACGCGATAAATTGGCGCTCGTTCGCGCGCAGCAGCTTCGCCGTCTCGCGCACGCCCTTGTTCCCAGTGCAGTTCACATACTGCTCGACGAAGGCGATGGCCGGCTTTTGCTGCTCGATCAGGAACGCGCGCTCGGACGAGAGCTTCTCAGCGTCGAGCGCACGCTGCTCGGAATCGATCGCCATGTGCAGGATGTCCATGCGCGACAGCACGCCCCGCTGGGCCTCCAGTTCCTGCCAGCGATCGACCACCCGCGCCGTGAACTCGGGCGAGATCTGCGCGACCACCACATAACTGTCCCGCTTGCCCACGCGGTAGACCTCAATCGTCTTCGGGCCGGGGCCGGCGTTCGACACTTCCTCCAATGCAGGGAGTGTCATCACCCCTCGGGCGGTGAGGCGCTCGATGGTGACCTTCACGTTGTCGTGGCGCACCTCAAGGAGATGCGCGATCTCGAGGCTGGTCATCGTGACCAGCGCCTCTTCGACTCCGCGGTCCACGCCCATCGCGTGGTGCGGGGGTTCCAAGCACGAGTTCATCTCTGTAAACTGGTGGTTCGAATGCTGCTTCTTGAGAGGGCCGACTGCGTCAACAGTCGGCCCTTTCTTCTGGATGGGCTTCATGCTTGATGCCTCACTCTGAGACGGACTGGCCAGTCATCTGTGCCTCGATCCATGCGCGAACGGCCCCGACGTTGAAAGCCGTCACCCCTTTGGACAGCCGGACCGGTTGCACGAACGTATGGTTTTTGACTTTGCGCCAGAGCGTTGGCGCACTAAACGGCAGCGGCGCATGCGCGTTGGGACGCTTCGGGCTCTGCACGAGCTGAGACAGACGGGCAAAGGCGCTATCGGGGAGATCATCAAAGCGAGGCTTGATGTTCTCCTGGTAGACCTTGGGCCGGGGCCCGGCGACGTCAGCAGCGCGTGCGTCAGCATTGGACTCAACCAAGCCCTTCGCAATCGACGATTTCTTGAAGGCGGGGACGTGGTTGGGAGGAGTGGAAAGGCGAAGCATTGTGGTTCCTTTGGTGGACGCGACTCAGTCTGCTGACGACGACTCTTCGAAGCGAACACTAAGGGGGTGTCATTCGCACAAATCCTTGTGCTATCAATCTCAGGCCGTATCAGTTTCTGCCCTCGCATGGTGCTGGCACACCTTGCCAAGACAAAACACAAAGGGTGTATGCAAGCGGTATCGGCCGGCCTCTACCCGCTGCGATTGCCCTCAGGCAAGTGCGGGCGCGTCAATGGCCTATCGAGGGAGCGAGCCGACGCGTGCTTGGGCACGGGCGAGGCCTCGCCGCACGCGGGTGCTGCAGAGAGGATTGCTGGACATCAAGCCGATAGCTGCATAGTTTCCGGCCAAGCAGGTAGGCGGCCGGCGGCAATCCTGGCGACCTGTTGCAGCCTATGACCGGCCTGATCGGTGGTGAACTACACGCCGTCGGTGCAGATCCGCTTTGCGGCGCCTGGCGTGCACGGCATTCGGCGTGTCGCCGGTGGGTTCGCAGTGCTTCTTCAGCTTGACCGAGCGGTAGCCCGATTCGCTTGTACCGAGAGCTTCCGCTTTTCCACCTGCGATCTTCTCGGGCGTGTGCACCACCGCATGCTCGCCGCGCTTCATCTCCTCGACGGAGCGCAGCAGAGCCGCGGCGAACAGCTCGATCTCGTTGCCCTTGGCTCTTGGCATTCGAAGGCTCCTTCGTGCCTGATTGGCGCTGATCTACGGGAGGGCCACTGCGTGACTATCGCCCGCGAGCTGACCCGCCCTCTCGCTCAAAGCATCAAGGTGCCTGGCCGCGGGGTCGTTTGCGCACAACGACTCTTTTCAATCAATGGGTACTTTGGCGCTCACTTTTTCAGAGTAGCTGGGCTCGACGCTGAACTGTCGTTGTCCGCGTATGGCCTTTCGGCTAATCTGAAACAACTTGTACGAATCGCACTGCGTCGCGGTGCGCCTCACCGGAGGGGGTGATTGGCCGTGCAAAAACTGATCGCTGCGGATTGGCAAGAACAGGCCCGCAGTGCTCAGCTACGCAAACGAAAAAGCATGAGGGGGAGACGCAATGAGAAAACTTCGAGCGGATGCGCAGAGCATCCTGCGCAATGGGAAGAATTACGCAGAACAAATTTTCCAGCTACACCTCTTCAGACCGTTGCTTGCTCGAGGCTGCGATGCACCGGCGGCAGCTTCGGTTTCTTCAAATGGCTCGCATCGAGGTCTGCATAGAGGCCCATCACTTGCGCCCGTTCGTCAAGACCGCAATCTTGGTGGCAGCATCACTCATCTTCTCCGCTTGATCGTCGCCGCAAGTTGCCTTGCCGCCTCGTGGTCATACGCGGCGAAGGTGACGGAGTATGAGGTGTATGGGAACGGGTGGCTGGGCGGCAAGGGAAGTGGATGGCAGTCCACTCCTGCGGCAGCGTGCGCTGGGGTGGTCGGCGCGACTGTATTGATCGATCACGCCTATATTTCGTATGTGAGCTCTGTGCCGGACAGCTACTGGCTGCGGTGCAACGCGCGTGAGAGATACAGCATCGCTAACGGGACTACGTATAGTGATGTTTACCTCACGATCTATACACGCTCAGTGGAGGCGACGGAACCGCCCGTCGATCCGTCGCTGGTCGATCCGATTACCGGCAAGCGCGCGACTCCAGAGCAGTGCCTCAACGACACCAACGCGGTGGGAGCGAGCGATGGTGCGATCTTCGGCGCGCCCATCCTGCCTGCCACGGCGGAGAAGTACCGTTCGGACCTCGACTACGCCGATGGCGGCCCGGCAGCACTGTCGTTCCTGAGGACGTATCGAAGCACTTGGGGCGCGGATACAAGTCGACCGGCAGGCTCGTTGAGCAAGGCGTGGGCGCACAACCACACGACCTCGCTGAGGTTCGCCCCGGCGGTCGATCCTGTCGCCGTCGCCATCAACAACGCCGACGGAACTCTGCGCGCATTCAACAAGGCTGCGGGCTCGTCGGCTTGGACTACTTCGAACAGTGCGGACAGTTTGGTGCAGGCGGTCAATGGCACCTGGGCATACCGGCGTGTCGCGGACGATGCCACGTTGGTGTTTGCAGCGGACGGGAACCTGCAGACGCTTACGCAGCGCAATGGGCAGCTCACCTCCTACACCTACAACGCCGCAGGCCAGCTGGCCACGATTACCAACGCCTTCGGGCGCACGCTGGCACTGAACTACGACGCCGCGGGCTTGCTCGTGTCGGTCGTCACCCCCGACTTGCGCAGCGTCGCCTACGCTTACGACGCCGCAGGTCGGCTTTCCGTGGTGACCTATCCCGATGCCAAGGCCCGTACCTACCTCTACGAAAATGCGACGTACCCACAGGCCTTGACGGGCATCTTGGACGAAACGGGCGCGCGTTTCGCCACCTTTGGTTATGACTCGCAAGGCCGTGCCATCGACACCCAGTTGGCCGGCACCGTCAATCGCTACCAAGTCATCTACCCCGGGGGAGGGACGGCGACGGTGTTCGATCCGCTAGGTGCGGTCCGCACCTACAGCTACGGCTCGACGAAGGGACAGTTGGTTGTGACGGGCGGGTCTCGGCCCGCTGCCAACGGCGGCAACGACGCCGCGTACCGGATCCAGGATGCCAACGGTCTTGTCACTTCCGAAAGCGATTTCAAAGGCACGGTAACCAGTAGGTACTGGGACGTCGCCCGCCGCCTCCCGACCTATGTTGGCCAAGCATCTGACAGCCCCGAGGCCCGGGGTACCGGCATCCAGTGGCACCCTACCTTCAGTCTCCCTTCAATAGTCACCGAATCGGGCCGCAAAAAAACCGCCTACACCTACGATGCTTTCGGCAACGTGCTGTCGAAGACCCTCACCGACACTGCGACGAACAAGGTCCAACTCTGGCAATGGACCTACAACGCCCAGCAGTTGGTCGCTACAGCGACTGAGCCCAATGGCGCCGTCACCAGCTACACCTACGACCTCCGAGGCAATGTTCTCGTCAGCACTAACGCTCTGGGCCACGGCACCAGCTACGCCTACGACCTGGCCAACCGCGTCACAAGCCAGACCGAACCCAATGGTCTCGTCACCACCTACACCTATGACGCCCGCGACCGGCTGCTGACCCAGACCGTTGGCGGCCAGCAGACCACCACGCTGACCTACAAGCCCTACGGGAGCGTAGAGACGATTTCGCTGCCCACCGGCCTGGTGCTGACCTATAGCTACGACCCCGCCCATCGTCTCATTGGCTGGAGCAACAACCGCGGCGAGAGCGGCAGTGTCACGCTCGACGGCATGGGCAACCGCACCGCCGAGCAGATCAAGGACAGCTCCGGCGCAGTGGCCTGGAATGTCGTGCGCACCGTCAACTACCTCAACCGCGTCTTGGCCATGACCGAGGGGCCGAACCAGACGAGCTCCTTCGGCTACGACGTCAACGGCGAACTCGTGAGTGAGACCAACGGCCTCAACCAGAGCACGCAGTACGGCCTCGACAGCCTGCGCCGCGTCAAGGCGGTGACCGACGCGACCAATGCCACGGCCACGCTGAAGTACAACGCCCTCGACGCCGTCACAGAAGCCAAGGACTTCAAGGGCGTAGCCACCGCCTACACCCGCGACGCCCAAGGCAACGCCACCACCGAGTCCAGCGCCGACACGGGCGGCGCCAGCACCCAGTACGACAGCCTCGGCCTGCCCAGCCAGATCACCGACGCAATGGGGCAGGCCACCACCATTGCGCGCGACCTGCTCGGCCGGCCGACCAGCCTCGTCTTCGCCGACGGCAAGACGACCACGCTGCGCTACGACCTCACTGCCAGCAGCAAGGGCTACCTCTCGGAGGTCATCGACCGCAGCGGCACCACCGAGTACACCCGCGACGCCTTCGGGCGCGTCACGCTCAAGAAGCAGACCCTCGCAAACGGTGGTGTGCAGCAGGTGAGCTACGGCTACAACGCCAACGGCACGCTGGCCAGCATCGGCTACCCCAACGGCGCCACGCTCACCCACCTGTACGACGCCACCGGCCGCCTCGCTGGCCTGAACTGGAATGGCAGCCCGCTCGTCACCAGCATCGCATGGAACCCGCTCGGCCAGCCCACCGCGTGGCAATGGGCCTTTGCCGCCGCACCACCCGCGTCCGTTGCCGCCAGCCGCGTGTACGACACCGCGGGCCGGCTCACCGGCACCGAGTTCAGCAGCTACGTGTACGACGCGGCAGGCCGCATCACCAGCCTCACGCAGAACCTGTACCGCCCCGGCGACGCCGACCCGACGCACACGACCGTCGCGAACGGCAACGTCGCCTGGAGCGTCGGCTACAGCCCGGTCGGTCGCATCACCGGCTTCGATGCCACGGGCAACACTGCCAGCTTCGGCTACGACGCCAACGGCAACCGAAGCAGCAGCACCCGGACCCTCAATGGCGCGAACACCAGCCGCACTTACACAGTCGGCGCCGCAAGCAACCGGTTGACGGGCTTCACTCAGAGCATCAACGGCGCGAGCAACACCAGCGTCGTCTACGGCTACAACGCCAACGGCGACCTTGTGACCGACGGCTTGCGCAGCTACGCCTACGATGCCGAGGGCCGGCTGGCCGCCGCCACCACCGGCGCCACTGACATCAGCCCGACCACGCGCTACGCGCACAACGCGCTGGGCCAGCGCGTGTTCAAGACCGAGCCGCTGTATCCCCCGAGCCAGGGCGATGAGGCCGATCCGGGCTTCATGCAAAGCCTGATCGCGTTCTTCACCCGGCTGTGGAGCCCCGCGACCAGTCAGGCCGAGCAGCAGGGCTACACGTATGTCTACGACGAGCAAGGCACGCTGATCGCCGAAGTGGGCAGTGGCGGCACGAACAGCGGCGGGCAGGCGCAGTACATCTACCTGCCGACAGCGAACGGCCCGATGCCGATCGCGGCGGTGATCAACGGTGCCACCTACGCCGTGCACAGCGACCACCTGAACACGCCGCGCAAGCTCACCGATGTGAGCGGGCAAGCGGTCTGGCAATGGGGCTACAGCGCGTTCGGGGAAGACAAGCCAACGACGGCGAGGAACCGGTTCGCCGACTTGGATGTGACGCCGAATCCGGGCACCACGGGCGTGTCGGAGGTGAAGTTCAACCTGCGGTATCCGGGGCAGTATGCGGATGAGGAGTCGGGGTTGTTTTACAACTACTTCAGGAGCTATGACGCGAGGACAGGGAGGTATAGCCAGCCGGACCCGATTGGTCTGGATGGCGGGTGGAATCGATTCGGATATGTCGATGCGAATCCTTTGGGAGGCATCGACCCTTTAGGTTTGATTGAGATTCCGAATCCAAACGGAATTGTCCCTGGAGGCCCGTGGACCCCGCACAATGCTAATAAGCCCGGCCAATTTTTAGGGCCAAAACCGGAAGGTGGCGGAGGTCGTGCTCAATGTCAGTTTGTTCCCGACGAGGCGAATGGTGGGCCGCCAGGCAGCAAAGGCTATTGGAAAACAAATCAGCCAGGCCAAAAAGGGTGGCAGCGCTATGATTTAAATGGAAATCCTGGTGAGGCGGGAGATATGCACAAAATTCCTACTCCGCGCATTCCGCCAAGCTTAATTCCGGCGACGATTTGCCCGCTTTGTGGAGTAATTTACCCCAATGGGCCGGGTGGCGAATACGGGCCGAAATTTAATTGATCGAATTTATGAAAATACTTTCCTCTTCGGAAGCAGCGCAACTCCTAAATCCTTTGAATATAAGGATTGGAGATTGGAATAATCTCTGCCCTCTTAATTCAGATGGCAAGGCGCTAATTTATGAAAAGTATTCTCCTTCCTCAGATGCGGTGGAACTATATGTGATTGCATATCGACTGTCTAATTGGATTGTCTCGGGCGACTGGACGCTGTTGCAAATTGATAACTCAACAGTCCCAATGAAGGATGAAATTGCAATCTTCGATAAGTTCGTCTTGGAGGGTGCGTCATGGGATATAGATAGGCAGCGGACATTTTTGTTTCATAAAAATGAGCGGCAAGCAACGGTAGCGTTGCTAATCTATTTTTCGTTGCTTTTTTCTTGGCATGTTCATCTAATTTCGGAGTTGTCGACTTCTGGGAAACGTCTTTCACTACAGGATAAGGTGATTTATTTTCTTGGCGCCACGGCCGATGTCGAAGATGCGAAGATGTTGATAGAGAAAATAACCAAAAATCCAAAAGCGCTAGATTCCTGAGAATTTTTCTAGTGGTGGAGCTACAGCGCGTGTGGGGAAGACAAGCCGACAACGGCGAGGAACTGGAAACGAGATGTAGGGACATCTCGCCTCGTCTGCGAGGACGAAGGCTACGGATCGATCCGCGATATGGGGCGGCCGGCAGGTCGGGGGCTCTGTGCTCGCGGTCTCACCGCACCGCCCCGATTCGCGGACGGGTATAGCGTCTCTCTCGCGCAACAACCCAGGACACTCCGAGATTTGTCGGCACTTTTGTCGGCACCTCACCGTATCGGATTAAAAAGAGCCAGCATTCATGCGGCCTGCAGCCCGATCTGCGATTCCGGCCCCGGCACCACGAGACGACGCCGTCTCACCCCACATCAAGAAACCCGCTCGCTTCATCGGCGCAGCGGGTTTTTCTTTGCCTCGGGGCCTTTCAGGCCGGACAGCGCCCCCTTAGCCAAGCACGTCGGCGAGCTTCACCTGCAGCGACACGGCGGCCTGGTGCAGCAGCTCGAACTCGTCGTCCGGCAGCGGCACGGCCGTGAAGTTGAAGTGGCACAAGGTGCCGGCGACCGCGCCCGAGGGGTTCAACAGCGGAACGCCGTGGTAGCTGATGGTGTAGTCCCGCCCGGGATGCGTGGCAAAGCGCTCGTCCACGCTCGAGTCGTCGGTGCGGAACCACCCGTCGCGCAGGACAAAGGGACAGATGCTCGCCTCGAAGGGCACGATGGCGATGTTCTCGGGGATCAGCTCGCCTTGCTTGTCGTGCAGGTAGAGGCTCGTGACCAGGTCGGAGCGGATCTTGTAGATCCCGGTGTACCGATGCGGCACGCGCGCGTTCAGGTAGGCGAGGACCGCCTGTGCGCCTTGATCGGCAAGCAACGCTTCAATCGTTTGGGGCATTCGTTTCGTCCGCTTCGCTTCGATCGGTTCGATCTGGAACCTGTCCTGCCATGGTACGCCCGGCCCCTGGGCTTCCGCTTCGGTGTCAGCCCGCTTGCGCAGTCTTCAACGCCGCCACCGCACGAATCTCCACCCGCAGCGTCGGCCGCGCTAGCGCGGCCACGCCGAGGATGGTCCACGCCGGGAAATCCCCGGTGATGTAGCGGTCCTTCACCTCGCGAAAGCTCGCCAGCTCGCGCTCGACGTCGACGTGGTAGCTCACGATCTCCACCAGGTCGGCGAAGCCGAGCCCCGCGCTGTCGAGCACCACGCCCAGCCGCCGGAAGGCCCAGTCGGCCTGTTCCGCGGCGCTCTCGGGCACGCTGCCGTCGGCACGCAGGCCGACCTGCCCTGCCACGAACAGCAGGCCGCCGGCCTTGACGCCCGGCGCGTACTTGAAGGTGTCGAAGACGGCGGTCGAGCCGAAGGTCGGATGGCCGTCGGGGATGCGGACGCTCTGTTTGCTCACGGGTGCGTCCTTTCAGGCTTGCGCAGGCTGCAGGCCGGTGTGCACCGTCGGATGCGCGAGCCGCACCCGCAGCTCGCGCTTGAGCCGCGTGTTGTCGAGCCGGCGCGATTCACCCATGAAGCTCAGCAGTTGCAGCGGCAGCTGGCGCTCGGCCTCGCCACGCGCCACGCGCGGCGGGCGGGGCATGCCGTAGAGGTCGGCGGCCAGGTCGAAGTAGTCGCCCATGCGCAGCTCGGTGTCGTCCGACGCGTGCACCACGCGCTGGGGCTTGCCGCGAAACAGCGCCGCCACGCAGGCGCGTGCGAGGTCGTCGGCGTGGATGTGGCTGGTGTAGACGTCGTCCTCGCGCCGCAGCACGGGCGTGCCGCGTTCCAGGCGACCGCGCGGGGTGCCGTTCTCGCGGTCGGGCGCGTAGATGCCCGGGATGCGCAGGATGCTGGTGCGCACGCCGGTGCTGCGGCCGAACCAGCGCACGGCGCGCTCGGCATCGACGCGCCGGTGGGAGCGCGGGGTGTCGGGCCGCACGCCGCGCGTTTCGCTCACGCGCGCGCCGCCGCAGTCGCCGTACACGCCGCTGGTCGAGCCGTAGACCAGCGCCGAGGGCAGCGAGCGCAGCCGCAGCGCCTGCGCCAGCGACACGGTGCGCTGGTCGCGCCACCAGGCCGCGCCGCCCTCGCGCGCGGGCGGCGCCAGGTGCACCACGCGGGTGGCGATGCCCGCCAGGCGGCGCAGGGTGGCGCGGTCGTCCAGGTTGCCCACCAGCGGCCGGATGCCGGCCGCACGCAGCGCCGCGACGCGGTCGGCCGAGGACGTGAGCGCGACCAGCTGCATGCGCCCGCGCAGGTTGCGCGCCACGCGCTGGCCGACGTCGCCGCAGCCGACGATCAGCAGGCGCTCGCGCCGGAAGCGGGCCGGCAGTGCGCCGGAGGGACTATTGATTGAAGGCAAAATCCGGGTTTCCTGTCTCAATTCAGTTGTCCCGGCCGCACGCAGCCGGGAAAGTTCACCCCCGAAGAATACCGATGACTGCTACAGCGCCGCACGAAGCGGGCTTTTCCATCACCGTCGAACCCAGCGGGCGCCACTTCGTGGTCCAGGGCGACGAAACCATCCTCGCGGCAGGCATCCGCCAGGGCATCGGCCTCCCCTACGGCTGCAAGGACGGCGCCTGCGGCTCCTGCAAGTGCAAGAAGCTGTCGGGCGAGGTCACGCTCGGCCCGCACCAGAGCAAGGCGCTGAGCGCCGAAGAACAGCTGGCCGGCTACGTGCTGACCTGCTGCGCCCACCCGACCAGCGACGTGGTGCTCGAGTCGCGCCAGGTCACCGAGGCCGGCGCGCTGCCGATCCGCAAGATGCCGGTGCGCGTGATGGCGCTCACGCGCCAGTCGCACGACGTGATGATGCTGCGCCTGCAGCTGCCGGCCGGCGAGCCGCTGCAGTTCTATGCGGGCCAGTACGTCGAATTCATCCTGCGCGACGGCGCGCGCCGCAGCTACTCGATGGCCAACGCGCCGCACACGGTGGCCGTGCCGGGCACGGGCCTGGAGCTGCACCTGCGCCACCTGCCGGGCGGCAAGTTCACCGACCACGTCTTCGGCGCGATGAAGGAAAAAGAGATTCTGCGCATCGAAGGCCCGTTCGGCAGCTTCTTCCTGCGCGAGGACTCCGACAAGCCGATGATCCTGCTGGCCTCGGGCACGGGCTTCGCGCCCATCAAGGCGCTGCTGGAGCACATGCAGTTCAAGGGCATCGAGCGGCCCGCCGCGATCTACTGGGGCGGACGCCGCCCCGAAGACCTGTACATGGACGCCTGGCTGCGCGAGCAGCTGGCCGCGATGCCGAACCTGCGCTACGTGCCCGTGGTGTCGAACGCCACGCCGGAAGACAACTGGACCGGCCGCACCGGCTTCGTCCACCAGGCGGTGCTGGAAGACTTCACGGACCTGTCGGGCCACCAGGTGTATGCCTGCGGCGCGCCGATCGTGGTCGACTCGGCCAAGCGCGACTACGTGGCGCTCGCGGGCCTGCCCGAAGAAGAGTTCTTCGCCGACGCCTTCACCACCGAAGCCGACAAAGCCTTGCCCTGAGCCTTCGCGCTCCCCTTTCCTTTCCGCAGACGTGACGCAGAACAACATGAAGACGAGACACTTCCTCCTGACCCTGATCGCCGGCGCCGCCGTGCTCACCGCCGGCCATGCCGCAGCCCAGCAACACCGCCCGATCCGCCTCGTCGTACCCTACGCGGCCGGCGGCCCGATCGACAACACGGCGCGCATCCTGGCCGAGCAGGTGAAGGACACGCTGGGCGGCCCGGTCATCATCGACAACAAGCCCGGCGCGGGCGGCAACATCGGCGCCGACTTCGTCGCCAAGGCGCCGGCCGACGGCCTCACGATCGGCATCGCGGCCACGGCCACGAACGCGGTGAACCCGTGGCTGTACAGCAAGATGCCGTTCAACGCCGCGACCGACTTCGCGCCGATCACGCAGATGGTGCGCGTGCCCAACGTGCTGGTGATGAACGCCGACACGGCCAACCGCCTGAACATCCGCACGCTGGCCGACCTGATCCGCTACGCCAAGGCCAACCCGGCCAAGCTCAACTACGCCAGCGGCGGCAACGGCAGCGCCGGCCACCTGGCGGGCGAGCTGTTCAAGAAGGAAGCGGGCATCTTCGCGGTGCACATTCCGTACAACGGCGGCAACCCGGCGCAGCTCGCGCTGCTGTCGGGCCAGGTCGACTTCAACTTCGACAACCTCGCCACGGCTGCGCCGAACATCCGCTCGGGCAAGCTGAAGGCGATCGCGGTCACGACGCTCAAGCGCAGCAGCGCCCTGCCCGACGTGCCGCCCGTGGCCGACACGCTCAAGGGCTTCTCGATCGACACCTGGTGGGGCCTGGTCGCGCCGGCCGGCACGCCGCCCGAGGTGGTCGCGAAGCTGAATCAGGCCTTCGTCGCCGCGCTGAACGCACCGGAAACGAAGACCCGCTTCGCCTCGATGCTGGCCGAGCCGGTCGGCAACTCGTCCGAGCAGTTCGGCAGCTTCATGAAGAGCGAACTCGCCAAGTACGAGCAGGTGGTCAAGGCCACCGGGGCGAAGGTGGACTGACGAGGTCGTCCAGGGGCGCTGCGGCCTGCGTGTCGGTGGCCGCAGCCACGGCCGCCGCCGCTTCGGCCGCCCCGCTCTGGTAGGTGCGCAGGCCCGCGAGGTCGAGCACTTCCACGCCGCCATGTTCGATGCGCAACAGGCCGTCGCGCTGCAGCGCATGCAGCGCGCGGTTGGCACGCTGGCGCGACACGGCCGACAAGAGGCCGATCTCGTCCTGGCTCAGCCGCACGAAGCGGGTGGCGCGCGGATAGAGGATGGGGTCGAACAGGCTGGCCAGGCAACGCGCCACGCGCGCGTCGGGGCCGAGCAGTCGATCGAATTCCATGAGGCCGATGAACAGGCTCAGTCGCGCATTGATGTGTAACAACAGAAACCGATTGAAGTCGATGCTGGTGGACATCAGCCGCTCGAAACTCTGTCGCGGCACGCAGGCCACGCGCGTGGGCCGCAGCGCCACGCCGTCGTAGCGCCAGCATCCGGGGGTGAGCAGCGAACCTTCGCCGCCCCAGCCACCGGCGGTCACGCCGGTGAAGGTGGACACGCGCCCGTCGGGCAGCGACACCGACATCTTCATGAGGCCGTCGATCACGCCGATCCAGTGATCGGCCGGTTCGCCGCGCCGCACGACGAAGCCGCCGGCCGGCACCACGCGCTCGTGCGACTCCTGGACGACGCGGTCGAGTTCGTCGTCCGTGAGCGCGCGCGCCCACAGGCTCTCGCGAAGCATGTTCTCCAACGCGTTCGACATCGCGCCTCCTGCTGTCGTCCCTCGTGACATCGCATCGGCCGATCCGTCGCAGGCGCCGGTCGGCGGGGGACCGTAAGAAATGTCGTTGCAACGACATCTTCGGCGCGGCGATGGTGCCACAGTCATCCGCGTTCGCCAAACAACAAGGAGACAACGATGAAGCGTTCGAACAAGGACCCGCGCCCCGCGCGCGGGCCGGACGACGGGGATGCGCACGGCCTGCGCCGGCGCGACGTGCTGGGCTACGCCACGGCCGCGCCGCTGGCATCGGCCGCGGCCGGCATCGCGGGGCTCGGCGCCCTCACGGCGCCCGCCTCGGCAGTCGCCGCGCTGCTGCCGATGACCCCGCCCGACACCACCGACCTGATCGACATCGGCGATGCGGTCACGCTGACCTCGCTGCCGACCATGCCGCTCGTGAAGGTGACGAACACCGGCGACGGCCGCGTGCGCCTGGCGCTGCCGCGCCTCGAAGTGGGCCAGGGCATCGCCACGGCCAGCGCCATGATGCTGGCCGACAAGCTGCGCCTGCCGCTGAGCGCCATCGAAGTCACCTCGGCCGACGCGAGCCCCGAGCTGATCTGGAACCAGCTCACCGGCGGCTCGTCGAGCGTGCGCTCGATGCACGCCGGCATGCCGGTGCTGGGCGGCCTCGGCGGCCTGCTCTCGGGCTCGACGCCCTCGGTGGTCGGCCAGCGCGTGACGCGGCTCGACGCGCTGGACATCGTCACCGGGCGCAAGAAGTTCACGCTCGACCAGGCGGTGCCCAATGCCAAGCCGACGATGGTGCGGCGCCCGCCGACCATCAACGGCAAGTTCGTCGGCATCAACAACATGAACACGGTGATGGCAATGCCGGGCGTGATCGGCGTGGTGCCGATTCCCGCCACCAACGGCATCACGCCGACGCCGCCCGGCGTGGCGGTGATGGCCGAAACCTTCGGCCAGGCCTGGGCCGCGGTGAACGCGCTCGACGTGACCTGGGCCGCGGGCCCGCTCGACGGCGAGTCGAACGCCACCATCATGCGCAAGCTGAAGTCGTCGCTGCTGCCCTTTGCGCTGCCGCCGCTGGGCGCGCTGACGGTCGAGGCCGAGTTCGAGTTCGCGCCGGCCGCGCACTGCCCGATGGAAGTCGAATGCGCGATTGCCGATGTGCGAGCGGATCGCGCCGAGATCTGGGCCGGGCTGCAGAGCCCCATCGTCACCCAGCAGGCGGTGGCCGCCGAGCTGGGCCTGCCGCTGAACAAGGTCGTCGTGCATGCGGTGCCCTCGGGCGGCTCCTTCGGGCGGCGCCTGTTCTGGGACCCGGTGCTGCAGGCGATCCAGGTGTCGAAGGCGCTGGGGCGCCCCTGCCGCCTGATGTACCACCGCACCGACGACATGCGCCACACACGCATCCGCCCGCCGATCTACCAGAAGGCGCGCGCCACGATGCTGCTGGGCCAGGTGATCGCCTTCGAGCAACGCATCGCCAGCGTGCGCCTGGACACGCGCCACGGCTTCGGCAACATGCTCGAGGCCGCCGCCATCGCGCTGCCCAATGCCTTCCCGCAGACGGTGGGCAACTTCGCGATCGAGCAGGTCATGTTCAAGACCATGGTCACCTCGCCCTACAACTTCGGCGTCACCACCAAGCTGCTGACGCCGGTGCCGATGGACATGAACACCTGCTCCTACCGCTCGGTGCACATCCAGCCCGCGCGGCTGGTGGAAGAGATCCTGGTCGACGAGATGGCCCGCGCGGCGCGCAAGGACCCGGTCGCCTTCCGGCTCGAGTACCTGCGCCTGCCGCGCGCCCGCGCAGTGCTGAAGGCCGTGGCCGAGGCCGCGCAGTGGGGCAAGGCGATGCCGGCGGGCTTTGCGCAGGGCGTGGCCGTGCACCAGGAGTCGAAGTCGTTCACGGCCTGCATCGTCGAGATCGACGCGCGCGTACCGGCGCAGGCCCGCGTGGTGCGCGCGACCATCGCCATCGACGTGGGCACGCCGATCAACCCCTCGGGCATCGAGGCGCAGCTGCAGGGCGGCCTGTGCGAATCGATCGCGCTGGTGCTGTCGGCGGGGCTGCACATCCAGAACGGCCTGCCGCTGGAAGGCAGCTACTCGCAGTACCACTTCTCGCGCATGAAGCACTACCCGAAGGACGTGAAGATCATCATCATGCCGGCCAGCGGCGAGGCCATCGGCGGCCTGGGCGAGGTGGGTCTGTCGGCGAGCTCGGGCGCCATCGCCAACGCCTATGGGCGCGCCACCGGCATCAAGCCGCGCAGCTTCCCACTGAACTTTCCGGTCGACTTCACGCCGATCCCGCCGGGCAAGCTGCCCACGCCCGTCAACGTTCCGATCCCCGCCTGAGGAGGAGACCCACCATGCCTGTGCAATCTTTCAAGGTGAACGGCCAGAACGTCGACGTCGAGGCGCCCGACGACCTGGCGCTGCTGTGGGTGCTGCGTGACAAGCTCGGCATCACCGGCCCGAAGTACGGCTGCGGCATCAACGTGTGCAAGGCCTGCACCTGCCACGTCGACGGCAAGGCCGTGACGACCTGCTCGGTGCGCGTGTCCGACGTGCGCGGGCGCCAGGTGACGACCATCGAGGGCCTGGCCAACGGCAACACGCTGCACCCGGTGCAGCAGGCCTGGATGAACCTCGATGTGCCGCAGTGCGGCTTCTGCCAGCCGGGCCAGATCATGGCGGCGGTCGACCTGCTGCGCCGCACGCGCACGCCGACGGACGCCGACATCGACGCCATCGAGAACGTGTGCCGCTGCGGCACCTACGGGCGCATCCGCGAGGCGATCAAGGCCGCCGCCGCGATGATGGGATAGACGGAAAAACGGCCAGCCACCGCGTTCTGCGGTGCTGGCCGGTCGGCGCTGGCGGGTGCTTACTCGCCGAGGTAGGCGGCGCGCACGCGCGGATCGCGCAGCAGTTCCTTGGCGTCGCCGTTCATCGTGATGAGGCCCGACTCCATCACGTAGCCACGGTCGGCCAGCTGCAGCGCGCGGTTGGCGTTCTGCTCCACCAGCAGGATCGTGACGCCTTGCGCGGCCACGGTCTGCACCACCTCGAAGATCTTGTCGCACATGATGGGCGACAGGCCCATGGTGGGTTCGTCGAGCAGCAGCACCTTCGGACGCGCCATCAGCGCGCGGCCCATGGCCAGCATCTGCTGTTCACCGCCCGACATCGTGCCGGCCAGTTGGTCCTTGCGCTCGCGCAGGCGCGGGAAGGTCACGAACACGCGCTCCATGTCGCTGGCGATCTCGGCCTTGTCGTTGCGGATGTAGGCGCCGATCTGCAGGTTCTCGGTGATCGTCATGCGCGTGAACACGCCGCGGCCCTCCGGCACCATCACGAGGCCCTCGCCCACCAGGTCCCAGGCGCCGCGGCCCTTGATGCTGCGGCCCAGGAACTCGATGTCGCCCGCGCCGGCCGGCAGCGTGCCGGTGATGGCCTTCATGGTGGTGGTCTTGCCGGCGCCGTTGGAGCCGATGAGCGAGACCAGCTCGCCCTCGAAGACGTCGAAGTCCACGCCCTTCACGGCCTGGATGCCGCCGTAGCCCACCTTCAGGCCACGGACCTTGAGCAGGTTCTTGCCCGCTGCCTTGGCGGCGGCCGCTGCCGTCGTGGGTGCCATCGTTGCTTCTGCGGTGCTCATCTCAATGTCCTCCGGTGCCGAGGTAGGCCTCGATCACCTTTTCGTTCTTCTGTACCTCGACCGGGTTGCCCTCGGCAATCTGCTTGCCGTAGTCGAGCACGGTGACGCGGTCGCACAGGCCCATGATGAGCTTGACGTCGTGTTCGATGATCAGGATCGTGCGGTTGTCCTTGCGGATGCGGTCGATCAGTTCGCGCAGCAGGACCTTCTCGGTCGAGTTCATGCCGGCGGCCGGTTCGTCCAGCGCGATGAGCTGGGGGTCGGTGGCCAGGGCGCGGGCGATCTCGAGGCGGCGCTGGTCGCCGTAGCTCAGCGTGCGCGCCTTGTAGTCGGCGAACTTGCCGATGCCCACATAGTCGAGCAGTTCCTGCGCGCGCTTGGCGATGGCCGCTTCTTCGGCCTTGAAGCCCCTGGTGCGCAGCATGGCGCCGAACACGCCCGAATGCGTGCGGATGTGGCGCCCGACCATCACGTTCTCCAGCGCCGTCATTTCGGCGAAGAGGCGGATGTTCTGGAAGGTGCGCGCAATGCCGGCCTTGGCCACTTCGTGCACGGCCGTCGGCTGGTAGGGCTTGCCGGCCAGCTCGAAGGTGCCGCTGTCGGGCGTGTACAGCCCGGTGATCACGTTGAAGAAAGTGGTCTTGCCGGCGCCGTTCGGCCCGATCAGGCCGTAGACCTGGCCGCGCTTGATGGTGATGCCCACGTCCGAGAGGGCCTGCAGCCCGCCGAAACGCTTGGAGATGCCGCGAACGTCGAGGATGGTGTCTGTCGTCATGTCTGTGTGTCCTTGGCTCACGGATTGATGGACATGGGACGCGATGCCGCACCCGGCACTTCGTCAGCAGGGCTGTCGATGCCCGGCGCGTGGGTCTGGAGCGAACCGGGCGCCACGGCCGCATGGGTCGGGTCGACGGGCACGCCGTTCTTCTTCGTCAGCGTCTTGCCGTGCTCCGGCGAGGGCCACAGGCCGCGCGGGCGCATCAGCATGATGATGATCATGGCCAGCGCAATGAACAGCTGGCGCAGGATGGACGCGTCCAGGCGGCCGTCGGTCAGCGCCTGCAGCGGGCCGGCGACGTAGCGCAGCACTTCGGGCAGCGCGGCCAGCAGCACGGCGCCCAGGATGACGCCGGGCAGGTGCCCGAGGCCGCCCAGCACGACCATGGCGACGATCATCACCGACTCCATCAGGCTGAAGGACTCGGGCGACACGAAGCCCTGGAAGGCCGCGAACATCGCGCCCGACACACCGCCGAAGCTGGCACCCATGCCGAAGGCCAGCAGCTTCATGTTGCGGGTGTTGATGCCCATTGCCTTGGCGGCGATTTCGTCTTCGCGGATGGCCATCCAGGCGCGGCCGATGCGCGAGATCTGCAGCCGGTGCGAAATGATGATGGTGGCCACCACCAGCGCCAGGAACAGGTAGTAGTACAGCGTGACCGAGGAGATCGTGAAGCCGTCGAACTTCCACGCCTTGCCGAGGTCGAGGCCCCAGAACTTGATGGAGTCGATCGCCGTGATGCCCTTCGGCCCGTTGGTGATGTTGATCGGCTGGTCGAGGTTGTTCAGGAACACCCGGATGATTTCGCCGAAGCCGAGCGTGACGATGGCCAGGTAGTCGCCACGCAACTTCAGCGTGGGCGCCCCCAGCATCGCGCCGAGCACCCCGGCCACCACCAGCGCGAGCGGAACCACGATCAGGAGCGAGGTGTGCAGCCCGTTCGGGAACATCGCCTTGAACCACGGAAAGGTGTCCGAGAGGTGCGACGAGCCCATCAGCGCGTAGAGGTACGCGCCGACCGCAAAGAAGGCCACATAGCCCAGGTCGAGCAGGCCGGCGTAGCCGACCACGATGTTCAGGCCGAGCGCGAGCATCACGTAGAGCAATGCGATGTCGGCGATGCGCACCCAGGCGTTGCCTTGGGTCTGCAACAGGATCGGCAGCGCCAGCACGGCGACCACGCCGAGGATGTAGAGCGCGAGGTTCTTGCTGTTTTTCATGGTGTGCTGCTCCTCAGGCCCGGTCCGCCACGCGCTCGCCGAGCAGACCCGAAGGCCGCAGCGTGAGCATCACGATCAGCACGATGAAAGCGAAGATGTCGCTGTAGTTGCTGCCCAGCACGCCACCCGTGAGGGTGCCGATGTAGCCGGAGCCGATGGCCTCGATGAGACCCAGCAGAATGCCGCCGACCACCGCGCCGGCCAGGTTGCCGATGCCGCCGAACACGGCCGCCGTGAAGGCCTTGAGGCCGGGCAGGAAGCCCATCGCGTGTTGCGCGATGCCGTAGTTGGAGGCGTACATCACGCCGGCGATGGCCGCGAGCACGGCGCCGATGATGAAGGTGGCCGAGATGACCATGTCAGGCCGGATGCCCATGAGCGCCGCGACGCGCGGGTTCTCGGCGGTGGCGCGCATCGCGCGGCCGAGCTTGGTGTAGTTGACCAGCCACATCAGGATCACGAGCGAGAACGCCGTGACGCTGAGGATCATGACCTGCGTCGGCGAGATCACGGCGCCGCCCACGTGGATGGGGTCGGTCGGCAGCAGGTTGGGGTAGGCCTTGTTGGTCGGCTTCCAGATGATCATGGCCAGTGTCTGCAGCAGGATCGACACGCCGATGGCGGTGATGAGCGGTGCGAGCTTGGGGCTGTTGCGCAGCGGCCGGTAGGCCACTTTTTCGATCACGAAGTTCAGGCTTGCCGCGACGACGCAGGCAATGATCAGCGCGACGAAGAGGATCAGCCAGCCCGGTGTGTTGGGCATTCCGTCCTTCATGAGCCCGATGATGGTCCAGCTTGTAAGCGCCCCCACCATCAGCACTTCACCGTGCGCAAAATTGATCAGATTGATGATGCCGTACACCATGGTGTAGCCCAAGGCTATCAAGGCATACATGCTGCCGAGAACCAGACCGTTGATGATCTGCTGCAGCAATATTTCCATAACGCGATTCCCTATGTGTTGCACCTTGCGGGTGCCATTCACCTACCGATGGCACCGGTTTGGCGCCGTGGCTTGACAAGCAAAAAACCAGCCAACATGTGCCGTCGGTAGGTTTGGTGGGCGGGATTTTAGACATGCCCCGGCGCTGTTTTGGGGCGCTTTGACCGGGGTTTACCCGCTCACCTCATGCTGTATGTGGGTGAGGTCATGCGCGGCATGAGCGCATGTTGCAAGACAGTATCAATCGTCTTTTTCAGCGTTGCGTCGGCGCAGTTCGCGCAGCTTTTCGCCGATGCGTATTTCGAGCCCGCGTTCGACCGGTTCGTAGAAAACCTGGCCTTCCAGCCCTTCGGGCAGGTAGCGCTCGCCGGCGGCAAAACCGCCCTCCTCGTCGTGCGCGTAGCGGTAGCCCTTGCCGTAGTCGAGCTCCTTCATGAGCTTGGTCGGCGCATTGCGCAGGTGCATCGGGACCGGGCGCGTGCTGTCCTTCTTCACCAGCGCGCGCACCGCGTTGTAGGCCTTGTAAACCGCGTTCGACTTGGGCGCGATGGCCAGGTAGACCACGCATTCGGCCAGCGCCAGCTCGCCTTCGGGGGTACCCAGGCGCTCGTAGACCTCGGCCGCATCGAGCGCCAGGCGCAGCGCCCGCGGGTCGGCCAGGCCGATGTCTTCGCTGGCCATGCGCACGAGACGGCGCGCCATGTAGCGCGGGTCGGCGCCGCCGTCGAGCATGCGCACGAACCAATACAGGGCAGCATCGGGGTCGCTGCCGCGCACCGATTTGTGCAGCGCGCTGATGGTGTCGTAGAACTGTTCGCCGCCCTTGTCGTAGCGGCGCATGCGCTCGCCGAGCACGCGCAGCAGCCACTCGTCGGTGATGTTCGTGAGCTTTTCGGCGCCGGCGGCAACCGCCAGCGTCTCGAGCGTGTTGAGCAGGCGGCGCGCGTCGCCGTCCGCGTAGGCCACCAGGCGGTCGATGGCCGCCTCGTCGATGGCCGGAACCGCCTGGATCGCCTGCGCCTTGGCGACGATCTGCTTCAGGTCGCCTTCGTTGAGCGACTGCAGCACGTACACCGCCGCCCGCGACAGCAAGGCCGAATTGACTTCGAACGAGGGGTTCTCGGTGGTCGCGCCGATGAAGGTGAACAGGCCCGACTCGACGTGCGGCAGGAACGCGTCCTGCTGGCTCTTGTTGAAGCGGTGCACCTCGTCCACGAAGACGATCGTGCGCTGCTGCGTGAGCCCGTCGCGCGCCGCCGTGGCCTGCTCGACCGCCTCGCGGATGTCCTTCACGCCGCCCAGCACCGCGCTGATGCTCAGGAACTGCGCGTCGAAGGCGTCGGCCATGAGCCGCGCGATGGTGGTCTTGCCGGTGCCCGGCGGGCCCCAGAGGATGCAGGAGTGCGGCTGGCCCGACTCGAAGGCGATGCGCAGCGACATGCCCGGACCGAGCAGGTGCTGCTGGCCGATCACTTCGCCCAGCGTCTTGGGACGCAGGCGCTCGGCGAGGGGCTGGTGGGAGCGCGTGGCCAAACCGGAACTACCGTCTCGCTGTGTGTGATTACTGCTTGAGCACGTCCGCGCCCGCAGGCGCCTTGAACTCGAAAGTGCTCGCAGGCAAGGCCGGGTTCACCTCGACCTTGCTGAACTTGAGCATCGAGCGCTGGCCGAAGCTGTCCAGGATTTCGAGGGCCGCCAGCGCGTCACCCTGGAAGCCGACCATCACGCTCTGCAGCTGGCCGTCCTTGTTCTTCGGCGTGGCCTTGACCCACTGCAGGCCGTCACGCTCGGGCGCGGCTTCCAGCGCGAAATCGGCCTGCAGGGCGCGCAGGTCGGCCGCGGAGGCAATCAGCGCCGCGGGCGTCGAGCCCAGCGCCTGCGCCTGGGTGCGCTGCGTGACCTGATTCAGGTCGGCGTCGTACAGCCACAGCGTCTTGCCGTCGGCCACGATGCTTTGCGCAAAAGGCTTGCGATAGTCGAACTTGAATTTGCCGGGGCGATGGAATTCGAAGGTGCCAGTCGACGTCTTGACGCGGCCCGGCTGGCCCTCGCGCGGCGGGGCCGTCACGGTCTGGGTGAACTCGGCGCGGCCGGATTTGACGGTCTTCACGAAGGCTTCGAGGCTCTCGAGCCCGTCGGCCCAGGCACTGCCGGCCACCGTGCAGAACAGGCCGGCCAACAGCCAGAGGCGGGTTTTCTTCATGGGAGGTTCCTCGGAAAAACGTTGCTGCGATGTCCTTCGACACTACCCGCAGCAGATGCCGGCATCTGTAGGCTTTGATGAAGATTTGCAGCAGCACCGGTGCGCGTTTGCAAATTGCCTCTCAGCACGTAACCGGCCCTGCAGCGGTGATCGTCGGTGGCGCGTCGGCGGTTCACTCCGCCTGGCGCGCGGGCACGAGGATCTCGCGCTGGCCGCTGCCGCTCATGGCGCTCACGAGGCCGGCTTTTTCCATGTCCTCGACCAGGCGCGCAGCGCGGTTGTAGCCGATCTTCAGGTGGCGCTGCACCAGCGAGATGCTGGCCTTGCGGTTCTTGAGCACGACCTCGACCGCCTGGTCGTACATCGGGTCTTTTTCGCCGTCGCCGCTACCGAGCAGGTCGCCGTCACCGTCGCCATCGACCGTGCCGCCTTCGAGCACGCCCTCGATGTAGTCGGGCTCGCCCTGGCTCTTGAGGTAGGCCACCACGCGGTGGACTTCCTCGTCGCTCACGAAGGCACCGTGCACGCGGATCGGGAGGCCCGTGCCGCTGGCCATGTAGAGCATGTCGCCCATGCCCAGCAGCGCCTCGGCGCCCATCTGGTCGAGGATGGTGCGGCTGTCGATCTTGGAGCCCACCGAGAACGCGATGCGCGTCGGGATGTTGGCCTTGATGAGGCCGGTGATCACGTCCACGCTGGGGCGCTGCGTGGCCAGGATCAGGTGGATGCCGGCGGCGCGGGCCTTTTGCGCCAGGCGGGCAATCAGCTCTTCGATCTTCTTGCCGACCACCATCATCAGGTCGGCCAGTTCGTCGATGACGACCACGATGTGCGGCTCGCGGCGCAGCGGTTCGGGATCGTCGGGCGTGAGGCTGAAGGGGTTGTAGATGAACTCCTCGCGCGCCTTGGCTTCGTCGATCTTGGTGTTGTAGCCGGCCAGGTTGCGCACGCCGAGCTTGCTCATGAGTTTGTAGCGGCGCTCCATCTCGGCCACGCACCAGTTCAGGCCGTGCGCGGCCTGGCGCATGTCGGTGACCACGGGCGCCAGCAGGTGCGGGATGCCTTCGTAGACCGACATTTCGAGCATCTTCGGGTCGATCATGAGCAGGCGAACGTCGCGTGCCTCGGCCTTGTAGAGCAGCGACAGGATCATCGCGTTGATACCCACCGACTTGCCCGAGCCGGTGGTACCGGCCACCAGCACGTGCGGCATCTTCGCGAGGTCGGCCACCACGGGGTTGCCGATGATGTCCTTGCCCAGGCCCATCGTGAGCATCGACTTGCCCTCGTTGTAGACCTGCGAGCCCAGGATTTCGCTGAGCTTGATCGACTGGCGCTTGGCGTTCGGCAACTCGAGCGCCATGTAGTTCTTGCCGGGGATCGTCTCGACCACGCGGATCGACACCAGCGAAAGCGAGCGCGCCAAATCTTTGGCGAGGCCGAGGATCTGCGAGCCCTTGACGCCGGTGGCAGGCTCGATTTCGTAGCGCGTGATGACGGGGCCCGGCGAGGCGAGCACCACGCGCACCTCGACGCCGAAGTCCTTGAGCTTCTTCTCGATCATGCGCGAGGTCATCTCGAGCGTGTCGGACGAGACGGTTTCCTGGCGCACCAGCGCGGCGTCGAGCAGGTCGACCTGCGGCAGCTTGCTGTCGGGCAGTTCGTTGAAGAGCGGCTTCTGGCGCTCCTTGACGACGCGGTCGCTGCGGGGGACCTCGGTCATCGCGGGCTCGATCTGCACGGGCGGCGATGCGGGGCGACGCTTGGGCGCGACTTCTTCCTCTTCGTCGTCGAAGCTCGGCTCCTGCGGGCCGGAAGCGTCGCCGAACACGGGTTCCTTGTTGGCACGCGTTTTCTTGACGCGTGGCGCGGGCGCCTGCTCTTCTTCGTCGCCGGCGCGTTCGCGCGCGGCCTGCTTGCCCATGGCAATGTCGGCCGCCATTTCGCGCTTTTCACGGCGCGACTCGAACAGCGAGTACGCACGGGCACCGATGCGCTCGGCGATCAGGCTCCACGAAAAACGGAAGACCAGCGCCGAGCCGATCACGCCGCCGGCGATGGCGACCAGCGCCGAGCCCGTGAAGCCCAGCCAGCGCACGCTCGCCGGCCCCACGAGGTAGCCCAGGGCGCCGCCGCCCGAACCCGGCAGGTGCGATTCGAGCCGGTACAGGCGCGACCACTCGAGCACCGCGCTCGCGCACAGCAGCAGGACGAGGCCGAACCAGAAAGCGAGCCGGCTGCGGTTGAAGCGACCGCGCGGGGGCTGTTGCTCGACCGCCGCCGTCGGTTCACCGCCGCGCAGCCAGCCGGCCAGCGACGAGAGCCACGCGCGCAGACCGGCCGCGAGGCACCACCAGACGGAATAGCCGGCCAGGAAGTAGCTGCCGTCGGCCAGCCAGGCGCCGATGCGGCCGCCCCAGTTCTTGATCTCACCGCCCGTGCCCGAGGTCGACCAGGCGGCATCGGACGGGGTGAAGCTCAGCATCGCCAGCAGCCAGAACAGGAGGGCTGCAAACCCGGCAATCAAGGTGATTTCGTGGGCGAAGCGCAGGGCGCGCAGGCGCACGGGTTGCCCTTCGGCAGCGGAAGAAGAGGAGGACGATTGAAGCGTATGGAGCGAATAGGTCATGAAAAGCACGGCGCCCGGCCCGAAAAAAAACAGGCCGGCCACCCGAACACTACAACAAAAGGCCGTGGACGCCGAAAGCGCCCGGCCTATGGGCTCAGGTCAGCGTAAGGAGCCGGTCCTTGATGATCACCGAGCCGTCTTCCTGGGACTGGACGAAACCGCGCTCTTCCAGGTCCTTCATCACGCGGCTCACCATTTCGCGCGACGCGCCGACCATCTTGGCCAGGTCCTGCCGGGAGATCTTGTCGCGGACCTTGAGGTTGCCCATGCCGTCCTGGCTGGCGAACTCGAGCAGTGCGCGGGCGACGCGGCCGTACACGTCCATCAGCGCCAGCGACTCGATCTTGCGGTCGGCGTGGCGCAGACGCTGCACCAGGCCGCGCATGATGTTGTAGGCCATCGAGGAGTTCTCGGGCAGGCAGCGCGCGAAGGCGTCGCGGCCCAGCATGAGCACGTCGCACTGGATTTCGGTGCGCACGGTGGCCGAATGCGGCTCGTCGTCGATCAGGCTCATCTCGCCGAGATAGTCGCCGGGATGCAGCGTGGCCAGGATCACCTCGCGGCCACGGCTGTCGGCGCTCGTGACGCGGGCGCGGCCGGTCAGGATGATGTACAGCGCATCGGATTTCTTGCCCTGCTCCACGACGACCTCGGCGCGTTTGAAGCGCTTCTTGATGATCGCATCCGCAATGCTTGCGGACTGCGAGGCCGTCAACGACGCGAACAATGGAACGCGCCGAAGCAATTCAAGGTTGGACAGCATCGACATTAATCAATCCCTGAAACAGCGCGCGATGTGATCCTGATGCTGAGCCCATGGATTACTACAATCGCGCGCATTGAAAACACCGTGCACCCGGTGTTGAACCGGGCGGTGATACTCCCCACGTATCGCTACCACCCTGAAAATGTACACGCTGACGCAGCGTCCATCCTAGGTTTTCTACTCATGTCCGCACCCCAACACGCCAAGGTTCTCATTCTGGGCTCCGGCCCGGCCGGCTACACCGCCGCCGTCTACGCCGCACGCGCCAACCTCCAGCCTTTGCTCATCACGGGCATCGCGCAAGGCGGTCAACTCATGACCACGACCGAGGTCGACAACTGGCCGGCCGACGTGCACGGCGTCCAGGGCCCGGAGCTGATGCAGCGCTTTCTCGAGCACGCCGAACGCTTCAAGACGCAGATCGTGTTCGACCACATCAACAAGGTCGACCTGAGCAAGCGCCCGTTCACGCTCACGGGCGACAGCGGCACCTATACCTGCGACTCGCTGATCATCGCCACGGGCGCATCGGCCAAGTACCTGGGCCTGGATTCCGAAGAGAAGTTCATGGGCCGCGGCGTCTCGGCCTGCGCAACCTGCGACGGCTTTTTCTACCGCGAGCAGGAAGTCTGCGTGATCGGCGGCGGCAACACGGCCGTCGAGGAAGCGCTGTACCTCTCCAACATTGCCAACAAGGTGACGCTGGTGCATCGCCGCGACAAGTTCCGCGCCGAGCCCATCCTGATCGACAAGGTCATGGAAAAAGTGGCCGAAGGCAAGATCGTGCTGAAGCTGCACAACCAGCTTGACGAAGTGCTCGGTGACGGCACGGGCGTGACAGGCATCCGCATCAAGAACACGCAGACCGGCGCCACCGAAGAGATCACGCTCAAGGGCTGCTTCATCGCGATCGGCCACCACCCGAACACCGACATCTTCCAGGGCCAGCTGGAAATGAAGGACAACTACATCCTGACCCGCTCGGGCCTGAAGGGCTTCGCGACGATGACCAGCGTGCCCGGCGTGTTCGCGGCCGGCGACGTGCAGGACAACATCTACCGCCAAGCCATCACGAGCGCCGGCACGGGCTGCATGGCCGCCCTCGACGCACAGCGCTTCCTCGAGGAGCACTGAGGCCTTTCCCGCGGGACGGGGCACCGTCCTGCAGGGCCTGGCTTCCCGCATCTGCGGCACGGCCAGCCCAGCCGGGCCTGAAAGGGCTATAATCCGAGGCTTTGCCGAAACAGGGCCTACCCCCCACCGGGAGTCGGGTTGCGGCAAATCCGGGGTACCGCCACCCGTTTCTGGCGAGGTCAAGCTGCAAAACACCCTGCAATCGCCACGATTGCGCCGGTGCCAGCTGTTCAAGAAAGAGTGTCCACATGGCACGCGTATGCGACGTAACGGGCAAAGGCCCGATGGTCGGAAACAACGTTTCCCACGCCAACAACAAAACCAAGCGCCGGTTCCTGCCGAACCTGCAATACCGCCGTTTCTGGGTCGAGACCGAAAACCGCTGGGTTCGCCTGCGCGTTTCGAGCGCTGCACTGCGCCTGATCGACAAGAACGGTATCGATGCCGTGCTCGCAGACCTGCGTGCCCGCGGCCAAGCTTAAGGAGCTGAATCATGGCAACGAGCAAAGGCGGACGCGAAAAGATCAAGCTGGAATCCACCGCGGGTACCGGCCACTTCTACACGACGAGCAAGAACAAGAAGACGATGCCTGAAAAGATGTCGATCATGAAGTTCGACCCCAAGGCGCGCAAGCACGTCGAATACAAGGAAATCAAGCTGAAGTAATTCAGCCTGCTCTCCCCCGAAAAGCCCGCTGCTCACCCAGCGGGTTTTTTATTGCCCGTCGTTTTGCAAAAGCAGAAAAGACAGGCACAAAAAAGCCGACCCTCAGGTCGGCTTTTTTTATTGAGCGAGAGCAGCCAGCGCGGGATGCGCCGGCCCTTTGCTTCGTCAGGCGCGTGCGGCGCGCAGGCGGGTCGAGAACTCGCGCAGGCCGGCGATGCCGCTGGCTTCCGCACGGTGGCACCAGGCCGCCAGATCGGCCGCCAGCTGCTCGCGCGACTGCGAGGTGTTCAGCCAGAGCTGACGCAGCTCTTCGCGCATCGTGACCATCTTGTCGAGCACCGGGTGCGCGGCACGGGCCTGCACCAGATGGGTGCGCGCCGAGGCGGGCACCTTGTCGTCGTCGCGATGCAGCCAGCGCTTGGCCGCCTTGAGCACCGAGAGGTCGGCGCCCTTGGCCTTCAGCACGTCGATTTCTTCGCTGGTGGCACGGCGCATTTCGCGGGCGTAGCCGGCCATCACTTCGTAGCGGTTGGCAATGACAGCCTCGAGCGTCTTCTCGTTGGCCACGGGCTGGATGTCGCCCATCTGCATCTTCGGCGGCACCTTCTTGACCTTGGCCCAGCCGAGCTTCTGGAACACCTGGATGTAGACCCAGCCGATGTCGAACTCGTACTTCTTGACCGAGAACTTGGCCGAGGTCGGGTACGTGTGGTGGTTGTTGTGCAGCTCTTCGCCACCGATGATCAGGCCCCAGGGCATGATGTTGCGGCTGGCGTCGGACGCCTCGAAGTTGCGGTAGCCCCAGTAGTGGCCGATGCCGTTGATGATGCCGGCGGCGGTGATCGGGATCCAGAGCATCTGGACCGCCCACACGGTCAGGCCGAGCGCGCCGAACAGCGCCAGGTTGATCACCAGCATCAGGCCCACGCCTTGCCAGCTGTAGCGCGTGTACAGGTTGCGCTCGATCCAGTCATCGGGCGTGCCGTGACCGTAACGCTCCATCGTTTCCTTGTTTTTCGATTCCTTGCGGTACAGCTCGGCGCCGCGCCAGAAGACTTCGTCGATGCCCTTGACCTGCGGGCTGTGCGGGTCGTCGGCGGTTTCGCACTTCGCGTGGTGCTTGCGGTGGATGGCGACCCACTCCTTCGTCACCATGCCGGTGCCGAGCCAGAGCCAGAAACGGAAGAAGTGCGAGGGGATCGGACCGAGGTCCATCGCCTTGTGCGTCTGCGTGCGATGCAGAAAGATCGTGACCGCTGCGATGGTGATGTGCGTGGTGACGAGCGTGTACAGCACGACCTGCCACCAGGCAATGTCCCACAGGCCGTGTCCGAGCCATTGGATGACCGCGTTCAGAACGGCGGAGTCAGGAAGCATCATTGAGTCAGGTACTCCATGGCCACACGAAGGTGCAGCCTTCAGGTAAGTAACCCGCGATTTTAGGATGTCAGGGCCAAAACGAGGCCTTTTGTCCTTCTGTCACACCGCAGATTTACCCTAGTTTGGAGCCCCGTCCCTATTTACGGTTCCACACGGCGGCAAAAAAGCCGTCGGTGGCGTGGCGATGAGGCCACAGGCGCAGGTAGCGGCGGCCGTCTTCCCCGCCCGCGCAGAGCGCCTCGGCGCCCTCCACCTTGAGGCTTTGCAGCAATTCCGCCGCGTCCATGGGCTCGAAATCGGGGTTCGCGGCGGCAAAAGCCTCCGCGATGGCCTCGTTTTCCTCCGGGAGCACGCTGCAGGTGGCGTACACCAGCCGGCCGCCCGACTTCACGAGCCGGGCCGCGCTTTGCAGGATGGCCGTCTGCTTGGCCGTCAGCTCGGCCACCGACTTGGCCGATTGCCGCCATTTGAGGTCAGGGTTGCGGCGCAGCGTGCCGAGCCCCGAACAGGGCGCGTCGACCAGCACGCGGTCGATCTTGCCGGCCAGGCGCTTGATCCGGTCGTCGCGCTCGTGGGCGATCGCGGCCGGGTGCACGTTCGAGAGCTTGCTGCGCGCCAGCCGCGGCTTGAGCGCGTCGAGGCGGTGGGCCGAAGTGTCGAAGGCGTAGAGCCGGCCGGTGTTGCGCATGGTCGCGCCGATGGCCAGGGTCTTGCCGCCCGCACCGGCGCAGAAATCGACCACCATTTCGCCGCGCTTGGCGTCCAGCAGCAGCGCCAGCAGCTGCGAGCCTTCGTCCTGCACCTCGATGGCGCCGCGCACGAACGCATCGAGCTTGGTCAGCGCAGGCTTGCCGTCGATGCGCAGGCCCCAGGGCGAGAACGGCGTCACTTCCGATTTGATAGCAGCCTTCGCAAGCTCCGCCTTCACTTCAGCCCGCTTGTCCGTAAACGCATTGACGCGCAGATCGAGCGGCGCCGGCTGCTGCAGGCTCTCGACCATCGGCCAGAAGCCGTCGCCCAGCTGCGCCTTGAGCGGCGTGACCAGCCATTCGGGCAGGTTGTGGCGATGGCGCTCGAGCAGGTCGTCGGGCTTGACGGCGTCGCAGTTGTCGAGCCAGCGCTTCTCGGTGTCGTTGAGCGCGCTCTTCAGAAAGTCGCGCGGGCCGTGAAAGCCCAGGATCGCCATGCGACGCTCCTTCGAACCGCTGCCCGAGGGCGACAGGTGATCGAACAGCAGCTTCTTGCGAAGGACGGTGTAGACGGTCTCGGCGAGCGTCGCGCGCTCGCGCGGGCCGAACTCGCGATGGTCGCGGAAAAAGCGCGAAACGACCTGGTCGGCCGGGTGATCGAATTTCAGGACCAGGCCGACCAGATCGGCGGTGGCCTCCAACAGGGCTTTGGGATGCATAGCCCCGATTGTCTCAGCCGGCCGGCCTCGCGGCCGAAACGCCTCAGGCGCCGCGCACCCAGACGGTCCCGAAGGCCCGCCGCTCGATGTCTTCCAGCGTGGGCGAATGCCCCGCCCAGAGCACCAGCGCCGCCCCCGGCAGGGTCAGGGTCTGCTCGAGTTCGCGGCACAGGTGCCAGCGGTCCTCGTCGTCGAGCCCCGGCACTTCGACGAACACGATGTACGCCCGCCGCCATGCGAATTCGCGCAGGTTCTTGCGCACCACCCACAGCCGCGACACGGGCAGGCAGCGCACGATGTCGGCGCGCAGCTCGCCCAGCTCATGGTCGTTCAGGTCGTGGCGCGAAATCTGGCTGAAAAATGGCGTGTCGGTGATCTCTTCCCAGGCGCGCGCCTCGGCCTCCTCCGCCTCCTTGAGCCGTGCGCGCCACAGCTTGAGCCCCTGTTCGTCGTGCGGCCCGGCTTCGGGATCTTCGAGGGACGCGACGGCGTTCTTGGCCGCCCACCAGCGGCTGGCCACGCCCGACTGGTGCAACCGCTCGAGCACCGCCAGGCGCTCGGCGCGCTCGCGCACGGGCAGCATCTGGGCCAGCCCGCGCAGGGCGCCTGGGTGGTCCGGCGCGATCCGCAGCGCGCTTTCGTAGCGCGCGCGCACCGGCGCCGCCGGGTCGAGCCGGCGCTCGGCGTCGGCCCACTCGACCATCTCGTCGGGCGTGTTGCGCTCGCCGCGGGCCGCCAGCACGGCGATGCGCTCGCGGATGCGCGAGCGGTGCGCGTGGTGCTGCTTCCAGTCGGCGGCATGGGCGCGGCGCCAGGCGTTGTCGAAATGCGAGATCCACTTGTGCTTGTCGGCCAGCATGTCGAGCGCGGGCCGCTGCGACCAGGCCGGCAGCGCCGCCTTCTGGTTCAGCGCTTCCAGCCGGTCGCGCAACACCGGGTGGGTGTCGTCCAGATCGCTGACGCGCCGCATCGCCTCGCGCAGCGCCTGGCGTGCGAACTCCTCGCTCGGCGGCGTGCGGGCGCGCTGTCGCAGCGCGGCGAACGGGCCGGGCGGCAGCGGCTCGCGCTCGGCGCGCGCCCAGTGCCAGGGCCAGAACTCACTGGCGTACCAGTTGCCCTTGATGGCCACCTCGGTGAGCGCGGCGGCAGCCACCGCGGTGCCGAGCAGCCGGCCCGAGATGCGGTCGGCCTCGTACTCGTCCTGGCGGGCCAGTGCGAAGGTCTTGGCGGCAAAGCGCGGAAAGTACCAGCGGAAGAACGCCTGCGACACCAGCGCCATCACGCCCTCGTCGCGCTGCAGGCTGGCATCGAGCCGCAGCCACGACAGCCGCGTGCGGTAGATCCATGCGCTCAGCCGGCCATGGTTGCCGCGCAGGTGCCCGTATTCGTGGGCCAGCACCGACAGCAGGCGCTGCCGGTCCAGCATCATCAGCAGCGGCAGGCCGATGCTCAGTGAGTTGAGCGCGCCGCCGAACAGGCCGAAGCGCGGCACCTGGCTGATGCTGGCGTTGAAGTTGTCGTCCAGGTAGACGCGGTGCACCGGCGGTCCCTTGATGCGCTCGCGGATGCGGTCCAGCGCCTCGAACAGCCCGGGCGCGTCGGCGCGCGTGAGCGGCTCGCCGTCGGGCTCGTCGAAATGCACCCAGAGCGCGCGCAGGGTCGCCCAGAACAGGCCCAGCGCAAACACGAGCAGCCAGCCGCGGGTGAAGTTGAAGCGCCCGTCGGCCACCGAGACGACCACCCAGGCCACAATGCCCACCGCCAGCCCGAGGCAGGCCAGCACCCAGAGATAGCCGAGCGCGGCAAACGCCGCGACGCCACGCCGGTAGCGCGCGCTGTCGTCCGCACTCGCGTGCTCGCTCAGGCGAACCAGGTGAACAAAATCCGCACGGTCCATCCGACTCCCGTCAAATACGTATCCGACAGTTGTTATTCGAAGAAAGAAGTGCCCCGTTGAACGACGAAGACCTCCCTCCCCTGATCGAAACGCCCCCCGGTCGCTACCGCCACTACAAAGGCGGCGAGTACGACGTGATCGGCACCGTCCGCCACAGCGAAACGCTGGAGCCGATGACGCTGTACCGCGCCCTCTACGGTGCCCGCGGCCTGTGGGTCCGGCCCGCCGCGATGTTCGAAGAAACCATCGAGATCGACGGCCGGCCGCAACGCCGCTTCACCCCGATCGACGCTCAGCCGCAGTGAACTTCCTTGACGCGTCCGCGCGCGTCGACGCTGATGTTCAGCCGTCCGGGGTTGAGTTCCATCGTGACCGCCTGGTTCGGCTTGAGCACCCGCGCCGTGCCGGCGCCGGCACGTGCGCGCGCGGCGGCTTCAAGCTGAGGCGTCACCTGCTGGCCCACGGCAAAGCGGGCGCCCTCGGCGTTGCACTGAAAGACGGGTTCGGCCGGCGCGGCGGGCGCGGGCGCAGCGGCGGCGCCCGGTGCGGGCGCGGGGGCCGGCGCAGCGCAGGCGGCCAGCAGGGCCGCGGTGGCCAACGTCAGCAGTAGCGATTGGGTTTTCAAAGTTCTGTGCTCCCGAAAACCCAGCAATATAAACAACTTTAAGCTTTGTGACTCAATGTATCCAAAAGCCATCCAGCGATGGCGCGCGGGTACAGCAGGTGCTCCTGGGACAGCACCCGGGCGGCCAGCGTGGCGGCCGTGTCGTCCGGCAGCACCGGCACCACGGCCTGCGCCAGGATCGGTCCGTGGTCGAGCTCCGCCGTGACCTGGTGCACCGTCACCCCCGCCACCTTGCAGCCCGCCTCGATGGCGCGCTGGTGCGTGTGCAACCCCGGAAAGGCCGGCAGCAACGAGGGGTGGATGTTCACCAGCCGCCCCGCGTAGCGCGCCACGAAGCCCGGCGTCAGGATGCGCATGAAGCCCGCCAGCACCACCAGCGCCGGCGCATGGGCATCGACCGCCTCGGCCAGCGCCGCGTCGAAGGCCTCGCGGCTGTCGAAGGCCTGGTGCGGCACCACGGCGGTCGCGATGCCGTGCGATGCGGCCAGCGCCAGCCCGCCAGCCTCCGCCTTGTTGCTGATGACGGCGGCGATGCGCGCGCCGAAGCGCTCGGCCCAGCGGTCGCGCTCGGCGGCGCGCACGATGGCCGCCATGTTCGAGCCGCCGCCGGAGATCAGGATCACGATGTTCTTCATGGGAGGCCGGGATTATCCGTGCCCCGCCAACACCCCGATCCACCTCCCGTCGACCCGTGCGCCGGCGGGCTTGTCGCGACGCGGACACCGGATCGCAGCACGACCGTGCTAAAACTCGCAGTTCCGGAGACACCCCGCGTCTGCGGTGGACCGATCAACACAGCGAGGCACGCATGGATTTGAGCTTCACACCCGAAGAACAGAAGTTCCGCGAAGAAGTTCGCGCATGGGTCAAGGACAACCTCCCCCAGGAGATTTCGCACAAGGTGCACAACGCGCTCGAACTGACGCGCGACGATCTGCAAGGCTGGGCCAAGATCCTCGGCAAGAAGGGCTGGCTGGGCTACGGCTGGCCCAAGGAGTTCGGCGGCCCCGGCTGGACCGCCGTGCAGCGCCACCTGTTCGAGGAAGAAACCGCATTGGCCGGCGCGCCGCGCATCATCCCCTTCGGCCCCGTCATGGTGGCCCCGGTGATCATGGCCTTCGGCAACGCCGAGCAGCAAAAGCGCTTTCTCCCCGGCATCGCCAGCGGCGAAGTCTGGTGGAGCCAGGGCTACAGCGAACCCGGCTCGGGTTCCGACCTGGCCTCGGTCAAGACCAAGGCCGAGCGCAAGGGTGACAAGTACATCGTCAACGGCCAGAAGACCTGGACCACGCTCGGCCAGCACGGCGACTGGATGTTCAACCTCGTGCGCACCAGCAACGAAGGCAAGCCCCAGACCGGCATCAGCTTCCTGCTGCTGGACATGAAGTCGCCCGGCGTCACCGTGCGCCCGATCAAACTGATCGACGGCGGCGTCGAGGTGAACGAGGTGTTCTTCGACAACGTCGAAGTGCCCGCCGAGAACCTGATCGGCGAAGAGAACAAGGGCTGGACCTACGCCAAGCACCTGCTCTCGCACGAGCGCACCAACATCGCCGACGTGAACCGCGCCAAGCGCGAACTCGAGCGCTTGAAGCGCATCGCCAAGAGCGAAGGCGTGTACGACGACCTGCGCTTCCGCGACGAGATCGCCAAGCTCGAAGTCGACATCGTCGCCCTCGAGATGATGGTGCTGCGCGTGCTCTCCGCCGCCACCTCGGGCAAGAACTCGCTGGACGTGGCCGGCCTGCTCAAGATCCGCGGCAGCGAGATCCAGCAGCGCTACGCCGAACTGATGATGCTGGCCGGCGGCCCCTATTCGCTGCCGCTGATCCGCGAAGCCATGGAAGCTGGCTGGCAAGGCAACTTCCCCGGCGGCAACCCGGCGCTGGCACCGCTGGCATCGACCTTCTTCAACATGCGCAAGACCACGATCTACGGCGGCTCGAACGAAGTCCAGCGCAACATCGTGGCGCAAACCGTCCTGGGCTGAGGAGACACCAACATGGATTTCAATTTTTCGGAAGACCAGGACCAGCTGCGCGACGCCGTTCGCAAGTGGGTCGACAAGGGCTATGACTTCGAGCGCCGTCGCGGCATCGAGGCCAAGGGCGGCTTCTCGCGCGAGGCCTGGGACGAACTGGCCGAGCTCGGCCTGGGCGGCCTGTACATCAGCGAAGACGACGGCGGCCTGGGCATGGGCCCGGTGGCCGGCATGGTCGTGATGGAAGAACTGGGCCGCGGCATCGTGCTGGAGCCCTTCGCGCAGACGCTGATCGCCGGCGCCGTGCTCGGCGGCTACGCCGACGCGGCCACCAAGGAAAACTGGCTGCCGCGCATCGCCGGCGGCCAGGCCCTCGTGGTGCTGGCCTACCAGGAGCGCAAGGCACGCTACCGCCTCGACGTGTGCGAGGCCACGGCCGTCAAGTCGGGCAACGGCTACTCGCTGACCGGCGCCAAGAGCGTGGTGCCCGTGGGCGACGAAGCCGATGCCTTCATCGTGCCCGCCAAGGTCGACGGCAAGATCGCCCTCTTCCTGGTCGAGCGCAGCGCCAGCGGCGTCGAAGCCCGCGGCTACGGCACGCAGGACGGCGGCCGCGCGGCCGAAGTCGTGTTCGACAAGGCCGACGCCACGCTGGTCACGGCCGACGGCCTGGCCGCGCTCGAATACGCGGTGGATGTCGGCATTGCCGCCACCTGCGCCGAAGCGGTCGGCGTGCTCGACAAGACGCTCGACGTCACCATCGACTACATGAACCAGCGCAAGCAGTTCGGCGTGGTCATCTCCAGCTTCCAGGCGCTGCGCCACCGCGTCGCCGACATGAAGATGCAGCTGGAACTGGCACGCTCGATGAGCTACTACGCGACGCTCAAGCTCAACGCCCCGGCGGACGAGCGCCGCCAGGCGCTGGCCCGCGCCAAGTACCAGCTGGGCACGTCGATGCGCTACGTGGCCGCGAACTCGGTGCAGCTGCATGGCGGCATCGGCGTGACCGACGAATACATCGGCAGCCACTACTTCCGCAAGCTCACGCAGCTCGAGCTCACCTTCGGCGACACCCTGCACCACCTGGGCGAAGTGTCGGCACGCATGCAGGACACCGCCGGCGTCTTCGCCTGACGGCTGTTTGTCGATAGCATCCAACGCCCGCCCGCCTTGCGCCGGCGGGCGTTTTCACTTGTGGGGCCCCAGCCCCCAGCCAGGAGAGAGACAGACATGCCTTCCCGCCGCACCCTGCTTGCCTTGGCCCTTGCCGGAAGCACCGCTGTCACCTGGCTGACCGGCTGCGCCACCTCCGCGCCCTCTTCCACCGAACGCCCGCCCATCGTCTTCATGCACGGCAACGGCGACTCGGCCGCGCTGTGGCAGACCACGATCTGGCGCTTCGAATCGAACGGCTGGCCGCGCGAGCGGCTCTTCGCTGTCGACCAGCCCAATCCCCTGGCCCGCGACGACGATGGCGTGGCCCAGCCGGGGCGCAGTTCCACCGCCGAATCGGCCGCGTTCCTGCGCGCCGAGGTCGAGAAGGTGCTGAAGGCCACGGGCGCGCCCAAGGTCGTGCTCATCGGCAATTCGCGCGGCGGCAACACCATCCGCAACTACGTGCAGAACGGCGGCGGCGCGGCCGTGGTGAGCCACGTGGTGCTGGGCGGCAACCCCGCGCACGGCATCTGGAAGGTGAAGGGCCTGCGCGAGAACAACGAGTTCTCGGGGCTCTCGGCCTTCATGCAGCAGCTCAATGCGCCCAAGGGACCCAACGGCGACGAGGTCACGCCCGGCGTGCAGTGGCTCACGCTGCGCTCGGACACCAACGACAAGTACGCCCAGCCCGACGGCCTGTGGATCGGCGCGCCGGGCCAGCCGACGAACATCGGCTTCGACGGGCCTGCGCTCAAGGGCGCCACCAACCTCGTGCTGCCGCGCGTGGACCACCGCGAGACCTCGTTTTCGCCCTCTGCCTTCGCGGCGACCTGGCGCTTCCTGACCGGCCAGGCGCCGGCCAGCACGGCGGTGGCGCCGGAATCGAAGGTCGTGCTCGACGGCCGCGCGACCGGCGCGGACAACCTGGCGCTGGCGGGCGCGCGCGTCACGGTCTTTGCCGTCGACCCGGCCTCGGGCGCGCGGCGTGGCGAGGCGGCGCACCAGCAGACGGTCGGCGCCGACGGTCGCTGGGGCCCGTTCAGCGCGCAGCCCACGGCACGCTACGAGTTCGTCCTCGACGTGCCCGGCCAGGGCACCACGCACATCTACCGCAGCCCGTTCGTGCGCAGCAGCGGCGTCGTCAACCTGCGGACCGAGCGCCTGGCGCCGGCCGAGAGCGGCGCGGGCGCGGTGGTCGTCTTCACGCGCCCGCGCGGCTACTTCGATGCGCAGCGCGACACGATGAACTTCGACGGCCAGAGCCCGCCGCCCGGCGTGCCGGCCCAGGGCGCGGGGCAGTCGAGCTCGCGGCTGCGCATTGCGGCCGGCGCGCCGCAGCGCACGGTCAGTGCCGAGTTCAACGGCGAGCGCCTCACCGGCCAGAGCTGGCCCGCCGCGCAAGGGCACACGACGGTGCTCGAGCTGACGTACTGAACGGCCATGGATGACACGACCCCCTTCGTCCTGACGGCGCGCGACGCGCGCGGCGTGGTCACGCTGACGCTGAACCGCCCCGCCGCCTTCAATGCGTTGTCCGAGGGCATGCTGGGCGCGCTCGAAGAGGCGTTTGGCGCCATCGCCGCCGATGACACGGTGCGCGCCGTCGTCATCGCCGCGGCGGGCAAGGCCTTCTGCGCGGGCCACGACCTGAAGGAGATGCGCGCCGAACCCTCGCTCGGCTACTACCAGCAGCTGTTCGACCGGTGCGGCGCAATGATGCTGTCGATCCAGCGGCTGCCCGTGCCGGTGATCGCGCGCGTGCACGGCATCGCGACCGCGGCAGGCTGCCAGCTGGTGGCGGTGTGCGACCTCGCGGTGGCCGCCAGCGACGCGCGCTTTGCGGTCAGCGGCGTCAACGTGGGCCTCTTTTGCGCCACGCCCGGCGTCACGCTGTCGCGCAACCTGGGTCGCAAGGAAGCCTTCGAGATGCTGGTGACGGGCGAATTCATCGGTGCCGAGGAAGCGCGCGAGAAGGGCCTGGTCAACCGGGTCGCACCGCCCGAAGCACTCGACGCCGCGGTCGAAGCGCTGGTGGCCAGCATCGTCGCCAAGCCCCGCACGGCGCTCGCACTGGGCAAGGCGCTGTTCTACCGCCAGCTCGAGACCGGCATCGAGGCCGCGCTGGCCGACGCCAGCCGGACCATGGCCTGCAACATGATGGACGAGAGTGCACTGGAAGGCGTGCAGGCCTTCATCGAGAAACGGCCGCCGGCCTGGAAGGGCTGAAATGAAAAAGAGGCCGAGGGCCTCTTTTTTGTTTTCAGATGTCGTGCAACCGGGACGACTGCGGCAGGTGCGCCATCAAAAACTCCATCTGGTCCGCCAGGATGCGGCGGTTGCGCAGGATGAAGTCTTCCCACAGGCTCGGCACATAAGGCGCGTACAGCAGCGGCATGTTCGCCTGCTCGGGCGTGCGGCTGCTCTTGCGGTGGTTGCAGGGCTTGCAGGCCGTGACCACGTTCATCCAGGTGTCGATGCCGCGCTGCGCGAACGGAATGATGTGCTCGCGCGTGAGTTCGTCTTCGTGGAAGTGGCCGCCGCAGTAGGCGCAGATGTTGCGGTCGCGCGAGAACAGCTTGCTGTTGGTCAGGCCCGGACGCTGCGCGAAGGGATTGATGCGCGGCACGCCCTTGGTGCCGATGATGCTGTTGATCGCGATCTGCGACTGCTCGCCCGTGATCGCGTTGTGGCCGCCACGGAACACGGCCACCTGCGCGCCCACTTCCCAGCGGACTTCGTCCGCCGCGTAGTGGATCACCGCCTGTTCCAGCGATATCCATGACTGGGGCAGCCCTTGGGCCGACAGCTTCAAGACCTTCACACACGCCTCCTCGACACGAGAAAAACACGCAGAGACCAGAGACTCGGGGTGCATCGGCGACTCACGCCAACCCACGCACTGCGTCACAATATACCGGCTTTGTGACAAATCGGCCTGATTTGCCCATTCGACGGGCATCAGGCGCTATCAAAAAGATACTCTCCCATGCAGGTTTTCCGCGGCTTCCGACACCCGGGCGTAGCTCCGGCCTGCGCCCTCACGATCGGCAATTTCGACGGCGTCCACCGCGGCCACCAGGCCATGCTGGCGCTGTTGCAGACCGAGGCCCGCCATCGCGGGCTGCCCAGTTGCGTGCTGACCTTCGAGCCGCACCCGCGCGACTATTTCGCCGCCGTCACCAAGAAACCCGACCTGGCCCCGGCGCGCATCGGCACGCTGCGCGACAAGCTGACCGAGTTGGCATCCTGCGGCGTGGACCAGACCATCGTGCTGCCCTTCGACGGCCGGCTGGCGTCCCAGTCGCCCGAGGCCTTCATCCAGAACGTGCTGATCGACGGCCTGGGCGCGCGCTACGTGCTGGTGGGCGACGACTTCCGCTTCGGCGCCAAGCGTGCCGGCGACTACGCCATGCTCGATGCCGCCGGCGAAGCGCAGGGTTTCGACGTCGCGCGCATGAACAGCTACGAGGTGCACGGCCTTCGGGTGTCCAGCTCGGCCGTGCGCGAGGCGCTGGCCGAAGGCCGCATGGCCGACGCCCACACGCTGCTGGGGCGCCCGTACACGATCTCGGGCCACGTGGTCCACGGCCGCAAGCTGGGCCGGGCGCTGGGCGCGTCGTCGCCGGGCAAGGACGACGGTTTTCGCACGCTCAACCTGCGCTTCAAGCACTGGAAACCGGCCGCCAGCGGCATCTTCGCGGTGCTGGTGCATGGCCTGGCCGACCAGCCGCTGCCGGGTGTCGCGAACCTCGGCGTGCGGCCCTCGCTGGACGCCAACGACGTCAACGCGGGACGCGTGTTGCTCGAGACGCATTGCCTGGAGTGGCCCTCGCATCTGGGGGCCGAAGGGGCCTACGGTAAAATCGTGCGCGTGGAACTCCTGCACAAACTGCACGACGAATTGCGCTACACCAGCCTCGAAGCCCTCACTGCGGGCATCGCGAAGGATGGCCGCGACGCACGCGCGTTCTTCGCATCGACCCACGCCGAGACCCACCGCCAGACCACGCGCGACCGAATTTAGCCCTGCACGCCCCGTGCTGCCGCCCTTCGACAAGCTCAGGGCGAACGGCTATATCTTCCGCACCGACCGCTCAATGCAGTTCGGGCTGAGCCTGTCGAAGCCCCTCTGTTTCGCCGCACCCAACATGTCTGACGCTGCTTCCCCCAAAGATTACCGTTCCACGCTGAACCTGCCCGACACCCCCTTCCCGATGCGCGGCGACCTGCCCAAGCGCGAACCGGGCTGGGTGAAGGAATGGAACGACGAAGGCCGCTACCACCGCCTGCGCGATGCCCGCCACGGCGCGCCCAAGTTCATCCTGCACGACGGCCCCCCGTACGCCAACGGCCAGATCCACATGGGTCACGCGGTGAACAAGATCCTCAAGGACATGATCACCAAGGCGCGCCAGCTCGAAGGCTTCGACGCGCTGTACGTGCCCGGCTGGGACTGCCACGGCCTGCCGATCGAGAACGCCATCGAAAAGCAGTTCGGCCGCAACCTCAGCCGCGACGAGATGCAGGCCAAGAGCCGCGCCTACGCCACTGAGCAGATCGCCCAGCAGATGGTCGACTTCCAGCGCCTGGGCGTGCTGGGCGAATGGGACCACCCCTACAAGACGATGGACTTCGCCAATGAAGCCGGCGAGCTGCGCGCGTTCAAGCGCGTGATCGAGCGCGGCTTCGTGTACCGGGGCCTGAAGCCCGTGTACTGGTGCTTCGACTGCGGCTCCTCGCTGGCCGAGTTCGAGATCGAATACGCCGACAAGAAGAGCCAGACCATCGACGTGGCCTTCAAGGCGCACGAGCGCGAGAAGGTGCTCAAGGCCTTCGGCACCGACCACACGATCCTGGGCGACATCTTTGCCGTGATCTGGACCACCACCGCGTGGACCATCCCCGCCAACCAGGCGATCAACCTCAACCCCGAGCTCGAGTACTCGCTGGTCGACACCGAGCGGGGCCTGCTGATCCTGGCCAACTCGCTGGTCGAGATGTGCATGACGCGCTACGCGCTCGACGGCAAGGTGCTGGCCACGGTCAAGGGCGAGGCGCTCGGCGGGCTCGAGTTCGAGCACCCGCTGTACGACGTCGATGCGGGCTACCAGCGCCTGTCGCCCATCTACCTGGCCGACTACGCCACCGCCACCGATGGCACCGGCCTCGTGCACTCGTCGCCTGCCTACGGCGTGGACGACTTCAACTCCTGCATCGCCCACGGCGTGGCGTACGACGACATCCTGAACCCGGTGCAGGGCAACGGCAGCTACGCGCCCGACTTCCCGCTGTTCGGCGGCCAGAACATCTGGAAGGCCGTGCCGGTGATCATCGCCGCGCTGCGCGACGCCAACCGGCTGATGACCACCGAGACCATCACCCACAGCTACCCGCACTGCTGGCGCCACAAGACGCCGGTGATCTACCGCGCGGCGGCTCAGTGGTTCGTTCGCATGGACGAAGGCGAAGGCGTGTTCACGAAGGACAAGGCGCCCAAGACGCTGCGCCAGACCGCGCTCGATGCCATCGAGCAGACCAGCTTCTATCCCGAGAACGGCAAGGCCCGCCTGCACGACATGATCGCCGGCCGGCCCGACTGGTGCATCAGCCGCCAGCGCAGCTGGGGCGTGCCGATCCCGTTCTTCCTGCACAAGGATTCGGGCGAGCTGCACCCGCGCACCATGGAAATCCTCGACCAGGCCGCCGACATCGTCGAGAAGGGCGGCATCGAGGCCTGGAGCCGCGTCACGGTCGAAGACATCCTGGGCGCCGCAGACGCACCGAGCTACACCAAGAGCACCGACATCCTCGAGGTGTGGTTCGACTCGGGCTCGACCTTCTCGCACGTGCTGCGCGGCACGCACCCCAACGTGCACCACGAGACCGGCCCCGAAGCCGACCTGTACCTCGAAGGCCACGACCAGCACCGCGGGTGGTTCCACTCGTCGCTACTGATCGCCTGCATGCTGGAAGACCGCGCACCGTACAAGGGCCTGCTCACGCACGGCTTCACGGTGGATGCCAAGGGCATCAAGATGAGCAAGTCGCTCAAGAACGGCATCGACCCGCAGGAAATCAGCAACAAGCTGGGCTCGGAAATCATCCGCCTGTGGGTGGCTGCGAGCGACTACTCGGGCGACATCGCGGGCGACGACAAGATCCTCGCGCGCGTCGTCGATGCCTACCGCCGCATCCGCAACACGCTGCGCTTCCTGCTCGCGAACACCAGCGACTTCGACATCGCGAAAGACGCGGTGCCGCTCGACCAGCTGTTCGAGATCGACCGCTACGCGATGTCGCGCGCGGCGCAGTTCCAGGCCGAGATCCTCGCGCACTACCAGGTGTACGAGTTCCATCCGGTGGTGGCCAAGCTGCAGATCTACTGCTCGGAAGACCTGGGCGGTTTCTACCTCGACATCCTGAAGGACCGCCTGTACACGACGGCCCCGGGCTCGCTCGCGCGCCGCAGCGCACAGACCGCGCTGTGGCACATCTCGCAAGCCATGCTGCGCTGGATGGCGCCGTTCCTGAGCTTCACGGCCGAAGAGGCCTGGAAGATCGTGGGCACCGGCAAGGCCGGCGAGTCGATCTTCACGCAGACCTACAGCCAGTTCGCCGCACCCGACGAGGCGCTGCTCGCCAAGTGGGGCCGCATCCGCGAGATCCGCGACGGCGTCAACAAGGACATCGAGGCGGTGCGCGCCGAGGGCAAGGTCGGTTCGTCGCTGCAGGCCAACCTGCAGCTGAACGCACCGGCCGACGACCTCACGCTGCTGGGCTCGCTGGGCGACGACCTGAAGTTCGTGTTCATCGCCTCGGCGGTGGCACTGGCGGCGGGCGACACGCTGTCGACCGTGGTCACGCCAAGCACCGCACAAAAGTGCGAACGCTGCTGGCACTACCGCGAGGACGTGGGCCACGACCCGGCGCACCCGACCATCTGCGGCCGCTGCACGAGCAACCTGTTCGGCGCGGGCGAATCGCGCAGCGTGGCCTGATGGCGACCGCACGCTCCGCCTCCTCGGCCTCGCGTTCGCGCGGCGCCAGCATCTGGCCGTGGCTCGGGCTGGCGACGATCATCGTGATCATCGACCAGTTCACCAAGACGCTGATCCTGGGCTACTACAAGCTCGGCGACGCGACCTACGTGACGAGCTTCTTCAACGTCGTGCGCGCGCACAACACGGGCGCCGCCTTCTCGTTCCTGGCCGACCATTCGGGCTGGCAACGCTGGTTCTTCACGGCCATCGGCGTGGCGGCGGCGATCTTCATCGTCTGGATGCTGCGGTCGCACGCGGGCCAGAAGCTCTTTTCGTTCGCGATGGCCTGCATCCTGGGCGGCGCGATCGGCAACGTGGTCGACCGCATGATGCACGGCTACGTGGTCGACTTCCTGAGCTTCCACTGGGGCAACTGGTACTTCCCGGCGTTCAACGCGGCGGACAGCGCCATCACGCTCGGGGCGATCTGCCTGATCGTCGACGAGATCCGGCGGGTGCGCCGGGGCAAGTAAGCCAGTTCTAGACCAAAGGGGCCCACGGGCCCCTTTTTCTTTGGGCCGCGTGCTGCGCCAGCAGCCCCGGGGTTCTCCCCACTTCCCTGCCCTGTCATCGCGAAGTCATACTGCGCCGGTCCAATGTAATCGATTACATGAACCCCACCACGGACCCCGCACGATGAGCATCCAAGCAGTAGCCGCCCAGGCCGGGGTCTCCGTGGCCACGGTCTCGCGCGCCTTCAATTTCCCCGACAAGGTGACGCCGGCCACGCGCGAACTGGTCGAGCGCGTGGCGCGCGAGCTCAACTACCTGCCCAACGCCAGCGCCCGCACCTTGCGCACCCAGCGCAGCCGCACGCTCGGCGTGGTGCTGCCCACGCTGCTGAACCCGACCTTTGCCGAATGCCTGCAGGGCATTGCGCGCGCGGCCGTCGCGGGCGGCTACGCGATCCTGCCGGTCACCACGGGCTACCGGCTCGACGAGGAAGAGCGCGCCGTCCAGCTGCTGCTGGCGGGCAACGTCGACGGACTGATCCTCGTGGTGTCGAACCCGTCCACCTCGGCCGCACTGCAGCGCCTGCAGGCCGCCGGCGTGCCCTACGTGCTGGCCTACAACCGGCATGCCGACCATCCCTGCGTGTCGGTCGACAGCGAAGGCGCGGTGGCCGACGCGGTCACGCGCCTCGTGCTGCTGGGCCACCGGCGCATCGCGATGGTCAGCGGCACGCTGGCCGCCTCGGACCGCGCGCAGCAGCGCTACCGCGGCTACCAGCGCGGGATGGCCGAAGCAGGCCTCGCCGCGCCGCCGCTGGTCGAAGTGCCCTTCGTCGAGACCGCCGTCGATGCGCTGTGCGCCGAGCTGCGCCCGCACAGCCGCCCCACGGCGCTGGTCTGCTCGAACGACCTGCTCGCCATCCGCAGCATCCGCGCCGCGCATTTGAGCGGCCTGGCGGTGCCCGACGACCTCAGCGTGGTCGGCTTCGACGGCATCGCGCTGGGCGAAGACCTCACGCCCGCGCTCACCACCATCGCGCAGCCCAACAGCGACATCGGCCGCCACAGTGTCGAGCTACTGGCACAGGCGATCGCCGGCGGCCGCGCGCTGCAGGCCGACGCGAGCCTGCTGCTGCCCCATGCCTTCCGAGACGGCGAGTCGTGCGCGAATGCGCGCGAAGACAACGACGCCGCACTGTCCTGACCTCACCACCCCTCCCAGGAGTTTTTCCATGTCCCTGCGCTTTCACCGCCTCGCCCGCCTCGGCGTGCTGGCCGCCGCCCTCGTCGCCGCCGGCGGCGCCATGGCCCAGACCGCCATTTGCTACAACTGCCCGACCGAATGGGCCGACTGGGGCACCCAGCTCAAGGCCATCAAGGCCAAGACGGGCATCACCGTGCCGGCCGACAACAAGAACTCGGGCCAGTCGCTCGCGCAGCTGGTCGCCGAAAAGGCCAGCCCCGTGGCCGACGTCACCTACCTGGGCGTGACCTTCGCCGTGCAGGCCGCCAAAGACGGCGTGGTCGAGCCCTACAAGCCGGCCGCCTGGAAAGACATTCCCGACGGCCTGAAGGACCCCGCCGGCAACTGGTTCACCATCCACTCGGGCACGCTCGGCTTCATGGTCAACGTCGACGCGCTCAAGGGCAAGCCGGTGCCCAAATCGTGGGCCGACCTGCTCAAGCCCGAGTACAAGGGCCTCATCGGCTACCTCGACCCCGCCTCGGCCTTCGTGGGCTACGTGGGCGCCGTGGCCGTGAACCAGGCGCGCGGCGGCACGCTCGACAACTTCAAGCCGGCCATCGACTACTTCAAGGCGCTGCAGAAGAACGAGCCCATCGTGCCCAAGCAGACCTCGTACGCGCGCGTGCTCTCGGGCGAGATCGCGATCCTGCTCGACTACGACTTCAACGCCTACCGCGCCAAGTACAAGGACAAGGCCAACGTCGCCTTCGTCATCCCCAGCGAAGGCACGCTGGCCGTGCCCTACGTGATGAGCCTGGTCGCCAAGGCGCCGCACGCGGCCGATGCCAAGAAGGTGCTCGACTTCACGCTGTCCGACGAAGGCCAGGCGATCTGGGCCAAGGCCTACCTGCGCCCGGTGCGCGCGAGCGCCATGCCCAAGGAGATCGAGGCGCAGTTCCTGCCCGCCAGCGACTACGCGCGTGCCAAGACCGTCGACTACGCCCGCATGGCCGACGCGCAACGTGGCTTCTCCGACCAGTACCTGAAGGAAGTGCGCTGACCCGGCGCCGCGCGCGATGACACGCACCACATCCTCCAACGCCTGGAACCCGCGCTGGCGATTGCTGGCCTGCGTCGCGCCGGCGGCCGTCTTCTTCGCGGCCTTCTGGCTGCTGCCGGTGGTGCGCCTGCTCGCGCTGCCGGCCGACAAGGGCGCCGCCACCTACTTCGCGGTGCTGACCGATGCGCGCTACCTGCACAGCATGGCCAACACCGTCGCGCTGTCGGTGGCGGTGACGCTGGCCACGCTGGTGCTGGGTGCGGCGGTGGGCATCTACCTCGCGCGCCATGCCTTCCCGGGCAAGCGCATGCTGCTGTCGCTGCTCACGCTGCCGCTGTCGTTCCCGGGCGTGATCATCGGCTTCTTCGTGATCCTGCTCGGCGGGCGCCAGGGCGTGGTGGCCGACCTGAGCGACAGCCTGTTTGGCGAGCGCATCACCTTCGCCTACGGCCTGCTCGGGCTGTTCCTGGCCTACCTGTACTTCTCGCTGCCGCGCGCCATCGCCACCTACGCCGCGGCGGCCGAGTCGATGAACACGCAGCTCGAAGAAGCCGCGCGTTCGCTCGGCGCCTCGAAGCTGCGCGTGGCGCGCGACGTGTGGATGCCCGAGCTGGCACCCACCACGCTGGCCTGCGGCGCCATCCTGTTCGCCACCTCGATGGGCGCCTTCGGCACGGCCTTCACGCTGGCCAGCAAGTTCGAGGTGATCCCCATCACCATCTACAACGAGTTCACCAACTACGCCAACTTCGCGCTCGCCGCGTCGCTGTCGATCTCGCTGGGCGTCGTGACCTGGCTGGTGCTCTTCGTGGCGCGCCGCTTCGGCGCCAACCCGGTCGCCCGATGATGAAGACGCCTTCGCAACCCCGCGCCCCTTTCCTGCTCGCCGTCACGGTGATCGTGAGCCTCTTCATGATCGCGCCGATGCTGCTGTCGGTGATGGCCGGCCTCGTCAACAACTACAGCGCCGGGCTCAAGAGCGGCCTCACGCTGCGCTGGCTGGGCGAGGTGTGGGAGAACTACGGCGGCACCGTCGGCTGGTCGCTCGCGCTGGCCGTGGCCTGCGTCGTGTGCACCGTGCTGCTCGGCGTGCCTTGCGCCTACGCGCTGGCGCGCAGCCGCTCGCGCGCGGCGCGCATCTTCGAAGAACTGCTGACCCTGCCGGTCGCGGTGCCGGGCCTGGCGACGGCGCTCGCGCTCATCCTCGCCTACGGCCAGCTCACGGCCTTCCGCCAGAGCTTCGCCTTCATCCTCGTGGGCCACATCGTCTTCACGCTGCCCTTCATGGTGCGCACCGTGAGCTCGGCCTTCCAGCGCGACGACCTGCTCGCGCTTGAGGAAGCCGCGCGCTCGCTGGGCGCGAACTTCCGCCAGCGCTTCATGGGCATCCTCGTGCCCGCCGTGTTCCCCGCCATCGTGGCCGGCAGCCTGATGGTGTTCACGCTGTCGGTGGGCGAGTTCAATCTCACCTGGATGCTGCACACGCCGCTCACGCGCACGCTGCCCGTGGGCCTGGCCGACAGCTACGCCTCGATGCGCATCGAGATCGGATCGGCCTACACGCTGGTCTTTTTCGCCGTCATTCTTCCGGTGCTGTGGGGCCTGCAGTACCTTGCCAACCTGATGCAGAAACGCCATGGAACTTGAACGCATCCCCGTCGACATCTCGAACTGCGCGAAGACGTACGCCGACGGCACGCGCGGCCTGCAGCCCACCAACCTCAAGGTCGAGGCCGGTGAAGTGCTCGCGCTGCTCGGCCCCTCGGGCTGCGGCAAGACCACGCTGCTGCGCCTCATCGCCGGGCTCGAAGCGCCCGACGACGGCAGCCGCATCGTCTTCGGCGACCAGGACGTCACGCAGCGCCCGGTCGAACACCGCGGCGTGGGCATGGTGTTCCAGAGCTACGCGCTCTTTCCGCAGATGACGGTGGCGGCCAACATCGGCTACGGCCTGCGCATCCGCGGCGTGTCACCCGAGGAAGAAAAACGCGCCGTCGGCGAACTGGTCGATCTCGTGCGCCTGGGCGGCCTGGAGAACAAGCGCCCCGCCGAACTCTCGGGCGGCCAGCGCCAGCGCGTGGCCCTGGCGCGCGCCGTGGCCGTGCGCCCGCGCGTGCTGCTGCTCGACGAGCCGCTGGCCGCGCTCGACGCCAAGCTCAAGGAATCGCTGCGCGACGAACTCGCCGAGCTGCTGCGCCGCCTGCACATCACGGCCATCCACGTCACGCACGACCAGCAGGAGGCGCTGGCCATCGCCGACCGGCTCGCCGTGATGCGCGCCGGGCGCATCGTGCAGGTCGGGCGCGGCGAAGACCTGTACCGCGCGCCCGCGCACCCCTTCGTGGCCGAGTTCCTGGGCCGGGTCAACCGGCTGGAGCGCGCGCCCGACGCCATCGCGCAGGGCGTTGTCCGACTCGGAGGATCGTCGCTGCCCTGCCCCGCGCCCTGGCAGCAGCATGCGACGCTGCTGGTGCGGCCCGAAGACATCGAGGTCGGCGCGCCCCCGCCCGGCGAGGCGCCCGGCTGGGGCCGCGCCACGGTCGAACGCCGCACCTTCCTCGGCGACCGCGTGCAGCTGCACCTGCGCCTGCAGGACCAGCCCGTGCTGGTGGCTGACGTGGGGCGCGACAACCCCTTCGGACCGGGCGACGCGGTGGGCCTGCGCATCCCGGCCGACCGCCTGATGACCTCGCAGGAAACCCGCGCATGACCACGACCACGACCCCCAACACCTTCCTGGTCCAGCTGACCGACCTGCACATCCGCGAGCCCGGCCGGCTGGCCTACGGCCGCATCGACACCGCGCCGTACCTCGCGCGCGCCGTGCAGTCGGTGCTCGCGCTGCGCCAGCCGCCCGACGCGGTCGTGATCACCGGCGACCTGACCGACTTCGGCCGCGCCGCCGAGTACGAACACCTGGCCGCCCTGCTCGCGCCGCTGACGATGCCCGTCTACCTGCTGCCCGGCAACCACGACGACCGCGACCAGCTGCGCCGCAGCTTCCCGGGGCACGCCTACCTGGGCACGGGCGCCGACACGCACGGCTTCGTGCAGTATTCGGTGCGTGTGGGCGACCTGCGGCTGCTCACGCTCGACACCTGCGTGCCCGGCGCCAGCCACGGCACGCTGTGCGAGCGGCGCCTGGCCTGGCTCGAAACCCAGCTCGACGCCTGCCGCCACGAGCCCGTGGTGGTCGCCATGCACCACCCGCCCTTCGAGACGCTGATCGGCCACATGGACGAGATCGGCCTGCTCGAAGGCGCCGACGCGCTCGAGGCCCTGCTGCGCCGCTACACGAACGTCGAGCGCGTGATCTGCGGCCACCTGCACCGCGCCATCGACGTGCGCTTCGGCGGCACCATCGCCTCGACCTCGCCAGCGCAGGCGCACCAGGTCTGCCTCGACCTGGCGCCCGACGCTGCCTCGGCCTGGACGCTGGAGCCGCCCGCCTTCCGCGTGCACGCCTGGTCCGCGGCCGGGCGCCGGCTCGTCACCCACCTGGCGGCCTCTGGCAGCTTCGAAGGCCCTTATCCTTTCCACGACAACGGAGCCCTGATCGACTGAAGCGTCTACTTGTGGAAAATGGGGCTGAAACGAATCAAAACGAAAACAAGAGAAAGGTCAGACCCCGCCTTCCATGAAGCACCTTCTGAATCTGCTTGCGGCCGTCGCCCTGCTGGTGTGGGGCACGCACCTCGTGCGCACCGGCGTGCTGCGCGTCTTCGGCGCCAACCTGCGCAAGATCCTCGTGCAGAGCATGCGCAACCGCTTCACGGCCGCGCTCTCGGGCATCGGCGTCACGGCGCTCGTGCAGTCGAGCACGGCCACCTCGCTCATGACCTCCTCCTTCGTGGGGCAGGGCCTGGTCACGCTGCCGGCCGCGCTGGCGGTGATGCGGGGCGCCGACGTGGGCACGGCGCTGATCTCGGTGCTGTTCTCGGCCGACCTCTCGTGGCTCTCGCCGATGTTCATCTTCGTGGGCGTGGTGCTGTTCATCACGCGCTCGGCCACCGTGGCGGGGCGCGTGGGGCGGGTGCTGATCGGGCTGGGGCTGATGCTGCTGGCGCTGCAGCTGGTGGTGGCGGCCACCGAGCCGCTGTTCTCGTCGCCGGCCGTGCGGGCGCTGCTGGCGTCCATCACCAGCGATGTGCTGCTGGAGATCACCCTCGGTGCCGCGCTTGCCATCGTGGCGTACTCGAGCCTGGCGGTGGTGCTGCTGGTGGCGGCCATGGCAAGCTCGAACGTGGTGCCGCTCGACGTGGCGCTGGGCCTGGTGCTCGGCGCCAACCTGGGCAGCGGCCTGCTGGCGGTGCTGACCACGGCGCGCTCGGCGGTGTCGGTGCGGCAGGTGACGGTGGGCAACCTGCTGTTCAAGGCGCTGGGCGTGGCGCTGGTCACGCCGTTCGTGGGGCTGTGGGTGCGCTACGTGCAGCCCCAGCTGCCGAACCAGACGCACGGCGTGGTGCTGTTCCATCTGGCCTTCAACATCGTGATCAGCGTCGGCTTCATCGGCCTCACGCAGTGGGTCGCCAAGCTGGTGACGCGCATGCTGCCCGTGCCGCCGCAGCCCGTGGGCACGAGCCGGCCGCATCACCTCGACCCTTCGGCGCTGTCGACGCCTTCTCTCGCTATTTCTAACGCGGCGCGCGAGGCGCTGCACCAGGCGGACATCGTGGAGACGATGCTGATCGGCACGCTCGACGTGATCCGCAACAACGACCTGCGGCTGGCGCAGGAGCTGCGGCAACTCGACGACACGGTGGACGAGCTGTACTCGGCGATCAAGTACTACATGACGCGCATCTCGCGCGAGGCGCTGGGCGAAGAGGAAAGCCGGCGCTGGACGGACATCATCAGCTTCACGATCAACATGGAGCAGATCGGGGACATCATCGAGCGGGTGATCATCGATATCGAGGACAAGAAGATCAAGCCGCAGCGCAACTTTTCAGCTGCGGGGATGGCGGAGATTGTGGAGCTGCATGAGCGGTTGATTGCGAATCTGCGGTTGAGCATGAGTGTGTTCTTGAATGGCAATGTTCGCGACGCGCAGAAGCTTCTGGAGGAGAAGGCGCGGTTTCGGGATCTGGAGCGGGCCTACGCCACTACCCATCTGGATCGGTTGTCGGATCGGACTACTTTGAGCATCGAGACGAGTTCTCTGCACATTGATCTGATCAGTGATTTGAAGCGGATCAATTCGCATATCTGTTCTATTGCTTATCCGATTCTTGAGTCTGCGGGGGCGTTGGCGCCTAGCCGGCTTCGAGAATCTCGACTCGGGAAGATCGAGGGCTGATCGTTTTGTTTCCCGAGGCCGGGTCTCGCCCCGGCGGGCGACTCACTTTCTTTTGCTTCGCCAAAAGAAAGTAAGCAAAGAAAAGGCGACCCTGCTGTCTGCGTCCCTCCGCTTCGCTACGGGCAACCTGCGGTGCTCACGTTTCGCGGGGTCTCGCCCAAACTCGCTTCGCTCAAACAAGGGCGAGCCCTGATCCGCGAAACGCTGCGCTCCTCGGCGCATACAGAAGGGCTTTGGATACCGGGCGGGCCATCGCTTCGCTCGGCCTGTGAAGGCAGACGGGCTCTGCCTCGTTTACCAGAAGTCTCCTAAAAGCCCAGCAATGCTCGGGGCTTCGAAGGAGTTCGACATGACCATTGTTCTGCAGCAAAGCGCGGTCGCCGCGTCGCTCGGGGTGCAGCAGCTCGCCACCGCGTTCAGTCCGGCGTTTTCGCATCTGCGCATTCTTCGCAACCTCATCATTCCGATGCCCTCCGGTTGCGCGGTGCCCACGGCGCGCATCGATGCGGTGATCGTGTGCGAGACGGGGGTGTACCTGTTCGAGATCAAGGCCTGGCGCAATGCATTCGTCTACCGCAAGAAGTCCGACGAGGCGCCGCCGCGCTGGTTCCTGCGGCTGCATGGCTGCACGCGGGCGCGTGAAGTGAAAGACCCGGCCTGGCAGGGCGGGCGCAAGACGACGCAGTTGCGCAGCCTGCTGCCGGACGACCTGCGGCTGCAGTACTTCGTGCTGCTGCCGTGCGAAGGCGTGGAGCTGGAGGGCGTGATGCCGGCTGCGGTGATCACGCAGCAGGACCTGCCGTACATCGCGCGCCTGGTGCGCAACAACGGGCGCACGGCGCGCACGTACCCGCTGCTCGACGCGCAGGCGGTCGATCGCACGGTGCAGCGGCTGCTGGAGATCCAGGGCGACCTGTCGCTGGAGACGCATGCGCAGAACTGCCGCGAACGCATCGAACGGGCTGCGGTGACGTGGCCGGCGGTGAACGCGATGGGGTTGCAGTAACGACTGCTCACCAACCGGCCCTGCGCGCGGGAGGGCGTCCCACATTCCTCCGACATTGGTGAAGACCATGCGGTGATGACGAATCCTCCCAAGTCCCTCGCGGCCCTTGCCGCGCTGTGCCTCGCGATGGCGATCTGTCCGGCGCAGGCCGCCGACCCGTTCACCGTGCAGGACATCCGCCTCGAAGGCCTGCAGCGCGTCGAAGCGGGCACGGTGTTCGCGACCCTCGGCCTGAAGGCCGGCGACACGTACAGCGACGACCGCGGCAGCGCGGCGATCCGCGCACTGTTCGACCTGGGGCTCTTCAAGGACGTGCGCATCGACGTCAACGGCCATGTGCTCGTGGTCATCGTCGAAGAGCGCCCCACCGTGGCCGATGTCGACTTCGCGGGCACCAAAGAGTTCGACAAGGCGGCGCTGCAGAAGGCGCTGCGCGACATCGGGCTGGCCGAAGGCCGACCTTATGACAAGGCGCTGGCGGACCGCGCCGAGCAAGAGCTCAAGCGCCAGTACATCGGCCGCAGCCTCTACAACGCGCAGGTGGTCACCACGGTCACGCCGCTGGAGCGCAACCGCGTCAACCTCACGTTCAGCGTGACCGAGGGCGAGCCGGCGCGCATCACGCGGGTGCGCGTGGTGGGCCAGCAGGCTTTCGATGAACGCACGCTGCTCGACCTGTTCGACCAGGACAGCGGTGGCTGGCTGGCGTGGTACACGAAGTCGAACCAGTACGCGCGCGCCAAGTTCGACGCCGACCTGGAAACGCTGCGCGCGTTCTACCTGACGCGCGGGTACCTCGAGTTCCGCATCGAGTCGACGCAGGTCGCGATCTCGCCCGACCGGCAGACGCTGGAGCTCACGGTGAACATCAGCGAGGGCGAGAAGTTCGCGGTGGCGGGCGTGAAGCTGGCGGGCAACTACCTGGGGCGTGAGGACGAGTTCAAGTCGCTCGTCACCGTGCGCCCCGGCGCGCCCTACAACGGCGAGGACGTGGCGGCCACCACCAAGGCCTTTGCCGACCACTTCGGCACCTTCGGCTACGCCTTCGCGCGCGTGAAAAGCGAGCCCGAGATCGACCGCGCCCGGCGCCGCGTCGTGATGGTGCTGAACGCCGAACCCGGGCGGCGCGCCTATGTGCGGCGGCTGAACATCGGCGGCAATGCGCGCACGCGCGACGAGGTGATCCGGCGCGAGTTCCGCCAGTACGAAGGCGCCTGGTACGACGGCACGAAGATCAGGCTCTCGCGCGACCGCGTCGACCGGCTGGGCTTCTTCACCGAGGTGAACGTCGAGACCGCCGAAGTGCCGGGCAGCAACGACCAGGTCGACCTGAACGTCACCGTGGCCGAGAAGCCCACGGGCTCGCTGCAGCTGGGCGCGGGCTACTCGTCGACCGACAAGATCTCGCTGAGCTTCGGCATCACGCAGGAGAACGTGTTCGGCTCGGGCAACTACCTGGGGCTGCAGGTCAACACCAGCTCGTACAACCGCTCGGTGTCGCTCACGGCCACCGACCCGTACTTCACGAAGGACGGCATCTCGCGCACCTTCAACCTGTTCCACACCACCACGCGGCCCTACTACGAGGCCGACGGCAACTACAAGCTCGCGAGCGACGGCGGCTCGGTGCGCTTCGGGCTGCCGGTGAACGAGCTGGACACGGTGTACCTGGGCATCGGCGTGGAGCGTTACTCGTTCACGCCGGGCACCAACGGCTCGTACACGCTGGTCAACGGCTCGTATGTCTACACGGCCACGCCGCAGGCCTACCTCGACTACTTCCAGTGCACCGGCACCGCGCCGAGCGTGGTGTGCGCGGGCAGGAACGTGGTGGGCATCCCGGCCACCGTGGGCTGGTCGCGCGACGACCGCGACAGCGCGCTGGTGCCCACGCGCGGGCGCCTGCAAAGCGCCAACCTCGAGCTGGGCGTGGGCAGCGAACTGCGCTACCTGAAGACCAACTACCAGTACCAGCAGTACGTGCCGCTGTCCAAGCAGTACACGCTGGCCTTCAACGGCCAGCTCGGCTATGCGAAGGCGCTGGGCGGCAGCAGCTTTCCGATCTTCAAGAACTTCTATGCGGGCGGTCTGGGCTCGATCCGCGGCTTCGAGCAGAACTCGCTGGGCCCGACCGACGCGGTCACCGGCGGTTCGCTGGGCGGCACGCGCAAGGCGATCTTCAACATGGAGCTGACCACGCCCTTCCCCGGCGCGGGCAACGACAAGTCGCTGCGCCTGTACACCTTCTTCGATGCGGGCAACGTGTTCGCCGAACGCACGGCCAGCATGACCGACGCACAGTGGAAGGCGCAGAACCGCCTGCGCGCCTCGGCCGGCCTGGGCATCAGCTGGATCTCGCCGCTGGGCCCGCTGCGCCTGGCGTATGCGGTGCCGATCGTCTACCAGAAGGAGGACACGGCCAACGGCATCGCGGCCGACCGCACGCAGCGCTTCCAGTTCCAGATCGGCACGTCCTTCTGAACCGGACCGCACGCGCCATGAGCCGCATCCTGCTGGTGGAAGACGGGCGCGACATCGCGTCGCTGCTGCTGGGCCCGCTGCAGCGCGCGGGCCACGAGGTGGAGCAGCTCGGCGACGGCGCCGCCGCGCTCGACCGCATCCTGCATGCGCCGCCGGCGCTCACGCTGCTCGACGTGGTGCTGCCGCGCATCGACGGGCTGCAGGTGATCGCGCAGGTGCGCGCGCGCAGCGACCACCCGATCATCGTGCTGACGGCGCGCGCGCACGAGGCCGACCGGCTGCGCGGCTTCGACCTGGGCGCCGACGACTATGTCTGCAAGCCCTTCTCGCCGCGCGAGGTGGTGGCGCGCGTGCACACGGTGCTGCGCCGGCGCGCGCCGCCCGACCTGAGCGTGGGCATGGCCTCGCCGGCCGTGGCCTTCGACAGCGCGATGGGCCATGCATGGCTGGAGGGCCGGGCCCTGGCGCTCACGCGCCGCGAGCTGCTGTTGCTGCGCGCGCTGTCGCGCGAACCGGGGCGCGTGTTCACGCGCGCCAGGCTGCTCGAAGCGGCGTTTCCCGAGGCGCTGGACGTGAACGAGCGCGCGGTCGACGGGCACATCAAGAACCTGCGGCGCAAGCTCGCGGCCGTGTCGCCCTCGCACGGCTGGATCCGTTCGGTCTACGGCGTGGGGTTCAGCTTCGCGCAGCGGCCGGGCTGAGGGCCGGCCTGGCCTTGCACGGGCCGTGGCCGCGCGATGTGCGGCCTTCGCTGCGCTTTTGCATGATCGGCGCCAGCGTCGACAGGCTGGCATTGCGCACTGCCGCCTGTCGCGCCTCCACGCAGGCGCCGCGTGCCGCGACGCTGATGCCCAGCGCCAGGCTGCACAAGGCCAGGCCGCCCGCACAGGTGTGGGCCAGCGCGCGCAACGTGGCGCGCCCATCGGCTGGCGCAACGGACGGGAGCGGCATGCGCAACACCGCTCAGCCTTCCGTGCGCGGCGGCACCAGCGCGCGGATGCGGGCGATGCCATCGAGCGCGCGCGGGCGCATCGGCCGCAAGCCGCCCATCGGCATGGGGCCCCTGCCGGGCGGCGGCGGGCGCTCGGTCACCGGGCGCGCGGTGGGGTCGACCACCAGCGTGAGCAGCGCGACGTAGCGCCGGCCCTCCTCGCGCACCGCGCCCAGCACCGTGTCGCCGGCCCGCAGCGCGATGCCGTCGGCGCTGTTGAGCGTGTCGCGCAACCGCGCGCGCTGGTAGCTGGAGACCTGCGTGTAGAGGAACTCGCTGAGCGCATCGGGCAAGAAGAACTGCGTCGTGAGCACGGCGCGCTCGCGGTGGTGCACCTTGACGTGGATGTGCGTGGTGCGCCCCGCGTACCAGCCCGGGTAGAGCGTGGCGAACACGGCCTGGCCGTCGCGGTCGGTGCGCTGGCTGCCGCGCAGGAAGGCCTGGCCTTCGAAGCCGCGCGTGCGGTCGTCGCCCTGCCCGCCGAAGCCCGAGTAGTTGCCCTGCGCGTCGCAGTGCCACAGGTCGGTGCGCAGGCCGCGCAGCGGGCGCCCGGCGGCATCGAGCACGCGCAGGCGCACATCGAGCGGCACGCCCTCGCGGCCGTCGGTCAGGTCGGTGCGGAAATTCGCGAGGTCCAGGTAGTACGGGCCCTCGGTGGTCTGGGCGGTCAGCGGGAGCTTCTGCGCTGCTGCGGCGGCCCCGGGTGCGGACGCGCCCAGGCCGGCCGCACCGATCGCAGCCAGCAGGCCCCGGCGCCCGATCGCTTCACCGGCCATGGGCCACCTCCCCCGTCTTCGCCGGAGCCTGTGCGCCAGAGGCCCGCGCCTCGGCCCAGACCACGAGCAGCGTCCACACATGCGCGACGACCCAGAACAGCGCGGCCAACAGGAACAGCAGCAGGTCGGTGTCGGCGTCGCCCGGGGGCGTGGACGGCGGCGCGGCATGCCCCGGCGGGACCCAGGCGAGCGCGACGACGGCCAGTGCGCGGAAGGCGGAGGTGGGAGGGGCGCGGTGCGTGTCCGGTGTCATGGCGGGCATCGTGCGATCCGAATCGGGAGAAATGTGGGAGAGGCACGGGAGAGCGCGTCTCCCAGATTCCTCCCCAATCGGGCGCCAAGATCGGCGGCTTGCCCATGCCATCCCCGCCCCCGAAACGCATGCCGCAGAATGCGGCCATGCCCCCGCCGCCGAGCCCATGCCGCGCCTGACCCTCTCCCGCAAGATCTTCCTGGCCCTGGCCGCCCTGCTGATCGTGCTGCTGCTGAGCTTCGTGGGCTTCTCGATCGTCGCGCTGCAGCGGGGCCTGGGCGCCTACGTGGCCGAGATCGAGATCCGCCGCATGGACTGGCTCTCGCAGCTCCTGCTGAAGCACTACACCGCCAACGGCGACTGGAAGAAACTGCGCGACAACGACGACGCCTGGCACCGCCTGCAGCTGGGCCAGTCGGCGATGGTGATCGACGGCGCCGCCACGCCCGACGACCGGCGGCTGCCGCCCTGGTACGAGCGCCGCATGCCTGGCACGCCCGGTGACGGCACGCCGCAGGCAGAGTCCTCCTCCGGCATCTCGCCCACCGCCTCGCCCCCACCTACGCCGCCGCAGCTCGACCTGCTGCCCCGCCGCTTCCTGATGCCGCCCCCGGGCTTCTTTCCCGGCCTGGCCGGCCCGCCCGACTCGATCTTCCGCCGCCTCGCCGTGCTCGACGCCCACGGCGCGCTCGTGGTCGGCGCGACCATCGACCCGGAGAACGCCGCGCGCCGGCCGATCCGCCACGGGCGCACCGTCGTCGGCTACCTCGCGCTCGCGCCGATGCAGGGCCTGGAGAGCGAGGCCGACCGCGCCTTTCTCGCGCGGCAGTCCGGCGTGATCGCGCTCACCGGGCTGTGCGGCCTGGCCTTTGCGCTCGTGCTGTCGTGGTTGCTGGCGCGCCGCTGGTTCCAGCCGATCGACGCGCTCACGCAGGCCGCGCAGGACGTGGCGCGCGGGCGGCTCTCGACGCGCGTGGCGGTCCACGGCTCGGACGAGCTTGCGCTGCTGGGCAAGACCTTCAACGACATGGCGCAGCGCCTGGACACGGCCGAGGCCTCGCGCCGCGCCTGGCTGGCCGATGCGGCGCACGAGCTGCGCACGCCGCTGGCGGCCATGCGCGCGGAGATCGAGGCGCTGCAGGACGGCGTGCGCAGCTTCGACGAACGCACCGCGCTGCGCATGCACCGCCAGGTGATCCGCCTCGGCCAGCTGGTCGACGACCTGCGCAGCAGCATGCGCGAGCCCCAGAGCGACCTGCTGAAGGCGCCGGTGTACCCGCTATCGCTGCTCAAGGAGGCGCTCGACCACACGCGCGACCGCTTCGCGCAGCGCGGCATCGCGCTCGACCGCGACGCCCTCGACCGCATCGCCGCCTCGGCCCAGCCGGTGATCGACGGCGACGCGCACCGGCTGCACCAGGTCTTCATGAACCTGCTGGAGAACACGCTGGCCTACACCGATGCCGGCGGCCAGTTGCGCATCGGCGTGAGCGTCGAAGGCGCATGGACGGGCCACTGCCTCACGCTGGTGTTCGACGACAGCGCGCCGGGCGTGCCCGAGGCAGAGATTCCGCGCCTCTTCGACCGCCTGTTCCGCGGCGAAACCTCGCGCAGCCGCGCGCTGGGCGGCTCGGGCCTGGGCCTGTCGATCTGCCGCGCGACCATCGAGGCGCACGGCGGCAGCATCGAGGCGGCGCCCTCGCCGCTGGGCGGGCTGCGCATGACGATCACCCTACCCCTGGCGGCTTCCGCATGACACGCATCGTGATCGTCGAAGACGAATTCGACATCGCCTCCGTGGTGCAGGACTACCTGCGCCACGCCGGCTACGACACCGAGCACTTCGCCGACGGGCAGAGCGCGCTCGAACGCATCGTCGCCGCGCCGCCCGACCTCACGCTGCTCGACATCATGCTGCCGCGCCTCGATGGCATCGAGGTGCTGCGCCGCGCGCGCGAGCACACGGCGCACCCGATCATCATGCTCACCGCGCGCATCGAGGAGGTCGACCGCCTGCTCGGCCTGGAGCTGGGCGCTGACGACTACGTGTGCAAGCCCTTCTCGCCGCGCGAGCTGGTGGCGCGCGTGCGCGCGGTGCTGCGCCGCACCGCGCCGGCCGTGGCGGCGCAGGTCGCGCCTGGCGATGCACTGGGGCTGGTGCTCGACGACGTGCACTGGCGCGCCTCGCTCGACGGCACGCCGCTGAACCTCACGCGCCGCGAGTTCGGGCTGCTGCAGGTGCTGTCGCGGCACCCGGGCCGCATCTTCTCGCGTGCCCGGCTGCTGGAGCTGGCCTACGACGACACGGTGGACGTGACCGAGCGCGCCATCGACAGCCACGTGAAGAACCTGCGCCGCAAGCTCGGCGCGGTGACGCCCGCGCACGACTGGATTCGGTCGGTGTATGGCGTCGGCTTCGCGTGGGAAGCGCCGGCCGACGCGGCGCATTGAACGCCCTGGCCGCTGGTGGAAGCGGCGCTCAGCCGTTCCACGGCGGGCTTGCCACCACCGCCGACGTCGCGGGCCGCGACAAGCCCAGCGCCCCTTCCAGCATCCGCATGATCGTCTCGCGCGCCTGGTCGAAATCTTCCGGCTCCAGCGCCTGCTTGCCGAGCAGCATCCGCATCTGCCAGGCGAAGTCGGCGTAGGTCTGGGTCATGGCCCAGAGCGTGAAGAGCAGGTGCGGCACCGGCAGCGGGTCGATGTCGCCGCCCGCCATCCAGCGTTGCAGCACGGCCGCCTCGGCGCGAAAGGCGGGCACCAGCTTGGCCTGGATGTCGTCGGCACACTGCGGCGCCTGCGAGATGATTTCCTGCGCGAACAGGCGCGAGCCCGACGGGTGGTCGTAGGAGAACTTGAGCTTCTGCGTGACGTAGCGCTCCAGCGCCGCATGCGGATCGAGGTCCGCATCGGCGAGGCTGTTCAGGTTCGACAGCCACGAATCGAGCACGTCGTTGAAGACGCGCCGGTACAGCGCCTTCTTCGAGGGAAAGTAATACAGCAGGCTCTGCTTGGACACGCCCGCATCGGCCGCGATGTCGTCGACCGACACGCCGCCATAGCCGTGCAGCGCAAAGCGCTCCTGCGCCACCGCGAGGATGGCGCTCTCCAGGTTCTGGCGGCGCGCCTGGCGCTTCACCGCGGGGGGACGTGGCGCCACGCTCATGGGTGCCTGATCCGCGCCAGGAAGCGCACCAGCCGCTCGTCGCCGCACTGCGCCACGTTGAATCGGAACCACGCGAAGGGTTGCGGCGTGGTGCAGAAGTCGGCAGCGGCGGTGAGTGGCAGGCCCTGCTTGCGGGCCTCCTGCAACACCGCATCGCTCGACGGTCGCGGCTCGCTGCCGGCCGGCCAGCCGGCGCAGAGAAACGGTCCGCCATCGGGCACGCACAGTGCCTGCAGGCCCGCGCCGGTCAACAGCGACAGGGTGCGCTCGCCGGCGATCTTCAAGGACGTGTTGAGCCGCTGCAGGAAGCGCGCGTGGCCGGCGTCGGCCAGCACTTCGCAGGCCACGCGTTCTTCGAACTCGCTCGGCCCGAGCGTGGTGTGCAGGCAGCGCAGCGCGGGGTCGTCGGTCCAGCGCTGCGGCAACAGCACATGCGCGAGCCGCAGGCGGGCCGAGAGCGTCGCCGAGACGCTGCCGACCTGGGCCACGCGCTGCAGGCCGTCCATGGCCGCCAGGCTGGGCGCCTGCAGCGGCGAGAGCCCGCGCCAGGCGTCCAGCTCGATGACGCGCAGGTCGTGCCGCTCGGCGGCCTGCAGCGCCTGGTGCGCGCCTTGCGGCGTCATGCACACGCCCAGCGGATTGGACACGGCCGTCGACACGAACAGCAGCCGGCGCCGGCCCTCCACGGGCAGCAACGCGGCCTGCTCGTCGAGTGCGGCAATGTCGAGGCAGCCGCCGCGGCGCGGCACTTCCAGCGTGCGCCGGCCCAGCGTGTGGATCAACCGGCGCAGCTGGCGCGACGCGGGCGACTCGATCAGCACCGCATCGCCGGGCGCGGTCCAGGCCTGCAACAGGCACATCGCGGCGCCGAGGCTGCCGGCGGCGGTCATCACCTGCTGCGGACCGAGTGCCGGCAGCTCGGTGCGATGGCGTGCGGCGATGCGCTCGCGCAGCCGCGCCAGTCCGAGCCCGGGCCTGGCGCCGTCGTCCCATTCGGGGGTCGCCCGGGCCACGCGGCGCATGGCCTCGCGCACCAGTTCGTCGCCACGGTATTCGGCCGGTGGCGGCCTGTCGGGGTCCGCATGCGCTTCGGCCGCGGGCGCTGCCTCAGCGTCCGGCGCGGGCGCCGGCCGGTGCAGCACGTAGTAGCCGCTGCCCGGCCGCGAGGCCAGCACCGAGCGCGCGCGCAAGGCGCTGTACGACTCGGTGACGGTGAAGGTGCTGATGCCCAGCTTGCCGGCCAGCGCGCGCACCGAAGGCATCTTGGTGCCGGGCGCCAGGCGCCCGTCGATGACGCGCAGCTCGACACCCACCACGAGGCGCTGCGCCAGCCCGAGGCCGGGCGCGGCTTCGTCCATGTCGCCCATCAGGCCCTGCATCCAACCGGCACCGGCCTGCGCCGGCTGGCGCAGCACCGATGCGTTGCTTGAACTCTGCATCACCGGGTCTCCTTCGACACACATGGGGCCCGCCTGGACAGGGTTTGCCCTTGGGAACTGTGCTGGGCAGTGCGCCAAACAGCATGGTCGGCGGCGGCAAACACTTTCTCGTTCGCCGCGCCAACTGTGTATGGGCGGCACCCCTCGTTTGCTGAATCATCGCGACATTCGACCACTTGGTCAAACTTCATGAGAGCTCGATCTCTCATGTCGCACACGGTTACCCCACCACGACCTGGAGCTTGAAAGCCCATGAGCAGCACGATGAATCCCGTCGCGCCCAGCGCGCACATTGCCTCCGATGTGCGCGCCGGCCGTCTCGACCCCGCGCAGTACGCCAAGAACTTCTGCGACGCCCACCCGCCGCTGAACGTGGTGCAGGCCAACATCGAAGCCGAGCGCTGCTACTACTGCTTCGACGCGCCCTGCCAGACGGCCTGCCCCACGGGCATCGACATCCCGACCTTCATCCGCCGCATCGCCGACGGCAACCTGCGCGGCGCGGCGCGCACCATCCTCGAAGAGAACCCGCTGGGCGGCATGTGCGCCCGCGTGTGCCCGACCGAGGTGCTGTGCGAGCAGGCCTGCGTGCGCAACAGCAACGAGAGCAAGCCGGTCAAGATCGGCCTGCTGCAGCGCCATGCGACCGATGCCTTCTTCGAGGCACCTGGCGCCCCGCTCTTCGTGCGCGCGGCCGACACGGGCAAGCGCATTGCCGTCGTCGGCGCGGGCCCGGCCGGCCTGGCCTGCGCGCACCGCCTCGCGGTGCTGGGCCACCAGGTGATGCTGTTCGATGCGCGCCCCAAGCTGGGCGGCCTGAACGAATACGGCCTGGCCAGCTACAAGACGGTGAACGACTTCGCGCAACGCGAGATCGAGTGGCTGCTGTCGGTGGGCGGCATCGAGGTGCGCAACAACCAGGCGCTGGGCCGCGAGCTGCACCTCGATGCACTCGCCAGCGACTACGACGCGGTGTTCCTCGGCCTGGGCCTTGCGGGCGTGAACACGCTGGGCCTGGGCGAGCAGAGCGGCGTGCGCGATGCGGTGGACTTCATCGCCGAACTGCGCCAGGCCGCATCGCCGGCCGACGTGGCCATCGGCCGCCATGTGGTGGTGATCGGCGGCGGCATGACCGCCGTGGACGCGGCCGTGCAATCGCGCAAGCTGGGCGCGGAAGACGTGAGCATCGTCTACCGCCGCGGCGCCGAAGCCATGGGCGCTTCGGTCGACGAACAGAGCTGGGCCAAGGAGAACGGCGTGCGCATCATCCACTGGGCCGCGCCCAAGGCCCTGCGCGCCAAGGGCGGCGTGCTGCGCGGCATCGACTTCGCGCGCACCGCGTTCGTCGACGGCAAGCTGGTCGAGACCGGCGAAGCGCTCGCGCTGCAGGCCGACATGGTGCTGTGCGCCATCGGCCAGAGCTTTGTCGCGACCGCGCTGGAAGACAGCGGCGTGCAGCTGCAGGGCGGGCGCATCAGCACCGATGCCGAGTGCCGCAGCTCGCTCCCGAAGGTCTGGGCCGGCGGCGACGCGCGCTTCGGCGGGCGCGACCTCACGGTCGAGGCGGTGGAAGACGGCAAGCAGGCCGCGCTGTCCATCGACCGCCACCTGCGCGCCGCCTGACGCGACCGCACCGACCTTACTTTCCTCTCATTCCATCCGTGCGCGCCTTGCCGCGACAGGAGCAATTCACATGGCAGACCTGAGCATCGACTTCGTGGGCATCCGCAGCCCCAACCCTTTCTGGCTGGCCTCGGCGCCGCCCACCGACAAGGAGATCAACGTGGTCCGCGCCTTCGAGGCCGGCTGGGGCGGCGTGGTCTGGAAGACCGTGGGCGAAGACCCGAACGTGGTCAACGTGCACGGCCCACGCTACGCCGTGTCGTATGCGGCCGACCGCCGCGTGACGGGCTTCAACAACATCGAGCTGATCTCCGACCGCCCGCTGCGCACCAACCTGGAAGAGATGACGCGCGTCAAGCGCAACTGGCCCGACCGCGCGCTGGTGGCCTCGATCATGGTGCCCTGCACCGAAGAGGCCTGGAAGAACATCCTGCCCATGGTCGAGGACACCGGCTGCGACGGCATCGAGCTGAACTTCGGCTGCCCGCACGGCATGAGCGAACGCGGCATGGGCGCGGCCGTGGGCCAGGTGCCCGAGTACATCCAGATGGTGGCCGAATGGTGCAAGCACTACTCGAAGCTGCCGGTGATCGTGAAACTCACGCCCAACGTGGCCGACATCCGCCCCGCCGCGCGCGCCGCGAAGAAAGGCGGCGCCGACGCGGTGAGCCTCATCAACACCATCAACTCGATCATGGGCGTCGACCTGGACGCGATGGCGATGTTTCCGCACACCGACGGCAAGGGCTCGCACGGCGGCTACTGCGGCCCTGGCGCCAAGCCGATCGCGCTGCACATGGTGGCCGAGATCGCGCGCGACCCGCAGACGGCGGGCCTGCCGATCTCGGGCATCGGCGGCGTCTCGACCTGGCGCGACGCCGCCGAGTTCATCGCGCTGGGCAGCGGCTCGGTGCAGGTGTGCACCGCCGCCATGGTCTACGGCTTCAAGATCGTGCAGGACCTGTGCGACGGCCTCTCGAACTTCATGGACCAGAAGGGCTACGCCAACCTGGAACAACTGCGCGGCCGTGCGGTCGGCAGCATCACCGACTGGCAGCAGCTGAACCTGAATCACGTCGACAAGGCCGTGATCCACCAGGACCTGTGCATCCAGTGCGGCCGCTGCCACGTGGTGTGCGAAGACACCTCGCACCAGGCCATCAGCGCCACCAAGGACGGCATGCGCTTCTTCGAGGTGAAGGAAGAAGAGTGCGTGGGCTGCAACCTGTGCGTGTCGATCTGCCCGGTGCCCGGCGCGCTGTCGATGCGCACGCTGAAGGCCGGCGAGACGGACGCGCGCACCGGCCACCCGGTGGTCGGCCACTACGCCAACTGGACCACGCACCCCAACAACCCGATGCGCACCGGCAGCCCTGCCTGAGCGCATGCATGAATGACGAAGCCCGGCGCAGACCGGGCGGCGGCAGGAGGGGAACGACAACACGGCAAAAAACACGACACACGTGCAGGAGACAACCCACATGACGACCCCACAGCACGGCGGCGCACCCGCCGCAAACCTCTGGAACGAGGACCTGGCGCCCACCACGCTGGCACAGCGAACGTGGCGCTGGTACCACTTCGCCGCGCTCTGGGTGGGCATGGTGATGTGCATCCCCGCCTACATGCTGGCGGCCAGCCTGATCGAGGGCGGCATGTCGTGGGGGCAGGCGGTGCTGACCGTGTTCCTCGGCAACGCCATCGTGCTGGTGCCGATGCTGCTCATCGGCCACGCCGGCGCGAAGTACGGCATTCCGTATGCGGTGATGGCGCGCGCCTCGTTCGGCACGCGCGGGGCGCGGCTGCCCGCCTTGCTGCGCGCCATCGTGGCCTGCGGCTGGTACGGCATCCAGACCTGGTTCGGCGGCCAGATGATCTACACGCTGGTCGGCGTGCTCATGGGCCAGCCGCTGGGCGGCGACAAGCTGCCGATGCTCGGCATCAACGGCGCGCAACTCGTGTGCTTTTTGATCTTCTGGGCCATCCAGCTGTACTTCGTGGTGCACGGCATCGAGTCGATCCGCCGGCTCGAAACGTACACCGCGCCGCTCAAGATCATCGTGTGCATCGCCCTGCTCTACTGGGCCGTGCAGCGCGCGGGCGGCCTGGGCCCGATCTTCGACCAGCCTTCGCAGTTCGAGGCCGGCGGCAAGAAGGCCGGCATGTTCTGGGCCGTGTTCTGGCCGTCGCTCACGGCCATGGTCGGCTTCTGGGCCACGCTGGCACTGAACATCCCCGACTTCACGCGCTTCTCGCGCTCGCAGCGCGACCAGGTGGTGGGCCAGGTGATCGGCCTGCCCGCGCCCATGGGCCTGCTCGCGATGATGGCGGTGATGGTCACCTCGGCCACCGTGGTCATCTACGGCAAGGCGCTGTGGGACCCGGTGGACCTGGCCAGCCGCATGACCGGCGCCGCGGTGCTGATCGCGCTCATCATCCTGCTGATCGACACGGTGAGCGTGAACCTGGCGGCCAATCTCGTGGGCCCGGCCTACGATTTCTCGGCCCTCAACCCGAAGAAAATTTCGTACCGCACGGGCGGCTACATCACGGCCGGCATCGCCATCGTCATGATGCCGTGGAAGGTGCTGGAGACCACGCAGGGCTACATCTTCACCTGGCTCATCGGCTACTCGGCGCTGCTGGGGCCGGTGGCAGGCATCCTGATCGCCGACTACTACCTGATTCGCCGCAAGGAGCTGGACGTCGAGGCGCTCTACCGAGAGACCGGCGCCTACAGCTACGGCAACGGTTGGAATATGGCGGCCATCGTCGCCTTCGTGGTCGGCGTGCTGCCGAACATCCCCGGCTTCCTCAACGCCGCCTTTCCGTCGGCCGTGCCGTCGATGCCCGAGTTCTTCAAGACGATCTACACCTACGCCTGGTTCGTCGGCGTGGTGCTGTCGGCCGTGGTCTACATGGGGCTGATGAAGGCGCGCGCGCCGCAGCTTCAGGGCCTGGCCCCGCCCCTCAAGAACCCCAGCTGACACAAGAAAGAAAAGGAACCCACGCCATGACCGTTCTCATTCGCGGTGGCACGGTGGTCAACGCCGATGCCGAGCACCGTGCCGACGTGCTCTGCCAGGGGGACAAGATCCTCCAGGTCGGCACCGACCTGCAGGTGCCGGCGGGCGCCGAGGTGATCGACGCCGGCGGCGCCTACGTGATGCCCGGCGGCATCGACCCGCACACCCACATGCAGCTGCCCTTCATGGGCACCGTGGCGGCCGACGACTTCTTCAGCGGCACGGCGGCCGGCCTGGCCGGCGGCACCACCAGCATCATCGACTTCGTGATTCCCGATCCGCAGCAGTCGCTGATGGACGCCTTTCGCATGTGGCGCGGCTGGGCCGAGAAATCCGCCGGCGACTACAGCTTTCATGTGGCCGTGACCTGGTGGAACGACAGCGTGCACAAGGACATGGGCACGCTGGTGCACGAGCACGGCGTGAACAGCTTCAAGCACTTCATGGCCTACAAGAACGCGATCATGGCCGACGACGAGATCCTGGTGAAGAGCTTCCAGCGCTCGCTGGAACTCGGCGCCATGCCGACGGTGCATGCGGAGAACGGCGAGCTGGTCGCGATGCTGCAGCAGCAACTGCTGGCACAGGGCATTCGCGGCCCCGAGGGCCATCCACTGTCGCGCCCGCCGATGGTCGAGGCCGAGGCGGCCAACCGCGCCATTGCCATCGCCGATGTGCTGGGCGTGCCGATCTACGTGGTGCACGTGTCGTGCGGCGAAGCGCTCGACGCCATCACCCGTGCCCGCGCGCGCGGCCAACGCGTGTACGGCGAAGTGCTGGCCGGCCACCTGGTGGTCGACGAAAGCGCCTACCGCGACCCCGACTTCGCACGCGCCGCCGCCCACGTGATGAGCCCGCCCTTCCGTTCGCGCGAGAACCAGGCCATGCTGTGGCGCGGCCTGCAGGGCGGCAACCTGCACACCACGGCCACCGACCACTGCACCTTCTGCGCCGAGCAGAAGGCGGCCGGCCGCGACGACTTTACGAAGATCCCCAACGGCTGCGGCGGCGTCGAGGAGCGCATGGCCGTGCTGTGGGATGCGGGCGTCAACGCCGGCCGGCTCACGCCCTCGGAGTTCGTGCGCGTCACCTCCACCAACGCGGCGCAGCTGTTCAACCTGTACCCGCGCAAGGGCGTGATCCAGGCCGGTGCCGACGCCGACATCGTGGTCTGGGACCCGAAGGCCACCAAGACGCTGTCGGTGAAGACGCAGCACTCGAAGAGCGACTTCAACATCTTCGAAGGCCGCCAGGTGACCGGCGTGCCCAGGCACACCGTGAGCGCAGGCCGCTGGGTCTGGCGCGACGGCGACCTGCACGCCGAGCCGGGCACCGGCCGCTACCTCAAGCGCCCGCCCTTCGCGCCGATGTTCACCGCGCTCGAACGCTTCAAACAGCAGCACGCGCCCACGGCCGTGGCGCGCTGAACCCCCAAGGAGTCATACATGAATGCAGCAGTGGACACGCAGGTGCTGACGATCAACGGCGAGCGCCTGTGGAACTCGCTGATGGAACTGGCGCGCATCGGCGCCACCCCCAAGGGCGGCGTCAAGCGGCTGGCGCTGACCGACCTCGACAAGCAGGGCCGCGACCTCGTGGTGTCGTGGGGCAAGGAAGCGGGGCTGAGCATCACGGTCGACAAGATCGGCAACGTCTTCATGCGCCGCGAAGGCAGCAACCCCGCGCTGCCGCCCATCGTGTCGGGCAGCCACATCGACACGCAGCCCACCGGCGGCAAGTTCGACGGCAACTACGGCGTGCTGTCGGCGCTGGAGGTGGTGCGCACGCTGAACGACCAGGGCATTCGCACCGAGGCACCCATCGAGGTCGCGTTCTGGACGAACGAGGAAGGCTCGCGCTTCGTGCCGGTGATGATGGGCTCGGGCGTGTTCTGCGGCGCCTTCAGCCTGGAGCACGCCTACGCCGCGAAGGACACCGAGGGCAAGACGGTGCGCGAAGAGCTGGAACGCATCGGCTACATCGGCGACCAGGCGCCGGGCGACCACCCCATCGGGGCCTACTTCGAAGCGCACATCGAGCAGGGGCCTGTGCTGGAAGATGCGGACAAGGTCATCGGCGTGGTGCCGGCGGTGCTCGGCCTCTCGTGGTACGACTGCGTCGTCACCGGCATGGAGGCGCATGCGGGCCCTACGCCGATGCACCTGCGTCGCGACGCGCTGCAGGTGGCGACGCGGATCATGCAGGAGGTGGTGGCCATCGGGCTGCGCTACCCGCCCTACGGGCGCGGCACGGTCGGCATGGTGCAGGTGCACCCGAACAGCCGCAACGTGATTCCGGGCGAGGTGAAGTTCTCGGTCGACCTGCGCAACGTGAGCGGCGAATTGCTCGACCGCATGCACGGCGAGATCCTCGCCTGCGTCGATCGCACGGGGCGCGAAACCGGGTTGGGCGTGACGATCGAGCGCGTGTCGTACTTTCCGCCCTGCCCGTTTCACCCCGATTGCGTGGACGCGGTGCGCCGCGCGACCGAAAGGCTTGGCTACTCGACCATGGATGTGGTCTCGGGCGCGGGCCACGACGCGATCTATGCCGCGCGGCTCGCACCGGCCGGCATGATCTTCGTGCCCTGCAAGGACGGCATCAGCCACAACGAGATCGAGGACGCGCAGCCCGACCACCTGACGGCCGGCTGCAACGTGCTGCTGCATGCCATGCTGGAGCGCGCGAAACGCGTCGACTGACGCGCTCGCGGCGGCGTTGCCGCTACTGGTACGCCGCCAGCTCCTGCTTCGCGATCGCGTTGCGGTGCACTTCGTCGGGGCCGTCGGCCACGCGCAGGTGGCGTTCGTAGGCGTAGAAGTGCGTGAGCAGCGTGTCCTGGCTCAGGCCCATGGCGCCGAAGGCCTGCATGGCCCAGTCGATCACCTTCACGCAGTTGTTCGGCGTGAGCACCTTGATCATCGCGATCTCTTTCGCCGCGACCTTGTTGCCCACGGTGTCCATGCGGTAGGCGGCGTTGAGCACCATCCAGCGCGACTGCTCGATCAGCATGCGCGACTCGGCAATGCGCTCGCGCCACACGCCCTGTTCCGACAGCGGCTTGTGGAAGGCCACGCGCGACACGAGGCGCTGGCACATCAGCTCCAGCGCGGCCTCGGCCATGCCGATGGCGCGCATGCAGTGGTGGATGCGTCCGGGGCCGAGGCGGCCTTGCGCGATCTCGAAGCCGCGGCCCTCGCCCAGCAGGATGTTCTCGACCGGCACGCGCACGTTGTCGAACACGATCTCGGGGTGGCCGAAGGGCGGGTCGTACATGCCCAGCAGCTGCATGTCGCGCACGATGGTGATGCCGGGCGTGTTCTTGGGCACGAGCACCATCGACTGCTGCTTGTGGCGGTCGGCGTTGTCGGGGTCGGTCTTGCCCATCAGCACGAAGATCTCGCAGCGCTCGTTCATGGCGCCGGTGATGTACCACTTGCGCCCGTTGATGACGTACTCGTCACCTTCGCGGCGAATGCTGCAGCGGATGTTGGTGGCGTCGCTGGAGGCCACCTCGGGCTCGGTCATCGCGAACGACGAGCGGATCTCGCCGGCCAGCAGCGGCGTGAGCCAGCGTTCCTGCTGCGCCTTCGTGCCGTAGCGCGCCAGCACTTCCATGTTGCCGGTGTCGGGCGCGGAGCAGTTGAAGATCTCGGCGCACCAGTAGCGCCGGCCCATGATCTCGCACAGCGGCGCGTACTCGACATTGCTCAGGCCCGGGCCGTGTTCCGACTCGGGCAGGAACAGGTTCCACAGGCCGCGCTCGCGCGCCTTGGCCTTCAGGCCGGCCATCATCGGCAGCTCGGCATACGGGCGGCCGGCGCGGGCGTTGGCGGCCAGCTCTTCCTCGCGGCGCTTCTCGTTCGGGTAGACGTGCTCGTCCATGAACTTGAGCAGCTCGGCGCGCAGCGCGAGCACCCGGGGCGTGAATTCGAATTGCATGTCGTCTCGTCCTTCTTCCAATGTGCGGTCGAAGATACGTCGCGATGCGGATCGGGACGGTCGTTCGCGCGACAGCACGAACGCCGCCCTGGGCAGGTCAGCGTGGCGTGGGCAGCGCGGTCGCCAGCGCGGCCAGCGCCGCCACCACCTTCTGCACCGACTGCGCGGCGCGCGCGTCCTTCAACGTGCCGTCGGCCTCGAAGGCCTCGTTCGCGCGCCCGAGTGCGAACTGCTGCGGCGCCACCAGCATGGCGAAGGCCATCTGCAGGTACTGGCGCAGGAAGTTCATCGAGCGCAGCGCGCCCAGCGGCCCGGGCGAGGCCGACAGCAGCGCAGCCGGCTTGTTGGCCGTGGCGGCCAGGCCGCCCGCGTGGCCGTCGCCCGGCGGAATGCGCGAGAGCCAGCTGAAGGCGTTGATGACCAGCGGCGTGGGAAAGCCGTTGTACTCGGGCGTGACGATCAGCACGCCGTCGTTCGCCGCGATGGTGCTGCGCAGTTCGTGCGCGCCGGCCGGCACGCCCGAGGCGGCCTCGAGGTCGCCGTCGTACACGGGCAGCGCCAGCGCGCGCAGGTCCATCTCCGTCACCTGCAGGCCCGCCGCGCGCGCGGTGGCCGCGGCCACGGCCGCCAGCCGGCGGTTGAGCGAACCGTCGCGGGCGCTGCCGGGAATGATCAGGATGCGGGGACTGTCCATGCGGGGCTCCTTGCCGTGCGTTGAAAGAAGAAGGAAAGCCGCGCCGCACGTTTCGCGTGCGGCGCGGCTTTCGTCAGTGTCGCACCCGGAAGATCAGGCGCGCTGCGAATCCAGCTGCTCGCTGTTCGTCACGACCTCCTGCGCCTTCATGTAGCTCTCGATCAGCAGCTGGTAGGGCGGGAACACGGCGCTGTAGGCCTCGGCCCATTGCGCGGCGTCGTCGCGGTGCCAGGTCTTCTGCACTTCGGAGCACACGCCCGCGGTGTCGATCGGCACCACGCCGGCCTGCACCACGCGCGCCAGCGTGATCTCCTGCGCCATCTTCGAGTACGTGCCCGAGGCGTCGATCACCGCGAACACGCGGTAGCCCTCGTGCACCGCCGCGATGCTCGGGAAGGCCATGCACACGCTGGTGATGGTGCCGGCAATGATCAGCGTGCCGCGCCCCGTGGCCTTCACGGCGGCCACGAACTCGGGGTTGTCCCAGGCGTTGATCTCGCCCTTGCGCGCCACGTACTGCGCATGCGGCGCGTACTTGTGCACTTCGGGAATCAGCGGGCCGTTCGGTCCTTGCGGCACCGAGGCGGTGGTGATGACCGGGATCTTCGCCAGCGTCGCGACCTTGGCCAGCGTGGTGACGTTGGAACGCAGCTCGGTCATCGGCATGTCCTTCACGGTCTGGAACAGGCCGCTCTGGTGGTCGATGAGCAGCATCACGGCATCGTCGGGGTCGATGACGGGCTTGGCGCCGTTGAAGTTGGCAACGTTGTTGGGAATGGTCATGGCGTGCTCACTTTCCCTGGGTCAGCTGCGTGTAGCTGGTGATGAGGTTGCGGTAGTCGGGGATGTGGTTGGAGAACAGCGTGCCCAGCCCCTCGATGTCGTTGCGCCAGTCGCGGTGTAGCTCGCAGGCCACGCCGAACCACGACATCAGCTGCGCGCCGGCGGCCGACATGCGGTCCCACGCGGCCTGGCGCGTCACATCGTTGAAGGTGCCCGACGCATCGGTGACGACGAAAACGTCGAAGCCCTCGGCCAGCGCCGACAGCGCCGGGAAGGCCACGCAGACCTCGGTGACCACGCCGGCGATCAGGAGCTGCTTCTTGCCCGTGGCCTTCACGGCCTTGACGAAGTCCTCGTTGTCCCAGGCGTTGATCTGGCCGGGGCGGGGAATGTAGGGCGCGTCGGGGAACTGGGCCTTCAGCTCGGGCACGAGCGGGCCGTTGGGGCCGTTCTCGAAGCTGGTGGTCAGCACCGTGGGCAGCTTGAAGTAGCTGGCGATATCGGCCAGGGCCAGCACGTTGTTCTTGAACTTGTCGGGGTCGATGTCGCGCACCAGCGAGAGCAGGCCGGTCTGGTGGTCGACCAGCAGCACGGCGACATCGTTCTTGTCGAGACGGGTGTAGGGCTTGGACATGGAAGGCTTCCTTTGTGAGGTTGAATGCCGGGGAAAAATGGCCCCCGATGCATGTCCGTCAGCGTAAAAGCGCCCCCGAAAGTCCGGTAGTCGGCGAAATTTGCCTGCAGCGTTCCACCCGATGGACGATGGCAACACCCGTGCGCGCAGGTCGGATGAATTCGCGCCCGCCGGAGCCGATCCCTCGCGGCGGGTAAAATACCCCTACATGTCCCGCTGGTTTGCCGCTACCGTCCTCGCTTTCATGCTGTCGTGCTACGGCTTCGCCGTGCTCGCGCACGGGCTCGTCGGCGGCAACCATGTGACGTCGACGGGTGACCGCCAGACCGTCGCGACGCTCGCCGTCGCACTGGCCGATGGCGGCAACAGCGAGTCCGGCAACACGTCTTCTTCCGAAGACCCGTCCGCCATGGACGAAGCCGGCTCCGAGCACGCCGAACTGCTCGACGCCCGCCCCCACGCACGCAACCTGCTGGTGCTCTCCGCGCAACCGCCGCGGCTGGGCTCCACCTCGGTGCTCTCGCCGCTGCTCGACCGGCCCAAGCGGCCACCCCGGCCCCACGCCCTCCTCGCCGCCTGAGGCCGCGCGGCGGCGAGCGAACGCCTGAGGACCGATCCGGTCCGGGCGTTTGCGCTCACCCATCCGGCCCGTCGCCTGTTTCGCGCGACGCACCTGCCCCTTCTTTTTCAGCCGTCTGACGGCCCCGCCGCACGTGTCATGCGACCCGTCCGGCCCTCTCTCTTTTCAGGATTTTTTGATGAACTCCAGCCCATCGGCCTACCCCTCCAGCTTCGGCGCACCGTTGGCCTCGGTCCAGGAACGCAACCGCGTTCTGCGCAACACCTACTGGCTGCTCGCACTGTCGATGGTGCCCACCGTGCTGGGCGCCTGGCTCGGCGTGGCCACCGGCCTCACGCGCGCCCTGTCGCCGGGCATCGGCCTCATGGTGTTCCTCGGCGGCGCCTTCGGCTTCATGTACGCCATCGAGAAGACCAAGAACTCCGCCGCCGGCGTGCCCGTGCTGCTGGCCTTCACCTTCTTCATGGGCCTGATGCTGTCGCGCCTGGTCGGCAGCGTGCTCGGCCTGTCCAACGGCGCCAGCCTGGTGATGACCGCCTTCGCCGGCACCGGCGGCATCTTCCTGGGCATGGCCATGCTCTCGACGGTCATCAAGCGCGACATCTCGGCCATGGGCAAGTGGCTCTTCGTGGGCGCCATCGGCCTGCTGGTGGTGGGCATCGCCAACGTCTTCATCCAGTCGAGCGCGCTGATGATGACGCTGTCGGTCGCTGCCATCGGCATCTTCTCGGCCTTCATCCTGCACGACCTGAAGCGCGTGAAGGACGGCCTGGAAACCAACTACATCTCGGCCACGCTGGGCGTGTACCTGAGCCTCTACAACGTGTTCCAGTCGCTGCTGGCCCTGCTGGGCATCGCCGGCGGCCGGGACGAGTAAGCGCACACAGAACGACAAGACAAGGAAGGAAAGCACCATGCGCCTCACCACCAAGGGCCGCTTCGCGGTCACCGCGATGATCGACATCGCCCTGCACGGCCGCTCGGGCCCCGTCACGCTGGCCTCGATCAGCCTGCGCCAGCAGGTCTCGCTCTCGTACCTGGAACTGCTGTTCGCCAAGCTGCGCCGCAACGGGCTGGTCGAATCCACCCGCGGCCCCGGCGGCGGCTACTCGCTCAGCCGCAAGGCCACGGAGATCACGGTGGCCGACATCGTGCTCACCATCGAAGACCTGGGCGCCAGCAAGATCCGCCCGCGCGCCGCCGGCTCGGCCGACGAACCCGGCCGCTGCGAGATCGACGACCTGTGGGCCTCCGTGAACCTGCGCGCCGTCGAGTTCCTGCGCTCGATCTCGCTTCAGAGCCTGGTCGATGAACAGAAGGCCAAGGGCGTGCAGCCCGCCACCAGCGCGGCCGCCCGCCGCACGACATCCGTCGTCGGCTCGCCGGTGCGCAAGCCCTTCGTGGTCGACGCGCCGAACTCGGTGTTCGCACTGGGACGGCGCCATAGCACGAGCAGCTGATACCCGGCACGCGCGGGCGGCACGGCCTTGAATGTGCCCCCCGCGCGGACTAGACTGCAATGGCAAGGGCACCCGCGGTGCCGGGGGCCAAGGAGCCTGCCATGTACAAGCGTGTTCTCGTCGCCACCGACGGCTCTTCGCTGTCGGACAAGGCGGTGGCCGCGGCCATCGACCTCGCGTTGCTGACCGGCGCCGAGCTGGTGAGCGTCAACGTCGCGCACATCCAGCCCTATGGCTATTTCGAAGGCTCGATGCTGCTGAACCAGACGGACTTCGAAGCCAACCAGAAACACGTCGAGCAGGCGGCCCAGCGCGTGGCCGATGCGGTGCGCGACACCGCCCTGGCCAAGGGCGTGCGCCGCGCCGACGCGGTGGTCATGAAGTCAAACCAGGTGGCCGAGGCCATCATCCACGCCGCCAAGAACCAGGACTGCGACCTGATCGTGATGGCCTCGCACGGGCGCCGCAGCCTCGCACGGCTGCTGCTGGGCAGCGAGACGCTGCACGTGCTGACGCACTCGCACATCCCGGTGCTGGTGCTGCGCTGAACTGAACGAACGAGGCCCCGCGCACGCGGTGCGCGGGGTTATCTCGTCGCTGCGGACTCGACGGTCTCGACGACCGTGCGACCGGCCGGCGGGCACGACGGCCCGGCATCGCGGCCGAAGCAGCGCGCGGCCTGCGTGCGCGCCTGCGCCTCCTGCGCGTGGCGCGCCTGCGCGGCATCGACCTGGTAGTCGAGCAGCCACTTCATGAGCAACAACATCGCGATCACCAGGCCGAGCGCCACACCCAGCAGGGTCGTGCGCCAGTTGCGAGGTCGCACCGCAGACGGCGCGCGGGCCGGTGCGCTGCTTTCCATCGCGGTGAAGCCCGCAAGGCTGCGGGAGGCGCCGCCGTCATGGATGCGACGGCGGGGGGGTTCGGGGGTCGCGGAACGCGCGGACACCGAGGTCTGCGCGCGCTTCACGCGCGGCGCATGGGCAGTGTCCGAAGGCAGGTGGCGGGCAGGCATGACGGGGGCGATTATGAACGCCTTGCGCCCCCGGTCCGTGCGTCAGGCACCGACGCCGAACGCCGCGTGGTACCGCACCTCGCCGACCGGCCAGGCACCGTGGAACGACACGGCCTGAAAGTATTCCGGCGGAACGCCCGGCAACACCAGCCCGGGCCGCACGACGAAGCCGAAGCGGCCATAGAAGGCCGGGTCGCCCAGCAGCACGCAGCCCTGCGCGCCAGCGTCGCGCAGGCCAGCCAGCGCCGCGTCCATCAGCAGCCGGCCGATGCCCTGCCCCTGGCGCGCGGGCGCCACCGAGATCGGCCCCAGGCCATGCCAGCCGGTCGTACCGTCCGAGATCGCCACGGGCGACAGCGCCACATGGCCGACGATCTCGCCACCGTCTTCAACCACGAGCGACAGCGTGAGCTGGCCGGCCGCGCGCAAGGCGTCGACGATGAGGTGTTCGGTGCCGTCGGCATGCGGTGCTTCGGCAAACGCCGCCACCGTCAATTGCCGGATGGCGGCCTCGTCGCCCGGTTGCTCGGGGCGAACCACCGGCCCCGCCTCTGGCCGCCGCGCAGCCTCCACCTTCTTCTGCGTGTCGGCATCCACCAACGCTCGCATGGCACGGAACAGCGGACGGCTGCCGGTGTGCTTCTGGCCGTAGCCGAGGTTGAATTCGTAGTCGAAGTCCGGCGGGTTCGCGCCCTGGTTGTGCTGCAGCAGGGTCTCGAGCTTGTCGAGCGCCTTCACCGCCTGCGCTTCGGGTGTCTCGGCCTTTTCGTACTCGTCCCACAGCGCCAGGATGCCCGCGCGCAGCGGCGCGTCGAGCGTGCGCGTGAGCACCTGCAGGTCTTCGCGCTCCTGCGCGCTCTTGTCGGGATGCGCGCCTTGCACGATGGCGGGAATGTCGCCGTGGATCGCCTCGCCCAGGTCGTGCACCACGCACATCTTCAGCACCTTGAGCAGGTCCAGGTCGGCCAGCTCGTCCTCGAAGGCCATGGCCATGAGGCACAGGCGCCAGCTGTGCTCGGCCGTGCTCTCGGTGCGGCCCGAAGCGGTGTGCGCGCTGCGCAGCACGCTCTTGAGGCGCTCGGCCTCGCGAAGGAAGTCCAGCCTTCCCTTGATCTGATCGATGTCCATCTCGCGGTCTCGTTCGTCCTGAATGTGTCAGGCCGAGCCTAAGCGATCCGCAGGCACACCGTTGTTACAGCGCCGGCCCCAGTCCGATCGGCGCGGGCACCACGTTGACGATGCGCGTGAAGAGCGACGCATACACCTCGTCAGGCGCGGGGTGGTTGGAGAACAGGTCGCGGTTCTCGCCGAAGGCCGCGTCGAGCTCGCGCCAGTCGTCGGCATTGAGCACGCGCTCGGCCAGCGGAAGAATCTCGCGTTCCTCGTGCGCCATGTGGTCCAGGTAAAAGCTCACGTACTCGTTCATCGCCTGCTCGAAGGCCAGGCGGCGCGGCTCGCCGAGCATCTCGAAGGCGAGCAGCGCATGTTCGACGTGGCGGATCTTGCGCTCGCCCCAGGCATGGTCGTTGTCCAGCTTGTCCATCAGGTCGCGCGAGATCGGCGTGCAAGCGCGCAGCCGGGGAAAGAGCAGCTCGGTCTCCTTCGGGTGGTGGCGCTTCTCGGGAAACTCGTCCACGTAGAACAGCATCGCGCGCAGCGTCGCGAAGTCGGGCATCGTGCCCTTGCGGCGGTGCTGGTCGAGCAGCATCACGATGGAACGCAGCATGGCCGCCAGCGCGGCGTGCTCCTGGCGAATGATCCGGACGGCGGCATGTGTCATGGAGGGTCTCCTTCTTTCGAAGGCCCCAAGGGTCGCAAGTCCGACGCGGCCCAGGCTTGTTCCAGATCAAGGCCCGTGCATGCAGCCAGGCACAGACTGGCATGGCATCTCCTGTCTTTTTCTTCAACGCACCCTGGAGGTTCCACACCATGTACCAACGCATCCTGGTTCCCGTCGACGGCAGTTCCACCTCCGCCGAAGGCCTGGCCGAAGCCATCCGCCTGGCAAAGCTCACCGGTGGCCGCCTGCGCATCGTCCACATCCTCGACGAGCTCTCGTTCGCGCTCGGCATGGACGTCTACGTCGGCCATTCGGGCGACTGGCTCGGGGCGCTGCGCGCCAACGCCGTGACGCTGCTCGAGAAGGCCCGCGCCCAGGCGCAGGAAGCGGGCGTCGAGGCCGAAGTCGTGCTGCGCGATGGCTTCAAGGCCGGCGCGGTCCACGACCAGGTGGTGACCGAGGCCGTCGATTCGAAGGCCGACCTGATCGTGCTCGGCACGCACGGCCGGCGCGGCCTGAGCCGCTGGGCCATGGGCAGCAGCGCGGAACACATCCTGCGCGTGGCGCCCGTGCCGGTGCTGCTGATCCGCGCGCCCGAAGCCGCGGCCAAGGTGGAGTCCGAGCGCTTCAGCCTGCCGGACGGGCAGGTCGCGAACCAGTAGGCCTTCCGGCGCGCGAACAAGAAAAAAGCGCCGGCCGGCGCTTTTTTTTCTCTTTCGAAGCCTCTCAGGCGTAGGAACGCAGCCGCACCGCAAAGGCCGCCAGCGGTGCGATGCCGCTGGCTTCGGCGCGCTCGCACCAGTCCTGCAGCCGCTTCACGAGCTGTTCGCCGGTAGCGCCCGAGCGGCTCCACAGCGCCGTCAGCTCGCGCCGCATGGCGTACATCGTTTCCAGTGCCTGCGAAGCAACCAGCGCCTGCGTGAGCTGCGCATGGCGCGTGGCGTCGAGGGCTTTTTCTTCCTTGCCGAGCCAGGGCCGCGCGGCGCGCAGTGCGCGTGCCTTGTTCGGCGCGAGCGCATGCACCCGGGCCAGCTCTTCGGTGCAGGCCTGCTTCAGCGAGCGCGAGTAGTTCGACAGCACGTCGTAGTGGTGCCGGATCACCGCCTGCACCGTGAGCAGGTCGACGGTGGCGCGCGGCGTGGTGAGGCGCGGCTTCGGCGCCAGGTGCTTCACCTTCGCCAGCCCCACCGCCTGCAGCGCGCGGATGTAGACCCAGCCGATGTCGAACTCGAACCACTTGTTCGAGAGCTTCGCCGAGGTCGGGAACGCATGGTGGTTGTTGTGCAGCTCCTCGCCGCCGATCAAGAGGCCGATGGGAAAGATGTTCGTGCTCGCGTCCGACGCAGGCCAGTTGCGGTAACCCCAGAAGTGGCCGATGCCGTTGACCACACCGGCGGCCCAGAACGGAATCCATGCGATCTGAACGAGCAGCACCAGCGCGCCCGGCAGCACGCCGAACAGCGCCATGTCGATCAGGCCCATGCAGGTGATGCCCAGCGTCTGGTAGCGCGTGTACAGCCGCCGCTCGAGCCAGTCGTCGGGCGTGCCGTGGCCGTAGCGGCTGAGCGTCTCGGGGTTGCGCGCCTCGGCCACGTACAGCAGCACGCCGCCCCACAGCACGCGCTTCAGGCCCACCACCTGCGGGCTGTGCGGGTCGTCGGGCGTGTCGCACTTGGCGTGGTGCTTGCGGTGCACCGCGGCCCATTGCTTGGTGACCATGCCTGTGGTCATCCAGAGCCAGAAGCGGAAGAAGTGGCTGGCGATGGGATGCAGGTCGAGCGCGCGGTGCGCCTGGTGGCGGTGCAGGAAGATGGTGACCGAGGCGATGGTGACGTGCGTCAGCGCCAGCGCGGCCAGCAGCACGCCCCACCACGGGAGATCGAGCGCGCCCGAGAAAAGAAAAGATGCCATTCGTTCGTACCTTCTGGACCCTGTGGACAACGGGCGCGATTCTCGGAAGCGCCCCGCCCGCGGGCCTTGCGCCAGATCAACGGCGGGCGCTGCGGCTGCCGCAGCCGCGCCTTGCGTGCTACGCTTCCCGGCTCCCTGCGCCCTTCCCCGTGGCGCCGGCGTTTTTTCTCCCAGCCCCCGCATGACTTCTGCCCCCCACATCGCGGTGCTCGACGACGAGGTCGACATCACGCTGCTGCTGGCCAACTACCTCCAGGGCCACGGCTACCGCGTCACCCAGATCCACGACGGCGCGGCGCTGCGCTCGCTCATGGCCGCCGACCCGGCCGACCTCGTGCTGCTGGACCTCGGCCTGCCGGGTGAAGACGGTTTTTCCATCGCCCGCCACATGCGCGAGAACTGGCGCTGCGGCCTCGTGATCGTCACCGGCCGCGGCGACCCGGTGGACAAGGTGGTGGGCCTCGAAGTGGGCGCCGACGACTACGTGACCAAGCCCTTCGACCTGCGCGAGCTGGCGGCGCGCGTCAAGGCCGTGCTGCGGCGCCTGACGCCCGACGCGTCGGCGGCCGCCGCCCCCACGCCGCCCGAGCGCCTGCGCTTCGCCGGCTGGCGCCTGGACACCGCCGCGCGCAGCCTCAGCAACGCGCAGGGCGAGGCCGTGGCGCTGACCACCGGCGAGTTCGACCTGCTGTGCGCCTTCGCGCGGCACCCGGGCCGCGTGCTCTCGCGCGACTTTCTGCTCGAGCAGACGCGCGGGCGCGAAGCCGCCCCCTTCGACCGCACGATCGACGTGCAGGTTGGCCGGCTGCGCAAGAAGATCGAGGCCAACGCCGACGATCCGCAGCTCATCAAGTCGGTGCGCGGCGCGGGCTACATCCTGGTGCCGCCGGTCACCCATGGCTGACGGCAACGCCCCCTCGATTCCCGGCCTGCCCTCGGGTGTCGAGGAAGGCAGCGTGTTCCGCTCGCTGTTCGCCGCGTATCCCGATTCGCTGCTGGTGGTCGACCAGTCGGGCCGCATCGTGCTGGCCAACCCCTCGGCCGCCGCCATGCTCGGCTACGCGGCCGACGAACTCGTGGGCCTGAGCGTGGAAGCGCTGGTGCCCGACAGCATCCGCCCGCGCCACGCCGCATTCCGCGAGGCTTACGGCCGCGCGCCGCGCCCGCGCCCGATGGGCACCGACATGGAGCTGGTCGCCAAGCGCAAGGACGGCAGCGAGGTGATGGTCGAGATCGCGCTGAGCCCGCTGCAGAACCAGGGCCTGCCCTTCGTGGTGGCCGCGATCCGCGACATCGGCGCCTACCCGCGCGTGAAGCAGGCGCTGCAGCGCGCGCGCTACAGCGAACATCTGGCGCAGCTGGGCCGCCTGGCGGTCGACACGCGCGACCTGCAGGTGGTGCTGGCGCAGGTGCCCGACATCGTCGCGACCGCGCTGCAGGTCGAGGTGGCCATGGTGTGGCTGCTCGACGGCAGCCAGCGCGAGTTCCGCCTGGCCAGCGGCGTGGGCCTGGTCGCCGACGAGAGCGTGGGCCTGCGCATCGCCAACCGGCCCGACACGCAACCCGGCTACGTGCTCTCGCAGGGCTGCCCCGTCGTGGTCACGGACTACCGCGAGGAACGCCGCTTCACCGTGCCGCCCGCCTACCTCGAGGCCGGGCTGGTCAGCGCGCTGGCCGTGCCGCTGTCCGACCGGGGCCGCGTGACCGGCATGCTGTCGGTGCGCGCCACCGCCGCGCGGCGCTTCGGCGACGAGGAGATCCGCTTTCTCGAATCGGTGGCCAGCCTGCTCGCCACCAGCCTGCAGCGCGTGCAGACCGAAGAGGCGCTGAACCACGCGCAGCGCCTGGAGAGCGTGGGCCAGCTCACCGGCGGCATCGCGCACGACTTCAACAACCTGCTCACCATCATCCAGGGCAACCTGCAGGTGCTCGAGGAGCTGCCGCAGCTCGCGGCCGACGGCTACGCGCAGCAGCTCGTGGCCGCCGCCGCGCGCGCCAGCCGGCGCGGCGCCGAACTCACGGGCAAGCTGCTGGCCTTCTCGCGGCGCCAGATGCTGCAGCCCGACGCGGTCGACGTGCGGCAGATGCTGCACTCGCTCACCGACATGCTGCGCCGCACGCTCGACCAGCGCATCCAGATCGAGATCGATGCCGACGACCCCTGTCCCGCCGTGCGCGCCGACCCGGGCCAGCTCGAATCGGCGCTGCTGAACATCGCCATCAACGCGCGCGACGCCATGCCCGAGGGCGGGCGCCTGCACTTTCGCGCCGAGGCCTGCGACGCCCTGCCCGCCACCGTGCGCCAGGAACTGAGCGACGCCGACGCCGGCCGCCGCTTCGTCGCGCTCTCCATCGCCGACAGCGGCACCGGCATGACCGACGCGGTCATGGAACACCTCTTCGAGCCCTTCTTCACCACCAAGGAAGCCGGGCGCGGCACCGGCCTAGGCCTGAGCACGGTGTACGGCTTCGTGAAGCAGTCGCGCGGCGCCATCGCCATCGACAGCAAGCTCAACGCCGGCACCACCGTCACGCTCTACCTGCCGCAGGTCGAGGCCGATGCGGCGAGCGCTGCGGCACCTGCCGATGAAGATGCCATGGAGATCGAAGCCGAGGCCACGCTGGCACCCGGCCTGCGCGTGATGCTGGTCGAAGACGACGCCGAGGTGCGCCAGGTGGTCCACACCTTCCTGACCACGCTGGGCTGCGAGATCGCGACCGCCGCCAATGCCGAACAGGCCCTGCCCGCCATGGCGGCCGAAGCCACGCCCTTCGACCTGCTGCTGAGCGACATCGCGCTCGGCCCCGGCATGCGCGGCACGCGGCTGGCCGCCGAGGCCGTGCAGCGCCAACCCCGGCTCGCGGTGCTGCTGATGTCGGGGTTCTCGGCCGAGCTGCTCGACGCCGACCGCGAAGCGCCGCCGGGCTGGGAGCTGCTGCGCAAGCCGTATTCGCGCAGCGAGCTGGCGCGCGCGATGGCGCGGGCGCTGTTGGCTGCGCGCGAGTGAACGAAGTCTCTTCCTACTGAAGCATCGCGGGCGCCGGCGCCAGGCAGCGCTGCACGAAGGCCGAGAGCGCGCCCACGTCGGGAATCTGCACCTCGCGCCGGCCCTTGGTGGCAAAGCCGATGACCTTGTCGCGCGCCAGCCGCGAGAGTGCGCGGCTCACGCTTTCGAGCGTCATGCCCAGGTAGTTGCCGATTTCGGCGCGCGTCATGCGCAGCGTGATCTCGTCGGTGCGCATGCCGCGGTCGGCCAGCGACTCGGCCCAGTAGCGCAGGAAGTCGGCCACGCGCGCGTCGGCCGGCAAGGTGCACACCGACATCAGCGAATCGCGGTCGTGCGCGATCTCGCGGCTCATCGCGGCGTGCAGCATCTGCAGCAGCGCGGGGTGCGTGGTGCAGGCGGCCAGCAGCGATTCGTAGGGCACGACCCAGACCTCGCCGGTGTCCATCGCCACCGCGTCGCACACGTAACGCTGGCCCGCGATGCCGTCGAAGCCGAGCCAGTCGCCGCGGAACTTCAGGCCCACGACCTGCTCGCGGCCGTCGGCCGAGAGATTCACGATCTTGAAGAAGCCCGAGTTCAGGATGTAGAGGTTGCCGAAGCGTTCGCCGGCCTGGTAGATCACGTCGCCCGTGTGCACCATGCGGCGCTGCGGTTGCAGCTGCTCGGCCAGCAGGCGCAGGCGCTCGGCCGTGCGGCGGCCCGCGTCTTCCTTGTGCACCGCTGCCGGCAGCGACCGAAGCGGGAGGATGGGGTTGGGGCGGGCACTCGTGAGCATGGGGATTCCTCGGCGTTCTGTCTGTCTTGTGTGGCGTTGCCTGCGATCAGGCGATGTCTCGATGCTAGGAAGCGCGAGGCCCCGCAGTGACAACGGCCCGCATCGGTGCGTAACGTCGGGTGAATGCTCTGTGTCCGGCGTGTAACAGCGGGGCGGTCCTTGATGTGCGTCAAGGCCGGCGCGGATTGGGTGGCTAGCCTCCGCGAGACACATGTCGAACCTTGCCATGCACCCTTCCACCGCCGCGCTGTCGCCCCAGAGAGAGGCCAGCCTGCTCGGCCGCGCCCGGCTGCTCCAGCGCGCCGCGCTCGACGGCGCCGCGCCGCCGCGGCTGCTGCGCGGCAAGAACCTCGGCCTGCTCAGCGAGACCGGCGACAGCGCCGCCCTCGCCCTGCTGCGCCAGGCCGCCGAGGAACTGGGCGCACAGGTCGCGACCATGCGCTCCAGCCTGTCGACCGACACGCCGGTGCAGGAGCTGCAGCACACGGCGCGCATGCTCGGGCGGCTCTACGATGCCGTCGCCTGCGAGGGCATCGATGCCGGGCTGGTGCGCCAGATCGGCCAGCATGCGGGCATTCCGGTGCACGACGGCGCGGCGGCCGACAGCCACCCCACGGCCGCGCTCGCGGGCCTGCTCGGCGAGCGCACGGCGGCGGCGGACAACCGGCGGTTCGTGCTGCAGGCGTTGCTGATCGAGAGCATCGCCTGATTCGGTGGCGCGGCTGTACTTCAGCCGCACCAGTCGGCGATGCGGTGGCTCAGGTCCATCCACAGCGCCTGCAGCGCCACCGCCGCCAAGAGCACACCCGCCAGCCGCGCGCCCCAGGCCTGGCGCGTGCCGCTGTCGCCCCATCCGCGCAAGCGCTGCCACAGCCACGGCGCAGCAAGCAGCGACACGCTGCTGCCGAGCGCGAACAGCGCCATCGTCGATGCGCCCTGCAGCGGCCCGTTGCCCAGCGCGGCCAGCATCAGCGCCGAATAGAGCAGGCCGCAGGGCATCGCGACCCACAGCGTGCCCGTGGCCAGCACGCCCAGCAGCGAGCCGCCGGCCATCGGCCGCAGGCGTGTTTCGAGCGCACGCCCGGCGCGCTGCGCCCACAGCGGCTGGCGGCCCGCGACGGCGAGCATCACGCCCCAGGCGAACACGAACACATGCAGCATCACCCACAGTGGGCGCCAGGCCGCGACCTGCGCGCTCGCTGCGCCCAGGCCGTGCAGGCTCGCAGCGGCGATGGCGCCGGCCGCTGCATAGCTCGCCATGCGGCCAAGATGGAATGCGACCGGTGCGATGGCGTGCGTGGCCTGCGAGGGCCCGCCCGCCGGCACGATGCGGATCACCGCGGACGACACCGCGCCGCACATCGCCACGCAGTGCGGCCCGCCCGCGAGCCCCATCAGCAGCGCGGCGCCGGCGAGTGCGGGGGAATCCATCGAATCAAACCACGCGCGAAAAGCGCGTGCGCGTCGCTGCGCAATAGCGATCGAACACCATCGCCACCGCACGCACGAGGAACCAGCCGGCCTCGGTGACCTCGATGGTGCGCGGCGACAGGCGCACCAGCCCTTGCTCGGCCATCGGCGCCAGCGCGGCACGCTCGGGGGCGAAGTAGTCCGCGAAGGCGATGCCGTGCGCGGCTTCGACCGCGTCGAAGTCCACGCGCCCCCGGCACATCAGCGCCATGATGACCTCGCGGCGCAGCAGGTCGTCGTCCGACAGCGCGAGCCCCTTGACCACGGGCAGGCGGCCCTGGTCGAGCAACGCGTAGTAGTCCTCCAGCGTCTTCGCGTTCTGGCTGTAGGTTGCGCCCACGCGGCCGATGGCCGACACGCCGAGGGCGACGAGGTCGCCGTCGGGCTGCGTGCTGTAGCCCTGGAAATCGCGGTGCAGCCGGCCCTCCCGCTTGGCCACGGCCAGCGGGTCGTCGGGCAGCGCGAAGTGGTCCATGCCGATGTAGACATAGCCGGCTTCGGTGAGCGCCGCAATCGCGCGCCCGAGCATGCGCACGCGCGTGGGCGCGTCGGGCAGTTCATCGGCCGCGATGCGCCGCTGCGGCTTGAAGCGCTCCGGCAGGTGGGCGTAGGCATACAGCGCGATGCGGTCAGGGCGCAGTTCGCGGATCTGCGCGAGCGTGCGCTCGAACGAGGCATCGTTCTGACGCGGCAGGCCGTAGATCAGGTCGACGTTGATCGATTTGAAACCCAGCGTGCGCGCCGTGTCCATGAGCGCGAAGACCTGCGCCGCCGGCTGGATGCGGTGCACGGCCTGCTGCACGGCGGGGTCGAAGTCCTGCACGCCGAAGCTCAGGCGGTTGAAGCCGAGCGCGGCCAGCGCCGCGAGGCGCTTGGCATCGACGGTGCGCGGATCGATCTCGATCGACTGCTCGCCGCCCGGCACGAAGGCGAACGCGCGGCGCAGCAGGATCACCAGTTCGCCCAGTTCTTCGTCGTCCAGGAAGGTCGGCGTGCCGCCGCCCAGGTGCAGCTGGCCGACGGGCGCACCAGGCCCGAGCTGCGCGACCTGCAGCGCCACTTCGCGCGCAAGGTAATCGAGGTACTGCCGCCCGCGCTCGCGGTGCTTCGTCACGACCTTGTTGCAGGCGCAGTAGTAGCACAGCGATTCGCAGAACGGGATGTGCACGTAGAGCGACAGCGGTTCGCCGGCCGTGTCCGCATCGCGCCGCAAGTGCAGCGCCTGCGCGTAGTCGCCGGTGCCGAAGGTCTCGACGAAGCGATCGGCCGTGGGGTACGAGGTGTAGCGCGGGCCGGGCACGTCGAAGCGACGCAGCAGCTCGACGGGCAGCACGGACGGGGTCTCGGGAACGCAGGCCAGGGGCAAGCTCATGACGCAGTCTCTTTCTCGGACGGCAGCGCCAGCAGCGTGGTGCACGCGCTCGAGGCCGCCGCCATCAGCCAGAACACGAAGAAGGACACGGTGTAGATGCCCTGGCGCGACATGCGCAGCGCATCGGCGCCGCAGTACGAGTGGATCGGATCGATCATCGCGAACACCAGCACCTCCATGCCGCAGGCCACGAGGAACGACGGCCACAGGATGCCGGCGATGCGGCGCATGGCACTCATGGGGCCGCCCTCTTGGGCACCGGCACATCGTCCTCCGGCGTGGCCGCGTGATTGCGCCCGGCCTGCGCCGGCATGCGCTTCTTGTCGGCCAGCGTGCGGTTGATCTCGATGCCTTCGCGGTAGTAGTCCTCCGACACCAGCACCTCGGGCGTGCGCAGCGCCAGCCACACGGTCACGATGCTCGCCAGCACCACGGCGGCAGGCCCCGCGATCACCAGCCAGACCAGCGGGTAGCGCCACCAGGGGCCGCAGGTCGCGGGTGCGTTCATCGGCAGGGCATCGTTCATGGAAAGACCTTTCAGCGCGGCACCAGGAAGACCGCTTTTTCGGAAACCTGCGCCGCGCCATCCGCCTGCCGGATGTCGAAGTGCACCGTGTGCGAACCGGCCGGCGCGGCGCCATAAGGCACCTGCAGCCGCACCGCGACCCAGCGCGCCTGCGCGGGCTCGACCTCGATGGCCTCGTCGGGCGAGGCCACGCTCAACCCGTCGATGCCGCGCGCGGCGATGCGGTAGTGCTGCGTGCGCTCGGTCGCGTTCATGATCTGCAGCCGGTAGACGTTCTCCAGCCGCCCGCCCTCGACGATGCGCGCCAGCGAGGCGCGGTCGCGCACCACGTCGACCTTCAGCGGCGTGCGCGCGACCAGGCTGGCGAGCAGGCCCGCCACCAGCAGCGCGAGCAATGCGGTGTAGACCAGCACGCGCGGGCGCAGCACGCGGCGCCACAGCTGGCGGCGCGACCAGCCGGCCTCCATGCCGTTCTGCGTGTCGTAGCGGATGAGGCGCGGCGCGTAGCCCATCTTGTCCATCACGCTGTCGCAGGCGTCCACGCACAGGCCGCAGCCGATGCACTCGTACTGCAGGCCCTGGCGGATGTCGATGCCGGTGGGGCACACCTGCACGCACAGGCTGCAGTCGATGCAGTCGCCCAGTGCGGCGCTGCGCGGGTCGACGTTCTTGCGGCGCGGCGCGCGCGGCTCGCCGCGCCGCGGGTCGTAGCTGACGATGAGCGTGTCGCGGTCGAACATCGCGCTCTGGAAGCGTGCGTAGGGGCACATGTACTTGCACACCTGCTCGCGCATGAAGCCGGCGTTGCCGTACGTGGCAAAGCCGTAGAAAAACACCCAGAACACCTCCCACGAGCCCATCTGCGTCTGCAGGAAGGCCATGCCCAACTCGCGGATGGGCGTGAAGTAGCCCACGAAGGTGAAGCCGGTCCACAGCGCGATGCCGATCCAGACGAGGTGCTTGACGGCCTTCTTCACGAGCTTCTCGAGCGAGAACGCACCGGCATCGAGCCGGATGCGCGCGCTGCGGTTGCCTTCGATGCGCTGCTCCACCCACAGGAACATCTCGGTGTAGACGGTCTGTGGGCAGGCGTAGCCGCACCACAGGCGGCCGGCCACGGCCGTGAAGAGAAAGAGGGAGAGCGCGCTGATCACCAGCAGGCCCGACAGGTAGATCAGGTCCTGCGGGTACAGCACCAGGCCGAAGATGTAGAAGCGCCGCGCGGCCAGGTCGAACAGCACCATCTGCCGCTCGCCCCATTCCACCCAGGGCATGCCGTAGAACACCAGCTGCGTGAGAAAGACCATGGCCCAGCGCCAGCGCGCGAACAGGCCCTGCACGCTGCGCGGGTAGATCTTCTTCGTCGCCTCGTACAGGCCGACCTCCGGCGCGGCGGCGGGCGGCGCGCTGGCGATCGGGATGACGGTCTTTCGCGTCATGGCGTCCCGGTCGCAGGGTTGGACATGCCCCACACGTAGGAGGCCAGCAGCTTGATCTGCGCTTCGGTCAGGCGCCCTTCCTGCGCGGGCATGGCGCTGTGCTTGCCCTCGTTGATGATCTGCACGATGGCGGCCTCGCCGTAGCCGTGCAGCCAGATGCGGTCGTTCAGGCGCGGGGCGCCCAGCGCCGGGTTGCCCACGCCGCCGATGCCGTGGCAGGCCGCGCAGGCGGCGAACTTGGGCTTGCCCAGGCCCGCGCGCAGCGAATCGTGCGGCTCGCCCGACAGGCTCAGCACGTAGTGGGCGACGTTCTTCACGTCGTCGGGCGTGCCGACCATCGCGGCGGCCGGCGGCATGGTGCCGATGCGGCCCTTGGTGATCGACTCGACGATCTTGTCGGGCGTGCCGCCGTGCAGCCAGTCGGCGTCGGTGAGGTTGGGAAAGCCCTTGCTGCCGCGCGCGTCGGAGCCGTGGCACTGCGCGCAGTTGTTCATGAACAGGCGCTCGCCGATGGCGCGGGCCTGCGGGTCGCGCGCGACCTCCTCCAGGGGCATGGGCGCGTAGCGCGCGTACACCGGTTCCAGTGCCTGCGTGGCCTTGGCCATGTCCTGCTGGTACTCGGCGCGCGAGCTCCAGTCGTTCGTGCCGGCGAAGCTGCCCAGGCCCGGGAACACGGCCAGGTAGCCGAGCGAGAAGACGATGGTCAGCACGAACAGGCCCACCCACCACAGCGGCAGCGGGTTGTTGGCTTCGCGCAAGTCTTCGTCCCACACGTGGCCAGTGGTGTTGTCGGCGTCGGAGGGCACGCGCTTGCGCGCCGTGAGCCACAAGAGCAGCACGCAGCCCAGGATGCTCAGCAGCGAGGCCACGGCCACGTAGCTGGACCAGAAGTTGTTGATGAAATCGCTCATCGTGGGGCTCCCTTCAGTTCTGCTCGAACGGCAACCGGGCCGCTTCGGCGAAGCGCTGCGTGTTGCGGCGCGAGCAGGCCCAGGCCACGATGCCGATGAAGACGACGAAGCAGGCGATGGTGGCGGCGATGCGCAGGGTGGTGATGTCGGTCATGGGGCGTTGCCTGTTCTTTCTTCTTACTTGAGCGCCAGGCCCAGCGACTGCAGGTAGGCCACGGTGGCGTCCATGTCGGTCTTGCCGGCGACCTCGTCGGCGGCTTTCGCAATCTCTTCGTCGGTGTAGGGCACGCCCACCGTGCGCAGCGCGCGCATGCGGGTGGCGATGCTGCCGGCGTCGACCAGCCCCTTCTCCAGCCACGGGTAGGCCGGCATGTTCGACTCGGGCACGAGGTCGCGCGGGTTGTTCAGGTGGATGCGGTGCCACTCGTCGCTGTACTTGCCGCCCACGCGGTGCAGGTCGGGGCCGGTGCGCTTGCTGCCCCACTGGAAGGGGTGGTCGTACACGAACTCGCCGGCCACCGAGTAGTGGCCGTAGCGCAGCGTCTCCGAGCGGAAGGGGCGGATCATCTGCGAGTGGCAGTTGTAGCAACCCTCGCGCAGGTACACGTCACGGCCGGCCAGCTGCAGCGGCGTGAGCGGCTTCACGCCCTCCACGGCCTCGGTGGTCGACTTCTGGAAGAACAGCGGCACGATCTCCACGAGGCCGCCGATGGCCACCACCAGCAGGATCAGCACGATCATCAGCAGGTTGTTGGTCTCGACCTTCTCGTGCGTGAAGCCGGTGGCGGCGGGCGCGGAGTTCTGGTTGTCTGGTGCGTTCATCGTGCGTCCTCAGTGGCTTCAGGCGTGGGCGGCGGCAACGGCCGGGATCTCGGCGCGCACCGAGCGCCCGGTGATCACGGTCATCCAGACGTTCCAGGCCATGACCAGCATGCCGCCCAGGTAGAGCACGCCGCCGATCACGCGCACCAGGTAGTAGGGGAAGGTGGCCTTCACGCTTTCGACGAAGGTGTAGGTCAGCGTGCCGTCGGCATTGATCTCGCGCCACATGAGGCCCTGCATCACGCCGGCGATCCACATCGCGGCGATGTACAGCACGATGCCGATGGTCGCCATCCAGAAGTGCACGTCGATGGCGCGCACGCTGTACATGGCGAGGCGGCCGTACATGCGCGGGATCAGGTAGTACAGCGAGCCCATGGTGATGAAGCCCACCCAGCCCAGCGCGCCGGAGTGCACGTGGCCCACGGTCCAGTCGGTGTAGTGGCTCAGGGCGTTGACGGTCTTGATCGACATCAGCGGACCCTCGAAGGTCGACATGCCGTAGAACGACAGCGCGACGATCAGGAAGCGCAGGATCGGGTCGGTGCGCAGCTTGTGCCAGGCGCCCGAGAGCGTCATCACGCCGTTGATCATGCCGCCCCAGCTGGGCGCGAGAAGGATGAGCGAGAACACCATGCCCAGCGACTGCGTCCAGTCGGGCAGCGCGGTGTAGTGCAGGTGGTGCGGGCCGGCCCACATGTAGGTGAAGATCAGCGCCCAGAAGTGCACGATCGACAGCCGGTACGAGTACACCGGGCGCCCCGCCTGCTTGGGGATGTAGTAGTACATCATTCCCAGGAAGCCGGCCGTGAGGAAGAAGCCCACGGCGTTGTGGCCGTACCACCACTGCACCATCGCGTCCTGCACGCCGGCGTAGGCCGAGTAGCTCTTCATCCAGCCGGCCGGAATGGCCGCGCTGTTGACGATGTGCAGCAATGCCACCGCGATGATGAAGGCGCCGTAGAACCAGTTGGCCACGTAGATGTGGCGCACCTTGCGCAGGCCGATGGTGCCGAAGAACACGATGGCGTAGGCCACCCAGACCACGGCGATCAGGATGTCGATGGGCCATTCGAGCTCGGCGTATTCCTTGCCGCTGGTGTAGCCCAGCGGCAGGCTGATGGCGGCGGCGACGATCACCAGCTGCCAGCCCCAGAACACGAACGAGGCCAGTGCCGGCGCGAACAGCCGCACCTGGCAGGTGCGCTGCACGACGTGGAAGCTCGTGGCCATGAGCGCGCAGCCGCCGAAGGCGAAGATCACCGCGTTGGTGTGCAGCGGGCGCAGGCGGCCGTAGCTGAGCCAGGGAATGCCGAGGTTGAGTTCGGGCCAGGTCAGCTGCGAGGCGATGATCACGCCGACCAGCATGCCGACCACCCCCCAGACCACCGACATGAGAGCGAACTGCCGCACGACGGTGTCGTCGTAGATGGCCGCGGGAGGGTGCGTGGTCTGCTGCATCGTGGTGCCCGTGAATGTGATTTGCGGGCAGTGTCTGCCCGCGTCGCCCGGGCAGGCTTGATGCAGATCAAGCCATCCATCGCTGTGTCAGTCGTTGTTCAGGATGCGGTCGCCTTCGACCTCGATGTCCTCGAACTGGCCGCGCTCGATGGCCCACCAGAGGCCTCCGAGGATCGCCAGAACGAGCACCACCGACAGCGGCACGAGCAGGAACAGCACGTCCATCAGGCCACCGTCACCTTGCCGGGCGCGGCCAGGCGCGCCGCGTTGAGCACCACCAGCAGCGAGCTCGCCGCCATGCCCAGCCCGGCGAGCCACGGCGGCAGCCGGCCGGCCACGGCCAGCGGCACACACACGGCGTTGTAGGCCGCGGCCCAGAACAGGTTCTGGCGCACCACGCGCAGCGTGCGGCGCGCCTGCGCCACGGCCGCGGGAATGGCCTGCAGCGCATCGCCGAGCACCACGAAGTCGGCACGTGCGCGCGACAGCGGCACGGCGTGGCCGAAGGCGAACGAGGCGTTGGCGCGCGCCAGGCTGGGGCCGTCGTTGAGACCGTCGCCGACCATCGCCACCTCGCGCCCGGCCGCCTGCAGCTGCCACAGCACCTCGAGCTTGTCTTCGGGTGCGCAGTCGCCCTGCACCGCCGCGATGCCGGCCTGCGCGCCGATGGCACGCGCCGCGTTCTCGCGGTCGCCCGAGAGCAGGCGCACCGACAGCCCCTGCGCCTGCAATGCCGCCACGGCCTGCGTGGCGTCGGGGCGCAGCTCCTCGGCGAGCACGAAGCTGGCGAGCCAGCCCTCGTCGTCGCTCAGGTGGATCTGCGCCGCATCGACCTGCAGCGGCGGCACCTCGCAGAAGGCCGCCGAGCCCAATCGCACGGGGCGCGCGCCGTGGTCGTCCACCGCATCGCGCCGGTGCAGCGAGGCCGCCACGCCCTGCCCCACCGTCTCGCGCAGCTGCGTCGCCGACCAGGCCGGCGGCGCGCGGAACTGCGCCTGCCAGGCATTGACGAGCGCGCGCGCCGCCGGGTGCAGCGACAGCGCCGCGAGCGCCGCGCCGATCTCCAGCGCGTCGCCCGGGCGCAGGCCCTGGCGGCAGTACACGCGCTCCAGGCGCGGCGTGTCGCCCGTGAGCGTGCCGGTCTTGTCGAACACCACGGTGTCGACGCCGGCCAATGCTTCGAGCGCCTGCAGGTTCGACGTGAGCACGCCGCCGCGCGCCAAGGCACCCGCGCTCGCGAGCATCGCGGCCGGCGTGGCCAGCGACAACGCGCACGGGCAGGTGACGATCAGCACCGCCACCGCGACCATCAGCGCCTTGCCGGGATCGACCGCCCACCACAACGCGCCCGCGCCGAACGCGCAGGCCAGCACCGCGATGAGGAAGGGCCGCGCCACGCGGTCGGCCAGCCGGGCCAGGCGCGGCTTGTCGAGTGCGGCGTTTTCCATGAGCCGCACGATCTGCGCGAAGCGCGTGCCCTCGCCCACCGAAGCGATGCGCACCTGCACCACGGCCGAGAGGTTGTGGCTGCCCGCGAGCACGCGGTCGCCGCGGGGGCGCGGCACGGGGCGCGACTCGCCGGTGAGCAGCGCCTCGTCGGCGGTGGTGTCGCCGTCGATCACCGTGCCGTCGGCCGGAAAGGCCTCGCCGGGGCGCACGCGCACCACATCGCCCGCCGCAAGCCGGCGCACCGCCACGCGGGTCCAGGCGCCGTCGGGTCCGAGCCGTTCGACACTGTCGGGCAGCCGGTGCATCAGCGCCTCGAGCGCGCCGGCCGTGCGGTCGCGCAGCCGCGCCTCGAGCCAGCGGCCGGTGAGCAGGAAGAAGACGAACATCGTCAGCGAGTCGAAGTAGACCTCGTGCCCCAACGGCCCCGTGGGGTCGAAGGTGGCGGCGGTGCTCACCACGAAGGTGATGAGCACGCCGAAGGTCACGGGCAGGTCCATCCCGACACGGCCGATGCGCAGGTCGCGCCAGGCGCTGCGAAAGAAGGGCCCGCACGAGAACAGCACCACGGGCAGGCTGAGCACCCACGAGGCCCAGCGCAGCAGCTGCGCCGCATCGGCCGTCATGTCGCCGGGGCGCGCGACGTAGGCCGGGTAGGCGTACATCATCACCTGCATCATGCAAAAGCCCGCGACCAGCCAGCGCCACAGCGCCATGCGCAACTCGCGCGTGCGCGTCTCGCGCGCGCTGCGGCTGCCGGCGGGCAGCAAGGGGTAGCCCGCGCGCGCGCTGGCCTCGAACCAGCGCGAAGGCCGCGTGGCCCCAGCCGACCACACGACGCGCGCGCGCCGGCTTGCGGCATTCACCTGCACCTCGGTCACGCCGGGCACCTGCGCCAGCGCGGCCTCGACGGTGAAGGCGCAGCCCGCGCAGTGCATGCCCTCGACCGCCACCTGCGATTCCCAGCGGCCCGAGCCCGCCTCCAGCGGGCGACCGAACGCGGCCCACTCGGCGGGGTCGTCGAGCAGCTGCCAGGCGTCGGCGCGGGCGTCACTCCCGGCGGACGATGGAACGGACGGAAACGGCGCGAGCGCGGCGGAAGCTTGCATCGGGGCAGGCTAAATGCCTTGCCGATGCAAGCGTTTGATCTGCATCAAGGTTCGTTGCGGCGGCCGGGGCCGCGCAGGACCTTCAGGCGGGTGTCTTCGCGGACTCCAGCTGCACCGGCGGCGTGCCGGCCTTGAACATGCTCGCCAGCTGCTTGCGCAGTTCGGGCGTGTCGGTGTGGCCGTGCACGGCCACGGCGTGCTGGACGGCGGCATCGAGCAGTTCGCTCTCGCTGTCGGCACAGAGCGCGACGCTGCAGTTCATCGTGCTCGGATACTCGCGGCAATCGATGTATTGGCGTGACATGGCGCCTCCTGGATACGTCCCTACGGACGAGCTTCGAAGATCAGGTTGAAGGGGGTTTCGCTGGCGCGGCGGAAGTGCGAGAAGCCGCCCTGCGAAACGACGTCGCGCAGGCGCGCTTCACCGGCCTGCGCCCCCAGGCACAGGCCCACTTCCTGCGACCGTGAGGCCGGCGTGCAGATGAAGCTGGAGGCCGAATAGAACACGCGCCCCACCGGGTTGATGTTGTCCTCCAACCGGTCGTTGGCAAAGGGCTCGACGATCATCCACGTGCCCTGCGGCTTGAGGGTGCGCCGCACGTGCGCCGCCGCACCGACGGGGTCGCCCATGTCGTGCAGGCAGTCGAAGACCGCGACCAGGTCGTAGTCTTCACCGGGGAAATCCTTGGCGCTCGCGACCTCGAAGCGCAGGCGCTTTTCATCGTCGACGCCGGCCTTGCGCGCGGTTTCGCGCGCACGCTCGATCGACGGCGCGTGGTAGTCGAAGCCGACGAAGCTGGATTGGGGATAGGCCTGCGCCATCAGCAGCGTCGACGCGCCGTGCCCGCAGCCCACGTCGGCCACGCGCGCGCCGCTTTTCAGCAGCGGCTCGATGCCTTCGAGCGCCGGAATCCACTGGCTCACCAGGTTGGCCGCGTAGCCGGGCCGGAAGAAGCGCTCGGTGCCATGGAACAGGGCCACGTCGTGCTCGTGCCAGCCGATGCCCAGGCCCGTGCGCATGGCCTGGACCATCTTGGGAATGATCTTGAACTGCGCCACGGCGATCTGGAACGCGCCGGGCACGAAGGCCGGGCTGCCTTCCTCGGCCAATGCGAAGGCCTGTTCCTCGGTCAGCGAGAACAGCTCGCCCTTCGGGTCGTACTCGACATAGCCGCTGGCGGCCTGGGCCGAGAGCCATTCGCGCAGGTAGCGCGGATCGGTCTCGGTGCGGCGGGCCAGCTGCTCCGCGGTGGCGGGGCCTTCGGCCAGCGCCTTGTACAGGCCGAGCTGGTCGCCCACGACGATGGTGGCCGCATGCATCACGGCCCCGATGTCGTGGACGAAGTTACCCATGAACGCGTTAAGCCGTGTTTCGTCGATGGCCATGTGTATCCCCTTCGTCGACAAGCGACTGGCGCGCCCGCTGCCTGCCTATACTGAATTCGAGGCAAAGGGCCTGCGAGCATCCTGTCTCTCGATGCATGCAGGCGCCATACGCAGCAATGCGTATGCACCGTGAAAGGCATGCCATGACGCACCTGTCGCGCCACGATTGGGCGAACGCGCTTCGCCTGCTGGACAAGCTGGAGTCCGGGCATCTGCCCGTGCGGCACCGTGGCGCCGACGACCCTCCCCTGCACACCCCGCGCCGCGTCGCCAAGGCGCCGGGCCGGCGCGAACTGCGCCGCGCCGCGCAGCAGGCCGACTACTGCCGGCGCGTGGGGCTGGAGCATGCGATGGCGGTGGCCTTCCTGTACCGGCTGGCCTGCCGCACCGCCGTGCCGTTGCCCGATGCGCAACCCGCCGGCCTCACGCCGCGCGAGGGCGATGTCATGCACTGGCTCTCGCAGGGCAAGACCGACGCCGAGATCGCCGCCCTGCTCACGATCAGCCCCCGCACCGTGCACAAGCACCTGGAGCATGTCTACGTGAAGCTGGGCGTCGAGACGCGCACGGCCGCCGTGATGCGCGCGCTCGCCATGGGCCGACCTGTCTGAAGAAGAGAGATCGGCGCCTTCCTCCTATTCGATGCGGAAGACGAACTCCTGCGTCGCCAGCACTTCGGCGTCGCCCGTGGTCTGGCATTCGTAGCGCATCACCGCGGCGCGCACGGCCGAGTGGTACACGCGCGGCCCCGACAGGAAGCGCACCTCCTGCACATGGCCGCCCTTGATGCGCACCTCGGCCTTGACCACGCCACCGATGCCTTCGTCCAGCGCCTTGCGCGGCATCTCGGGCTTGACCTGCCGCGGGCAGGCCACCGCGATGTCGGTGGAGGTCGCCTTCGGCGGGGCCGGCGGCGCGGGGGGCGCCGGCGGAGCGGCCGGCGGCGGTGGCGTGGGCTCGGTGTTCTGCACGGCGGTGATCGCGGGCGCCGAGGTGGCGGGCGGTGTCACGGCCGGCGGCGGCACGTAGGCCGGGCGTGGTGGCGGCGGGGCCTTGGGCGTTTCCTGCCGCACGATCTTCTTCGGCGGCGGGGGCGGCGGTGGTGGGGGCGGCGGCGGCTTGATCTCGCTGATGATGGTCGCGTCCATCGGCTTCTTGATCAGCTCGATCGTCTGGCGCGCCAGCCCCGACACGAGCGCGTAGCCCACGCCGACGTGGAACAGCACCATCACGGCGATGCCCACGGGCCCGAAGCGCGACTTGGGGTTGAAATCCTTGCGGGAGCGCTTCATGGGATGAACTGCTCCGCGCCCACGATGCCCAGCTTGCTCACGCCCGTGCGCTGCGCCGAGGCCATCACGCCGGCCACCACTTCGTACTTGGCACGGCGGTCGGGGCGCAGGTGCACCTCGGGCTGCACGGCCTGCGCGGCGACCTGCTCGAAGCGCCGTTCCATTTCCGTACGGTCGGTCAACGGCTCGCCGTTCCACTGCACGACGCTGAGCGCGTCGATGTCGATGCGCAGCACCTCGGGCTTGAGGTCGCTGGGCGGCGGGTTGCCCGTGGGCATGTTCAGGTTCACCGAATGCAGCTGGATCGGGATGGTGATGATCAGCATGATCAGCAGCACCAGCATCACGTCGATGAGCGGCGTGGTGTTGATGTCCATCAAGGGCTCGTCGGAGGGCGCGCTGCTGCGCCGCCCCTGCTTCTGTTTTCTTGGCATGGCTTGCTTGTCTCGTCTCAGTTGCGCGCCGGCGGCTCGGTGATGAATCCCACCTTGGCGATCCCGGCCGCCTGGCAGGCGTAGATGATCCGGCCCACCGGCTCGTAGTCGGAATGCCAGTCGCCGCGGATGTGCACCTCGGGCTGCGGGTTCAGGGCCGCCACCTTGGTGAGCCGCGCCACCAGCGCGGGCGTGTCACGCACCGGCGTGTCGTACCAGTAGGTGCGACCGCTGGCGTCCACCGAGATCACGACGGTCTCGGGCTTGCTCTCGCGCACCTCGTTACGCTCTTTCGGCACCGCGACGGGCACCGAGTAATTGACCACCGGGATGGTGATGAGGAAGATGATCAGCAGCACCAGCATCACGTCGACCAGCGGCGTGGTGTTGATGGCCGCGATGGCCTGTTCCTCGTCTCCCCCGGAGGCCGGGATGTTCATCGCCATGGCGCGATCCGCTTGCGTGCGTGCGCGCGCGTCAGGCCGCGGCGCTGCCGGCCAGGATCACGGAGTGCAGCTCGCCGCTGAACTCGCGCACGTCGTCCATCACGGTGATGTTGCGGCGCAGGAGCCAGTTGTAGCCCAGCACCGCGGGCACGGCCACGGCCAGGCCGATGGCGGTCATGATGAGCGCCTCGCCCACCGGGCCGGCCACCTTGTCGATCGACGCCTGCCCGGCCACGCCAATGGCGGTGAGCGCGTGGTAGATGCCCCAGACGGTGCCGAACAGGCCCACGAAGGGCGCCGTCGAGCCCACGGTGGCCAGCAGCGACATGCCGTTGCCCAGGCGCCGCTGCACGCGCTCGGTGGCGCGGTGGATGCACAGGTCGACGAAGTCGGCGAAGTCGACCTTGCCGCGCAGGCCGTCGTGCTTCTGCGTGGCCTGCATGCCGGCGTCGGCGATGAAGCGGAACGGGCTGCCCTCGGCCAGCCGCGCGGTGCCGGCCTGCACGGTGCCCGCGTTCCAGAACTCGTTGTCGACCGCGCGCGCCTGGCGGCCCATGCGCATCTGCTCGAGCAGCTTGGTGACGATCACGTACCAGCTGCCCATCGACATGATCGCCAGGATGGCGAGCACGGCCTTGGCGACGGCATCGCTCTGCGACCAGAGCGCGCCCACGCCGTAGGGGTTGTCGACCTTGGCCGTGGCGGCATGTGCGGCAGCGGGTGCGGCGGGCTTCTCGGGCACCGCCACGGGCGCCGGTGCGGCAGCAGCGGCGCTGGCCGCAGCCTGCGGTGCCGGCGTCTGGGCGCCCGCGAGTTGCGGCGCACTGCCCAGGCCGAGGGCCAGAACGAAAGGCGCGGCCACGGCCGTCAGCCGCGCAAGGAATGTCTTCGTCATCGTTGTCTTCTCCGGAAAAAATAGGTTCTCTTCAGGCCGCGGCTTACCAGCCGCGCGCCTTGTCCCAGACCGCCTGCACGCCGCTGCCGGCGCCTTCCACCACGTGGTAGCGGTCGTAGGGCGCGGCCGTCATGCAGGCGTGGTGCGGCAGCACGCGCACGCGGGCGCCCAGGGGCAGCGCACGGAACATGGCTTGTGCTTCTTCATCACCCTCGCAGGCGATGAGGCCGTGCTCCTGGTGCAGCTCCGCCACGCACAGGCCGGGCAGCGGCACCGTGCCCTCCGCCTGGCACACCAGCCCGAAGCCCAGGCCGCTGCGGAACTCGGCCGCCGACTGGTCCTTCGACAGCGCGAGCCCGCCGGCGTCGATGAGCACGCGGCGCGAGCGCGGGTTGTGGCCGATCACGGTGGCCAGCACCGACAGCGCGATGTCTTCCACGCCGCAGATGCCGCGCGCCGCCTGGTCGAGGTCGCAGAAGGTGTAGACGCCGGGGCGCATCTCGGTGACGCCTTCGAGCGTCTGCGCGCACACGGCCGTGGGCGTGGAGCCCACGCTCACCACCTCGACCGGAATGCCGACCGCGCGCAGCCGTTCGGCCGCATGCACGGCGCCGGCGCGCTCGGCCTCGGCGATGGCGCGGATCTCCGTTCCGCCCTGCACGTGGTAGCTGTGGCCCGCATGCGTGAGCACGCCGGCCAGCGTCAGCGATTCGCTGCGCTGCACTTCGCGCGCGAGCGAGAGCAGGCCGTCGTCGCGCGGACCGACGCCGCCGCGGCCGCCGCCCGTGTCGATCTCCAGCAGCACGCGGAAGGTCGCGCCCAGCGCCCGCGCGCGGGCGCCGGCCGCCTGCACGGCCTCGACGGAATCGGCCAGCAGCGTCACGCGCGCACCGCTCGTGCGCTGGATGTCGTGCAGCGCCTCGATCTTGTTCGCGTCGATGCCGACGGCATAGGTCAGGTCGGTGAAGCCGTGGCGCGCGAAGTAAGCCACCTCGGCCACGGTCGACACCGTGAGCCCGCCGGCCTGCCCGCGCGTGGCGCGCCGCGCCACCTCCGCCGACTTGGCGGTCTTCAGGTGCGGACGCAGCGCCACGCCGTGGCGCGCCGCGCGCTGCGCCATCGCCTCGCAGTTGCGTTCGAGCACGCCGACGTCGAGCAGCAGCGCGGGCGTGGTGAGTTCGGCCAGGGGCGTCATCGGTCGGTTCCGGACGCGACCTGCGCCATCACGCCGTCGATTTCCTCGGCCACGCGCTGCACCAGCGGCGGCAGCAGCACCAGCGTCATGTGCGCCGCGCCTTCGATGCAGGCCAGGCGGCGTTGCGTCGACAGCGCCGCATGCGCTTCCTGGAACTCGGGCCAGCGCTGTTGCACCGCGGCAAGCGCCGGGTCGGCGCCGGCCGGCAGCGGTTGCTGCTGAGCCCACAGCACGGCCAGCGGACGCGCACCGAAGTCGGGCGAGGCAGCCGCCTGGCGCGCGACCTGCGGCAGGCCGCGCACCTCGGCCAGCGTGGCGTCGAGCGCTTCGGGCGTGTAGAGCGCCTTCATCTGGCGCAGCACCTGCGGCATGTCGGCGAACAGGGCCTCGATGGGCGCCTGCTCCGGCGGCGGCGGGCCGCCGGCCTGGAAGTTCGCGCGCTTGTCGCGCTCGGCCGCGAACTGCGATTCGGGCGGGCGCTCGTACATCGTGAACTGTTCGGGGTGGCTCGCATCGAGCATCACCACACCGGCCACCTGCTGCGGATACAGGCCCGCGTAGACCCGGTTCAGCAAGCCGCCAAGCGAGTGGCCGACCAGCACGATCGGCCCCGTCACGCCGGCGGCTTCGAGCAGCGCATGCAGGCGGTGCGCGTTGCGCTCGCCGTCGAAGGGCGCGTCGTCGGCTTCGCTCCAGCCCATGCCGGCGCGGTCGTAGCTGATCACCGGGTGCTTCGCCGCCAGCGCCTGCTGCAGTCGCGCGTAGGTCGTCGAGGCGCAGCCGCCGCCGGCTTCGATCACGAGCGTGGGCTGCGCGGCGCTGGCCGGCACGGGGCCGCTGCGCTGCAGGTGCATGGCGCGGCCGTCGATGGTGTAGAGCTCGCCGGGCGCGGCCATGTGGTACGGGCGGCCGGGCTGTTCCACGCGCGGCCAGTAGTCGAGGTCGCGCACGCGGTACGGCAGGTTGGCGAAGTCGGTGCTCAGCGAGGCCGGCGTCGACACGTACAGCACCGACTTGGCCAGGGGCCCGAACTCCGCGTGGAAGTGCTGCGCCGACTTCACGATGACCAGCTTCTTGGCCGCCAGGTCGATGCCCAGGCCCGTGAAGAGGTCGGCGCCGATGACCTGGTTGCGCTTGCTGATGAGCACGATGTCCACGCCGTCGGCCGCCTGCACCCACACGCACGGGCCCATGGGCGTGCGCACGCCCGACAGGCCGCCTTGCGAATGCGCCTCCACCACGTTCATCACGGTCACGTGCAGGTCGATCGGGTCGCCCGAGGCCGGGCCGCACTTGCCGCCCAGGCGCAGCTCGAAGCTCGCGCCCACGCCCGCGTCGCGGCACAGCTGCACCGCGCCCAGGTCCCACACGCCGCCGAAGGCCACGTCGCCGATGCCGCGCTCGACCACGGCGCGCAGCATGAAGGTGCTGTCGCTGGTGGCGCCGCCACCGGGGTTGTCGGCGGTGTCGGCGATGACGACGGGGCCGTCGGGCGTGGCCATGGCCTTGGCGAGCGTCTCTTCGATCGAGAGCGAGGGCACGCCGGTCTCGTGGCGCAGGTCCCAGAAGCCGCGGCCGAGTTCTTCGGCCAGCTTCGCGGCGAGCGCGGGGTCGTTGTCCGTCACCACCCACAGCTTGGCGCCCGACTCGGGCACGTCGGCCCAGGGGAAGCCATGGCCCAGCGACACCGAGAGCACGCCCGGCTGCTTCTCGGCGTCCTGCATGCGGCGCACGAAGCCGGCCATCGGTTCGCGCGTGGTGTGCCACTTGCCGACCATGCGGCAGTCGTGCACGGCCGTCACGGGCTTCACGCGGCCCTGCGCGGTGTCGACCACGATGCGGATCAGCTCGGTCAGGCGCTCGAACGCATCGGTGTGCGGATATTCCTTGTAGCAAATGATCGCGTCGGCCGTCTCCAGCATCTTCTGCGTGAAGTGGCAGTGCAGGTCGAGCGACACGCCGATGGGCACGTTCGGCCCGACGATCTCGCGCACGCGCGAGATCACGTCGCCTTCGCAGTCGTCGTAGCCGTCGGCCACCATCGCGCCGTGCAGCACGAGGATCACGCCGTCGACCGGGCCGGCCTTGCGCAGGTCGTCCAGGATCTCGTCGCGCAGGCGTTCGTACACGCTGCGCACGGTGCGCCCCAGCGGCTGCGCAAAGGCCAGCAGGCTCTCGACCGTTTCATGGCCTTCGGCGGCGAGCTGCCGACGCACTTCCACCGCGTACAGGCCGTAGCCGGTCGCGTCGCGCGTGCTGGCGTCGCCGCGGAAGATGCCGTATTCCTCGTAGCTGCCCAGGCCGGTGGGGGCCGAGACGAAGGTGTTGGTTTCGGTGGCGAACAGGGTGGTGAAGAACTTCATGCGCGGGGCTCCTGGCGGGCAAGGTGAATGTTTCGCGAGCGCGTCGTGGCGAACCGCAGTCCCACGACCCGGCCGCCCTGGCGCTCCACGGTGAGCACCGATTTGCCCAGCTGGGCCAGCACCGGGTCGACCGAGGCGAGCGTGGCCACGTCGGCCGACAGCGGCGTCAGCACGCACACGTGCTGGCCGTGGCGGCCCTGCACCGTGAGCTGCAACCGGCCGCCGACCAGCACCATCTGCGCGGTGGCGTCGAGGTCGGCGCTGGTGTAGTCGCCGCACAGCGCGTCGGCGAGCGACGCGGCACTGGGCGCGGTCTCGGGCAGGCGCTCGAAGCGGCGCGGCTGGCCGCCTTCGTGCAGCACGAAGGCATCGGGTGCGCGTTGCGGATCGATGTCGACGGTGTCGATCACGAGGTCGTTCGTCGGCAGGTCCTGCAGGCCCAGCCAGAGCTTGCCGTCGCCCTGGTTCAGGGGCCTGGCCTCGCCGGCCTGCCACGACATCGCCAGCTTGCCGGCCACGTCCGCAAAGCCCAGCAGGCCGCCCGTGGCGGGGGCGTGGTAGCGCTGGCCGGGCAGCGCGGGGAAGGCGCTGGCCAGCGGGCGCACCTCGGGCGGCGCGAGCGCGTCGCCCAGCAGCAGCTCGATCACCTTGAGGGCCAGCGCCGCCGGCGACACCGGCGCGCCGTTCACCATGGCGATGATGTCCAGCCCGTGGTGGGGCACGCTGATCATCTGCGACTGCGCGCCGAGCACCGCGCCCGCGTGGTGCACGATCTCGACGCCGCGGTACGGGTGGCGCGCGAGGCCGAAGCCGTAGTTCACCTGGGAGCCCGACGACAGCGTGGTGGGCGCCGACAGCAGCGCCCAGCTCTTCGCGCTGCCCACGATCTTCTCGCTGCCGTGCATGTGCGCGAGCCAGCGCAGCATGTCGTCCGCCGTCGACACCAGCGAGCCGCCGCCGTCGAGTTCGCACGGGTACAGGCCGCGGCGCCAGCCGCCGCCGGGCGCGGGCATGTACAGGCCGGCCATGCCGGGGACCACGTCGAGGTCGCTCACCACCGACGAGGTGTCGGCCATGCCGAGCGGGCCGAACAGGCGCGCCTTCAGGAAGTCGTTGAAGCTCTGGCCGCTCACGCGCTCGACGATCTTCGCCAGCAGGAAGTAGCCGCCGTTGCTGTAGACCATGTGCGTGCCGGGCTCGAAGTTCAGCTCGCTCTGGCGCGCCATGGCCGGCAGGCCCGGGCCGGGCAGCGTGAACGTGAGGCCGTGCGCGATGGCCCACAGCTCGTCGTGCCCGCGCCAGCCGCTGGTGTGCGTGAGCAGGTGGCGCAGCGTGGGGCCGTTGGCGCTGAGCTGCGGCAGCTCGGGCAGGTACTTCTGCACCGGGTCTTCCACGTCGAGCAGGCCGTCTTCGGCCAGCAGCAGCACGGCCATGGCGGTGAAGTGCTTGCTGGTGGAGGCGATGCGCATGCGCGTGGTCGGCGTGAGGGCCACGCCCATCTCCAGGCTGGCCATGCCGACGGCGCGGCGGTACAGCAGGCGGCCATGCTGTGCGATGCCCAGCACCAGGCCGGGCGCGTCGCTGCGGTTCAGGGGCGCCACCAGCGCGTCGATGGCGGCCAGGGCGGAGGCGGTGTCAGGAAGAGAGGCTGAAGGATGTGGTTGTGACATGGAGGAACAACGAACGAACGAGGGAAGGTGGGAACGGATGCGAGAAGGAACGCTCAGGTCGGCTTGGCCGCGCGCATCAGGCGCACGAACGGGCCTTCGGTGGCGCGCAGCACCATGGCGCCCATGACGCCGCCGATCAGCGTCGTGGCGACGATGGCCATGGCCAGCCCGTTGGGCACCGACTTGAGGGCGTCCGACACCATGCCGACCACCAGCGGCCCCAGCACGCCGAACGGCAGGCCGGCCACGGAGAGCATGGCGATGGTGCGGGCGCGCAGGTGCGGCGGTGCCGCGTCCTGCAGCACGTTGGGCAGCAGCACCGCGCCGCTGATGAGCGGCACGACCAGCAATGCCAGCAGCGCGAAGGCATCGGTCGCCGAGCGCGTGAACAGCAGCAGCGACGACAGCAGCGCGGCCGTGAGGTTGCCCAGCATGATGATGCGCAGCGCCGCGGCCGGGCCCATGCGCGGCTGCACGTAGCGCATCGCCGCCACGCCCAGCAGGCCGCCGATCACCGTGCCGCACAGGAAGGCGATGCCCATGCCCTGCCCCATCTGCGCCGGCGTGACGCCGTACTGGCGCGCCGCCATGATCGGCAGCCAGGTGCCGATCGAGCTCATGCCGATGCTCGCCAGGCCCGCACCGACCACCAGGCCTGCGAAGGTGCGCCAGTGTTCGAGCAGGTGGTCGCGAAAGCTCACGGTGCTGGCGGCATCGTCCGCATCGGACGCATGCGCGGCGGCGTGCACGCCCGCAGCCGCCGCAACCGCCGCAACGGGCGCCGCGCCCCCGCGCCGGGTCCGACGGATCGACAGCACCAGCAGCGCCACCGGAATGCCCGCGGAAGCCATCACGAAGAAGGTCAGGCGCCACGCCTCCATCTGCTGCATCGACGCGGGCAGAAACGGCCGCAGGTCTTCCGTCAGGTGCACGACGGTGCCGCCCAGCAGCGCGCCCAGCGCGCTGCCGAAGATGGCCGACAGCGCGAACACCGCATTGGCCAGCACCCGCTGCTTGCGCGGGAACAGGTCGGGAATCATGCTGTTGGTGATGGGCCCCAGGCCCGCCTCGCCCACGCCCAGGCCGATGGAGGCGATGAACAGCACGCCGTAGTCCATGGCGGTGCCGCGCATGGCGGTGGCGGCGCTCCACAGCACCACGCAGGCGGCCAGCACCACGCGCCGGTCGTAGCGGTCGCTGAGCCAGCCCAGGGGCAGCGTGGCGATGCCGGTGAACAGCACGATGCCTGCGCCCTGCAGCAGCCCGAGCTGCGTGTCGGAGAGCGACAGCGTCTGGCGCATGGGCTCCGTCAGCAGCGTGAGGATGACCTTGTCGATCGACCCAAGCACCGTCGCGATGACCAGCACCGCCAGCGCGTACCAGGCGCTGGACGGCGCCTTCCGTGTCGTTTCCAGGGCCGCAGGGGCGGCCGCATCCAGCGGCATCGGTGCCGCGAACGGTGGGAGGCCCGACATGTCAGAACGGAACGTTGACGTTCACGCCGATGGTGCGCGCGGGCGACAGCGCCGCTTGCACCAGGTTCGGGTTCGCCGACAGGCCGGTGTCGATCGACAGGATGCCGCGCTTGTTGGCCAGGTTGCGCACGTAGGCCGAGACGTTGAAGCGCGGGAAGTCGATGCCCGCCTGCAGGTCGATCAGCGTGAAGGCCGGCATCTTGATGCTCGGGATGGTCGCGCTGCCGCGGTAGCCCGCATCGCGCTTGCCGGTGTAGCGCGCGCTGACGCCGAAGTAGGCCGGGTGGTCGGCCAGGCTGAAGTTGTGCGTCACGCCCAGCGTGGTGGCAAAGCGCGGCGTCTGCGGCAGGCGCGTGCCCGCCCTGGCGTCCAGGCCCTTCGCGTCTTCGGTCAGGCGTGCGTCGATGGCCGCGGCGTTGGCGGTGAAGCGCCAGGCCTTGTTCGGCTTGTAGTTGAGCGTGAGCTCGCCGCCCTTGATGCGTGCGCCCCCGGCGTTGGTGACGAAGACGAAGCCGCCGCTCCTCGTGGGCTGCTGCACGTCGCGCCATTCGATGTCGTACAGCGCGGCCTCCAGCGACAGCTTGCGGTCCAGCAGGTCGGCCTTGTAGCCCAGCTCGTAGCTCCACAGCGAGTCGGACTTGTACATCGGCTGCACGATCCTGCGGTCGGTGTCGGCCTTCAGCACGTTCGGGCCGCCGGGGCGGTAGCCGCTCGCCGCGCGGAAGTACACGTTGCTGGTGTCCGACAGCGTGTACTTGGCCGCGGCCAGGTAGGTGGTGGGGTTTTCCGACGAGGTGCCTGCCGCGTTGGAGTCGACCGGGCCGACCAGCGTGCCCGATTGCTTGCTGCCGTAGCGCTGGTTGTTGCGCGCCAGCCGCACGCCGCCGGTGAACGACAGCGCGGGCGTCACGTTCCAGGTCACGTCGCCGTAGAGCGCCTCTTCGCGGTAGCGCGAGAACTGCGTCGACGTCAGGAAGGTCTTGCTGCCCAGCCCGCCGGTGAGGTTGGCGCTGAGGTTGCCGTCGTTGGCGCCGCGTTCGCGGTTCAGGTACAGGCCCGCCAGCCACTCGATGGTGGTGCCCGAGCGCGAGGTCAGGCGAAGTTCCTGGCTCACGCGGTGCTGCTCCACGGTGCTGGCCAGCGGCGCCGAGGCCACCGGCAGGCGCATCGCGACCAGGGCCGGGCCGTAGAGTGCGGTGAGGTCGACCGAGTTGTTGATCTTCACGTCCTGCGCGGAGGTGATCGAGTTCAGGCGCGCCCAGCCGAAGTCGTACTCCACGTCCAGGCCGAACAGCTGCGAGAGGTTGCGGTAGGACTCGTGGCCGCCCAGCTGGCGCGTGCGCTCGAAGCTCCACGGGCGCAGGGTGCGCTTGTCGATGTCCTCGAAGCCCAGGCCCTTGCGGTGCACGTCCTGCACCATGCCCGTGAGGCGCACCGTGAGTTCGCGCGTGGGCGTGAGCAGCAGCGAGACCCGGCCGCCGTCGGTGTGGCCGCGGTCGACATTGCGTCCGCGTCCCAGGCCGGTGGCGTCGTAGCTGCCGCCCACCTGGTCGGTGAAGGCGGCGATGCGCACGGCCGCCACGTCTTCCTTGAGCGGCACGTTGAGCACTGCATTGGCCGTGAAGCCCGGGCCGCCGCCCTGGGTCCACGAGGTGCCGAACTTCACCGAACCCGCGAACTCCATGGTGTCGGGCTGGTTGGTCACGTACTTGAGCACGCCGCTCATGGCGCCCGCGCCGTACAGCGTGCCCTGCGGCCCGCGCAGCACCTCGATGTGGTTCAGGTCGAGCATGCCCATGTCCAGCGGCGTGAAGCCGCTGAGCGCGCCGGCCGAGCTCAGGCCGGTGGCCACGTCGTCCACGTACACGCCGACGGTGGCGATGCCCTGCACCGGGCCGGTGGTCAGCCCGCGCATGGTGAGGATGCCGCCCACGCTGCCGCTGCTCGTGAGGTTCACGCCCGGCTGCTCGGCCACGTAGTCGGCCAGGTTCTTGGCGCCAGCGCGCTCCAGCGTCTCGGCCTGCATCACGTTGACCTGCATCGGCACTTCGCGGATCGGCTCGCGGCGGCGCGTGGCGGTGACAGTGACGCTGTCCAGCGACTGCGGCGTCTCGTCGGCCTGCGGCTTGGCGGCAGCGGCCGTGTAGATCACGATGGCACCGTCGTCACCGCGGCGCGTGCGCAGCGGCGTGCCTTCGAGCAGCCGCGCCAGCGCATCCTGCGGCGAGAGCGCACCCTTCACGCCGCGCGTGGCCACGCCCTTCACGTCGTCAACCTTGTAGAGCAGCTGCACGCCGCCCTGCGCGATGTAGGCGTCGAGTGCGGTCTTGAGATCGCCACCGCTCACGTCGAAGCCCTGCGCCGGGGTCTGCGTCTGCGCGTGCGCGGCCATGCCGCTCGCCAGCGCCCACGCACCGCCGATGACCCAGGGCCGAAGCCCTGCCCAATAGGTTCTCTTCTTCAGGGACGGCAGGCCGGGGCGGGGCGCGGTGCGATTCATTGTGTGTGTCTCCAGCGTGGTTATTTGTTTGGGTACCCACTGAGACGAATGCCCCGTCACATTCCGGTAATTCAGGGATTCGAAATTCTTATTTCGTTGCCGCTCTCGTGCGCCGCGAGGCCGAAGCCCTGCTTGAGAAGGCCCACGAAGCCGCTCATGTTGTTCGCATCGAAGCTGCCGCCGATGCGCACCTGCGCGATGACCGGGTCGGCGATCACGAGCTTGCGCAGGTTGTAGCGGTTGAACTGCGCGGCCGCGTCGCCCAGCGTGGTCTGGTCGAACACCAGCTTGCCTTCGCGCCAGCTCAGTTCGTCGTCGACCTGCTTGGGCGCCTTGGACATCACGAGCACGTTGTCGGCATGCGTGACCGCCGCCTGGTTGCGCGTGAGCACGGTGGGCTCGGTGCTTCGGGCATCGGGCTTGGCCGCGGCGATCTGCACGCGCCCTTCTTCCACCGTCACGTTCACCTGGTCGCCCTGGCGCCGCACGAGGAAGCGCGTGCCCAGCACGGTGATGCGGCGGTCGCCGGCGATGACGACGAAGGGGTGCGCCTTGTCGTGCGCGATGTCGAAGTAGGCCTCGCCCGCGTCGAGCCACACCTTGCGCCCGCTGTCGTTCACCGCTGTGCGCACCTGCGTGGCGGTGTTCAGCGTGAGCTTCGAGCCGTCGGACAGCGCCACCGACTGGCGCGCGCCCACGGCCGTGGCGTAGTGCTGGCCGCGTTCTTCCTGCGTGTACTGCCAGCCGAGCCAGGCGGTGCCGGCGGCGGCCACCAGCACGCCGGCGGCGATGCGTTGCAGCGAGAAGCGCGACAGCCGTGGCGCCGGCCGTGCGGCCTGCGGTGCGGGTGCCGGAGCCGGCGTAGGGAGGGGAATCGCCGGCGTGCGCAGCGCGCCCAGCCGGTCGCCGCGCTCCCACGCGCTGGACAGCCGCAGCCACGCCACGCGGTGGGCGATGGAGGCGGCGATCCAGGCGTCCAGCTGCTGCTGGTCGGTGTCGGTCCAGGCGCCGCTGTCGCGGCGGGCCAGCCAGTCGGCGGCCACGGATTCAATGCGCTGGGCGTCGCTCATGTGGAGAGCCTCCGCTCGTTCTGCGCTCGCCCGAAGGCCTTGGTGTCCAGCTGCACGCCGCCCGACAGCAAGGCGTCGGCCAGCGCGCGCACGCCGCGCGAGACCTGCCGCTCCACCGTGTCCTCGGTGATGCCCAGCTGCGTGGCGACCTCGCGCTGCGAGAGCCCGTCGATCTTGCGCATCTCGACCACGCGGCGGCATTTGGAGGGCAGCGCGTCGAGCGCGGTCTGCAGCAGCCGCAGCTCGCCGCGGCCGGCGGCATGGCGTTCGGGCGTGAGCTCGTCGGCCGAGAAATCGAGCGCGTCGAGGTCGGCAATGATCTCGATGGAAACGATCTGCGCGCGCCGGGCGCGGTCGATCAGCAGGTTGCGCGCGGTGGCAAAAACGAAGGGCTTGACCTGGTCGGGCATGGATCTGGAGGCGGACTCGTAAATGCGCACGTAGACGTCCTGCCGCAGGTCGGGCACTTCGGCGTCGTCGCGCCAGTTGCGGCGAAGGAAACGCGTGAGCGCGGCTTCCATCGGCAGCACCTCGCTGACGAACCAGGCGTCCAAGTCACTGAGAACCACAAAGCGCTCCTGGAAATTGAAGGGCCGAAAAGGAGAACGGCTGGCCGCCGGGATTGGCGACAGACAGTGAGACGAACGGCCCGAAGATTTCCGGTAACGCACAGGGGTCCGCCGGCGAAATTTCTTCCAATTTCCGTGCCCGGCGGCGGCTCCCCAAATTCTAGAAGGCCGGGCCCGAGGGCTTTTCCCCCTTGCCCCGTTACCGGAAAGTGCCCGCGAACTCGTCTCACCGGGGGCAGAAGAAAAACCAATTCGCGGAAACACAGACCGACATGATTCGAATCCGGAGGCAGCCCCCCACCCTCCTTGCCCTCTTCATCAGACGCCCCCGCCTTGCCCTCATCGCCGCCGCCGGCCTGCTGGCGACGGGGCTGGCCTTCGCCCACGCGCGGGAGTTCGACGTGAAGGGCGGCGAGCTGCGGCCCGCGCTCGACGCCTACATCGCCCAGTCGGGCGTGCAGCTCATCTACAAGATGGAAGACGTCAAGGACCTCTCGACCCGGGGCATCAGGGGAAAGATCGCCACCGACGCGGCGCTGGACCGCCTGCTCGACGGCACCCGCCTGCGCGTGCGGCGCGGACAGGACGGCGCGATGGTGCTCATTGCGCCGGCCCGCTCGCCCGCGGCCGCGCGTTCGGAGCCGCCGCCGCGCACAGTCGAGTAATACGATCGACTTCACCCGTCGTGCGCGGGACAACGCCGGCGCCGTACGGCCCTGCGAGATGCACCGGAATGGCGCGCATTTCTCGCACTTTCTGACACACTAGCTGCGCAACGCGCGAAGGGTGTGTGCCGTGCCCCCCTGGCCGGCCCGGCCGGTGGTCCCCGCCGCTTCGCTGCACTGCCCGCACGACGCCCATGAAACTCTTCGCGACCGCGAAACGCCGCATCAGCCTGAACACGCGCCTCAGCGTCGGCGTTGCGGCGGTCGTGCTGGCCACCACCTTCATCATCGCCACGGTGGCGCTGCACCTGGTCAAGAACCGCATGCAGGCCTCGATCGCCAACGAGGAGTTCGCGCGGCTGTCGGCCATCGCGAGCGCGGTGGAACAGAAGTTCGCCAGCCGGCGCATCCTGCTGAAGACGGTCGCCGAAAGCGTGAGCTCGCACGGCATCACGAACGCCGCGCCGCTGCAGCCCTTTCTCGAAAAGCACCAGTCCCTGCGGGCGGCGTTCGACAACGTCGCCTTCCTCGACACGGACGGCGAGCTGGTCGCCAACCTGAACGGCGCGCAGCAGATCGGCAAGGTGAACGTGAAGGACCGCGCGTACTTCAAGGACACGGTCGCCGCGCGCACCGGCCTGATCTCGCAGCCCTACCGCAACCGGCTCAACGGCCTGGCGCAGGTCGCCATCACCGAGCCCGTGCTCGATGCGGCCGGCCGGGTGCTGTTCGTGATCTCCGGCTCCATCAACCTGAAGGAGCGCAACATCCTGGGCGAGCTGGCCGACGTGCGCTTCGGCCAGACGGGCTACGTGTTCATCACCACCGCCGACGGCGTCGTGATCGACCACCCGCTGGCCGACCGCGTGCTCAAGCAGGCCAACATGGCCATGGCCGACGACGCGCCCGACCTCGACCGCGCGATCGGCGGCTTCGAAGGCACCATCGAAGGCGTCAACCATGCGGGCGTGCCCGGCCTGTACGCCTTCAAGCGCATCCGCCAGACCGACTGGATCATGGGCTCGATGTACCCGCGCCACGAGGCCTTTGCCCGCATCGACAGCATCGAGCGCAGCGCGTGGATCGGCGCCATCGTGCTGGCGGTGCTGGCCGGCGCGCTCGCGCTGGCCGTGGTGCGCCAGCAGCTGCGCCCGCTCACCGGGCTGCACCGCCACATGCTCGACGCCCACGCGGCGCCCACGCAGGCGGCCGTGGCGCGCACCTACCCGGACGACGAGATCGGCGACCTCTCGCGCACCTTCGACCGCCTCATGCAACAGCACCAGGCCAGCGAGAAGTTCCTGCGCGACATCACCGACAACCTGCCGGCCATGATCTCGCACGCCGACGCGCAGGGCCGCTACACCTTCGTGAATGCGCGGCTGTGCGAGGAGCTGGGCTACAGCGTGGAAGAGCTGGTGGGCCAGCCCGTGCAGAGCATGAGCGGCCTGCACGACGACCCGACGCTGGAGAACAGCCTGCGCCGCGTGCTGTCCGGCGAGGCCGTGTCCTTCGAGCGGCGCGGCGCCGCGCACCGCGACGAGGAAGAGCACTTCTTCCAGACCGACCTCATCCCCGAGCTCGACGCGCAGGGGCAGGTGTGCGGCTACTACGCGATGACCTTCGACATCACGCAGCGCAAGCGCATCGAGCTCGAGCTGGCGCACAGCGAGGCGCAGATCCGCACCATCGCCGACAACATTCCCGCGCTGGTCTCGCACGTCGACGCCACGCTGCACTACACCTTCGTCAACGCCAAGGTGCGCACGCTGCACCGCGGCGACCCGCTGGTCGGCCGGTGGATGCCGGCGGTGCGGGGCGAGGCCGATTTCGCGGTGGTGCGCCCCTACATGGAGCGCGCGCTGGCGGGCGAGACAGTCATCATCGAGAAGGCCGGCGATGTCGCGCTGGGCATCGGCGACCGCACCTTCAAGGCCCACTACATCCCCGACCAGGACGCAGAGGGCATGGTGCACGGCGTGTTCGCGATGACCTTCGACATCACCGACGAAGTGAACATCCGCCGCGCCCTCACGCAGCAGGAAAAGCGCCTGCGCGACGTGACCGACAACATCCCGGCGCTGGTGGCCTACTTCGACCGCGACGAGAACTGCCTGTACGGCAACAGCCGCGCGCGGCGCATGGCGGGCCTGGACGACCGCGCGCCGCTCGAGGGCGTGACGCTGCGCTCGGCCGTGGGCGAGACGGTGTACATGCAGCACACGCCCCACCTGCCCACGGTGCTGGCCGGCAAGGCCACGCAGTACGCGGTGCAGGTGCCGGTGAACGACCGCGAGGCGCACTTCCAGGTCAACCTGATTCCCGACAAGGACCTGGCGGGCCGCGTGCCGGGCTTCTACCTCATGACCTTCAACGTCACGGCGCTGAAGGAGGCCGAGCGCAAGCTCATCGAGCTGGCGCGCATGGACGTGCTGACCGGCCTGCCGAACCGGCTGGCCTTCAACGAGCAGCTGCCCGCGGCCATGTCGCGCGTGCGCCGCGCCGAAGGCGGCATGGCGCTGATGTTCCTGGACATCGACCACTTCAAGGCCATCAACGACACCCTCGGCCATTCCACCGGAGACGGCGTGCTGGCCGAATATGCGCGCCGCCTGCGCGCCAGCGTGCGCGAGACCGACACGGTGGTGCGCCTGGCCGGCGACGAGTTCGTGATCGTGCTGGAGAACGTGCACTCGCAGGACGCGGTGGCGGGCGTGGCGCACAAGATCGTCTCGCAGATCGCGGCGCCGGCGTTCCCCGTGGAAGGCCGGCGGCTGGACGTCACGACCAGCATCGGCATCGTGTTCGTCGAGACGGTCGATGCCAGCGTCGGTGCCGGCGAACTGCTCGCGCGGGCGGACACGGCGCTCTACGCGGCCAAGTCGCAGGGCCGCAACCGTTTCGCGTTTTACCGTTAGCGTCGGCACACCCGCCGCGCCCCCTCACCCCCACCAGGAGACCGATCCATGGCAGCCACCGAAGTCGTCATGCCCGAACAGCTCGTGCAGGAGCTCGACCTGCAAAGCCGCATGCCGATCGCGCGCATCGGCCAGGCGCTGATGTCGCTGGGCATGATCACGCAGGCGCAACTCGACGCGGCGCTCCAGCAGCAGCAGCGCGAGCCCACGGTGCCGCTGGGCGAGACGCTGGTGCGCATGGGCGTCGTGAGCCGCGGCCAGCTGCAGACCGCGCTGGTGCGCAAGATGGGCTACCCGCTGGTGAACCTTCATGTGTTTCCGGCCGCGGCCGACGCGCTGCGCAAGGTGGGCCACGAGGCCGCGCGGCGCCTGCAGGTGATGCCGCTCATGCTGCACGGCGGGCGCCTGGTGGTGGCGCTCGACGACCCGGTCAACCGGCACGCGGTGATCGACGAGGTGGAGTTCATCGCGCAGACGAAGATCATTCCCGTGCTGGGCCAGTGCCTGGACCTGGACGGCGTGCTGCACAAGGCCTACGAGAAGGTCGGCCAGGTGGCGGCCGACCGGCCGGTGATCGACATGAACGACCCGATGCGCCCGCTCGAGTTCGACATGACGGGCACCAGCACGCTGCTGAAGACACTCGAGAAGGAAGAGTCGACCGCCGCGCCCGCCGCCGGCGAGCCGCCCGTGGAGCAGTCGGACAACTCGCTGGTGCGCATGATCAACAGCATGATCCTCGAGGCGCATCGCGAGGGCGCCTCCGACATCCACATCGAGAGCGACCCGGGGCAGGAAAAGACGCGCATCCGCTTTCGCCGCGACGGCCGGCTCTACACCTACCTGGAGCTGCCGCCCAGTTACCGCAACGCGGTGGTGGCGCGCGTGAAGATCATGTGTGACCTGGACATCAGCGAAAAGCGCAAGCCGCAGGACGGCAAGATCAACTTCTCGAAGTACTCGCCGCAGCACCGCATCGAGCTGCGCGTGGCCACCATCCCGACCAACAACGGCCTGGAAGACGTCGTGATGCGCATCCTGGCCTCGGCCAAGCCCATCGCGCTGGATGCGCTGGGCTTGTCGGAGCGCAACCTGGCGCAGTTGTCGCAGGCGGTCGACCGGCCCTACGGCATGGTGCTGTGCGTGGGCCCGACAGGCTCGGGAAAGACCACCACCTTGCACTCAGCGCTCATGCGCATCAACACGCCCGAGCGCAAGATCTGGACCGCCGAAGACCCCATCGAGATCACGCAGCCGGGCCTGCGCCAGGTGCAGGTCAACCCGCGCATCGACTGGACCTTTGCCAAGGCGCTGCGCGCCTTCGTGCGCGCCGATCCCGACGTGATCATGGTCGGCGAGATCCGCGACGCCGAGACCGCGAAGACCGCCATCGAGGCCTCGCTCACCGGCCACCTCGTGCTGTCGACGCTGCACACCAACAGCGCGCCCGAAACCGTGACGCGCCTGCTCGACATGGGCATGGACCCGTTCAACTTCGCCGACTCGCTGCTGGCCGTGCTGGCGCAGCGGCTGGTGCGCTGCCTGTGCCCGCAGTGCGTGCAGAGCCGTCCGGCGACCAGCGAGGCGGTCGAGGAGCTGCTGGCCGACTACATGCATGCCTTCGGCGCGCAGGACACGCCGGCCGCGCGCGACGCCGTGCGCGCCGACTGGCTGCAGCGCTACGGGCGCGACGGGCACATCCAGACCTACACGAGCACCGGCTGCAAGCACTGCAACGACACCGGCTTCAAGGGCCGCTTGGGCATCCATGAACTCATGGTGATGTCGAAGGGCCTGCGCCGGCTGGTGCAGGGCGGCGCGCGCGCCGAGGAACTGCAGGACGCAGCCATGCGCGAAGGCATGCGCACGCTGCGTCAGGACGGCATCGAAAAGGTGCTGGCGGGCCGGACCACGCTCGAGGAAGTGCGCGCGACCAGCAACGTCTGACCTCCAACGTCGGAGGTCAGGGAAGTCTCAGGCGGCGGCGTCCCACGCCACCGCCGGCAGCGTGGCGATGGCCGGCCGCGCGAACAGGTAGCCCTGAAACAGTTCCACGCCGATCTCGCGCAAGGCGCGCACCTCTTCGGCCGCCTCCACGCCTTCGGCGATCACACGGATCTGCAGCTCGTCGCAGGTGGCGACGAAGCCGCGCACGATGGTGAGTCGCACCGGGTCGGCATGGATGCCGCGGATCAGGCTCAGGTCGATCTTCACCACGTCGGGCTGGAACGCGGCCAGCAGCTCGAAGCCCGCGTAGGCGGCGCCGAAATCGTCGATGGCCGAGGTGAAGCCGTGGCGCTTGAAGGCGCGGAAGGTGTCAGCCAGGCCGTGCAGGTCGCGCACGCGCTCGCCCTCGGTGATCTCGAACATCAGCTGGCGCACCGGAAACTTGCAGCGCTTGGCGGCAGCCATGGCGGTGCGGAAGCACTCGGCCTGCCCCGCGACGTCGTTGGGCATGACGTTGAGGCTCAGGCGCGACTTCATGCCCAGGCGCGAGGCGATCTCGATGGCCTTGACGCGGCAGGCTTCGTGGAAGGCGAAGCGGTCGACCGGATCGACGCGCCCCAGCACCTCGGCGGCGCCTTCGCCCGACAGGCCGCGCACCAGCGCCTCGTGCGCATAGATCTCGTGCCGGCCCAGGTCCACGATGGGCTGGAACGCCATGGTGAACCCCGAGGCGAGGCCAGCAGGCGCGGCTTCAGCATGTATTTCGGCGATCACGTTGGATGGACCTCGCGGGCAAGGTTGCAATGGCGTTGGATGGCGACTCCCAAGAGCGTAAATGTAAACGGTTCTATACACCGCACGCACCACCCCCTGCGACAACAGGTCGCGCCCCATGAAGACATCCGACCTAGGTCCGGCCCGGGCTGTAGACCGAAATCACTCGTGTGTTTTCCCGGTATCAGAAAAATCTGTAGCAAGCTGTCGACGACAGGGCTGCGTCCTATGTCCCGTCGGGGAGAGATTGGTTAGAAAGGGGGCGCCCACTACTGGAAACGGTGGGTGGGTTTTCACTGTCGTTCCCGGGTTTCCAGTCACCGATGAAAGGTCCCGTCCGATGCGCCACCAGCCTCGCTCCCTCCTTCGCACACTGGCCCGTACCGTGCTGCCCGTCGGTGCCTTGTTGACATTGCTGCCCGCGCAGGCGGTCACGACGACCACGACCTTCCAGGTCACGGCCACCGTGCTCAAGGCCTGCCTCATGACCACGCCGGCCACGCTGGCGTTCGGACCGTACGACCCGGCGTCAGCCACCGCGCTGGCCGGCACCACCAGCCTCAACGTGACCTGCACCTTCGGCACGCCCTACTCGCTCGGCCTGAGCGCGGGCAGCGGCTCGGGCGCGTCGGTCACGAACCGCCTGATGACCAGCGCCACGGCGGCCGCCGGCAACAACACGCTGGGCTACGGCCTCTTCAAGGACAGCGCGCACCAGACCAACTGGGACAACAGCGTCGCCGGCACCGGCTACGTCGGCAACGGGACGCCCCAGACGCAGACGATCTACGGCCTGATTCCCACGGGGCAGTACACCGCGGCGCCGGCCATCGACTACACGGACACGATCACGGTCTCGCTGACCTATTGAGGGCGCCGTTGACCGCCTTCACCGCAGGCCGCCACGGCATGCGTCGCGCCCTGCTGCCAGTCGCATGGGGGGCCGGCCTGCTGCTGGCCGCCCTTGCTCCCGCTCCCGCCGCGGCCACCAGCCTCAGCGTGGCGCCGCTGCGCATCGTGCTCACGCCGCAGCGCCCGGTCGCCTCGCTCACCATGGGCAACGCCGAGGACACCGAGGTCGCCGTGCAGGCCGAGGTGGTGGCGTGGTCGCAGCAGGACGGGCGCGATGCCTACGAACCCACGCGCGACGTGCTGGTCAACCCGGCCATCTTCCGCCTGCCGCCGGGCGGGCGGCAGATCGTGCGCCTCGGGCTGCAGGTGCCGGCCGACGCCGGCGAGCGCAGCTACCGCGTCTTCCTGCGCCAGCTGCCGCGCGACCAGGCCCTGCCGGCGGACGGCGCCGAGGGCGCGAAGGTGCAGACGCTGCTGCGCATCGGCGTACCGATCTTCGTGCCGCCGTTGCAGCTGCGCCGCGCGCTGCAATGGTCGCTGCAGCCTTCGGCGCGCGCCACCGGCACGGCAGGCACGGCCTGGCGGCTGGTGTTCGACAACCAGGGCAGCGAGCACATCCAGGTCACGCAGCTCGTGGTGCGCCGCGAGGACGGCACCGAGCTGCTGCGCAAGAGCCTGTCGCAGTACGCGCTGGCCGGGCAGTCGGCCGGCATCGACATCGAACTGCCCGCCCTGCCGCCCGACACCCGGCTGCAGGTCGAGGCCGCCACCGATGCCCCCGAGGCGTCGTCCAGCGCCACCGTGCGCGTGCCCCGTGCGCCCGCCACGCCACGCTAGCTTGTGGGTCTGCTGCGGCTGGCTGGGCCTGCGCGTGGCCTGCGCACAGACCTCACCCGCTGACATGGCGGGCGAGGTGCAGCCCGCGATCCTCGACGTGCGCATCAACGGCCTGAGCCAGCCCGCGCCGCGACCGCTCTTGCGGCGCGGCGCCCAGCTGCTGGCGTCGGCGCCCGACTTCGCGGCCTGGCGCCTGGTGCGGCCCGCCACCGCGGCGTTGCAGCGCGACGGCACCGACTACTACGACCTGCGCGCGCTGCCCGGCGCGCAGCTGCAGCTCGACGAAGGCGCGCAGAGCGTGGACCTGAGCGTGCCCGCCGAGGCGTTCACGCTGGGCACCGTGCATGCGCACGCGGGCGACCGCCCGCCACTGTCGGCCTCGGCCTTCGGGGCCTTTCTCAACTACGACCTGGCCTTGCAGCACGACCGAGAAGGCACGCGCGCCTCGGGCTATTTCGATGCGGCTGCCTCGGGCGACTGGGGGCTGGTGGGCACGAGCCTCGTTGCCGGCCAGTCCGCGTTCGGCGGGCGCGGCACGACGCGGCTGGACAGCTACTTTCGCCGCGACGACCCCGCGCGGCTCACGCGCCTCACGGTGGGCGATTCGGTCACGCAGGCCGCCGCGTGGTCCACGCCCTTTCGCTTCGGCGGCGTGCAGTTCGGCACCCGCTTCGGCTTGCAGCCCGGCTTCATCAGCTACCCGATGCCGACCCTGCGCGGCGGTGCGGCCGTGCCGTCGGCGGTGGAGGTGTATGTGAACGACACGCTGCGTTATCAACGGCGTGTCGATGCCGGCCCCTTCGCGTTCAGCGACGTGCCCGTGCTCACCGGCGCGGGCGAGATGCGCTTCGCCGTCACCGACGCGCTCGGCGTGCAGCGCACCGTGACCACGCCCTACTACGTGAGCTCGAACCTGCTGCGCGCGGGCCTGTCCGACTACTCGCTCGAAGCGGGCTGGACGCGGCTGCGCTACGGCGAGCGCAGCTTCGACTACGGCCCGCCCTTCGTCGCCGGCACGTGGCGGTACGGCGTGAACGACAGCGTGACCGTCGAAACACGCGGCGAAGCCAGCGCGCGCAGCCAGACCGCGGGCGCCGGCGTGACCTGGGTCTGGGGCACGCTGGGCGAGCTCTCGCTGCACGGCGCCGCCAGCCGCAGCAGGGACGGCGACAGCGGCCGCCTCTGGCGCGCCGCCTACACGCGCACCAGCGATGAATGGAATTTCTCGGTGAGCCGCCAGGTGGCCAGCCGCGGCTTCACGCAGATCGCCTGGCACGACAGCCCCGTGCACACCGACGCACAGACCCAACTCTTCGCAGGCCGCTCGCTGGGCCGCTACGGCACGCTGGGCGCGAGCCACACGCGGCTGCGCTACAACACCGGCGAGCACATCGGCGTGACCACCGCCAGCTGGTCGATCAGCCTCGGCGGCAACGCCTGGCTCGGCACCTCGGTGGCCCACACGCGCCAGGACGGCAAGCGCTCCATCACCTCGGTGAACGTCAGCCTCAGCTTCACGCTCGGCGAACGCCAGCACGCCACGCTCTCGGTGCAGCAGCAGAAGCCGGGCGGCCATTCGGCCGTGGCCGAGTGGGTGCAGCAGCCGCCCAACGACACCGGCTGGGGCTACCGGCTGCGCGCCGCCGACGGCGAGAACGCGCGCAGCGAAGCCGGCGTCGATTGGCGCGGTCGCTACGGCACGCTCGCGGCCGAAGCGGCACGCGCGCAGGGCCAGACCGCGGTGCGCCTGCGCGCCAGCGGCGCCGTGGGTTTTGCGGGCGGCGTGGGCTTTGCCACGCGCCAATCGGACGACGCCTTCGCGCTCGTGACCGTGCCCGGCGCCGCCGGCGTGAAGGTCTACCGCGAGAACCAGCCCTGGACCACCACCGACAGCGAAGGCCGCGCCGTCGTCTCGGGCCTGCGCGCCTACGAGCCCAACCACATCAGCATCGACAACGGCGACCTGCCGATCGAGGCGCAGGTGCGCAGCGACGTGCTGCGCGTGGTGCCGCGCTACAAGGGCGTGGCGCAGGCCAGCTTCGACATCGCGCGCGAGGCCATCGCGAACATCACGGTGCTGCTGCCCGATGGCAGCCCGCTGCCGCCGGGCATCGACGTGATGCGACCGGCGCGCGGCACCTCGCTGCTGTCGGGCTTTCACGGCCTCGTGTCGGTCGACGACCCGCAGCCGAACGAGCGCTTCGAGGCGCGATGGAAGAACGGCCATTGCCGCTTCACGCTGGGCGCGCCCGACCGCGCCGCCGGCGCACTGCCCTCGATGGGACCTTACCGATGCGAACCCGTGTCGTCGTCCCCGCGCTGACCGCCGCGCTGGCGCTGGCGGGGCTGCTGGCCCCGGGCGCGTCGCGGGCCGCGTGCTCGGGCGTGGGCGTGTTCAGCTGCAGCGCCACCGTCAGCGCGACAGCGCTGGCCTTCGGCAACTACGACCCGGCCGTCGCGACGCCCAAGGACAACACCTCGACCGTGACCGTCGCCGGCACGGTCACGGGCCTGGGCATCCTGGTGACGCTGTCGTTCACGATCAGCCTGGACGCGGGCTCGGCCGGCAACATCACCAGCCGGCAGATGGTGGGCCCGGTCGGTGCCACACCGCTGGGCTACAACCTCTACACCACCAACGCGCGCAGCACCGTCTGGGGCCTCAACAGCGTCAGCGACAGCTACAGCGCGCTGGCGAACCTCGGTGGCGTCACCACGCTGCGCCCCCACACCGTCTACGGCCGCATTCCGGCCGGCCAGTACGTGGCACCGGGTCCCTACAGCAGCACCATCACGGTGACCGTGACGTACTGAGACAGCGGCACGCTCAGATCGACCGCCCGCCGTCCACCGGCATCTCCACCCCCGTCAGGAAGCGCGCCTGCGGGCTGCCCAGGAACACCGCGACATTCGCCACGTCTTCCGGATCGCACATGCGCCCCAGCGGAATCGTCGAGACGAAGCGCGCGCGGTTGTCGGCCGTGTCGGCCACGCCCATGAAGTCCTGCAGCAGGCCCGTGGCGGCCATCACCGGCGCGATGAGGTTCACGCGGATGCCGTCGGGCGCGAGCTCGACCGCCATCGACTTCGTCATGACCCGCACCGCGCCCTTCGAGCTGTTGTACCAGGTGAGGCCGGGCCGCGGCCGGATGGCGCCGACCGAGCCGACGTTGAGGATCACGCCGCCCCCGTTCGCCTTCATCACCGGCACGACGGCGCGGGCCATGTGGTAGATCGACTTCACGTTCACCGAGAACACGCGGTCGAAGGTGGCCTCGTCGACCTCGAGCATCGACTGGTTGCGATGCGTGGTGCCCGCGTTGTTGATGACGATGTCGGGCCCGCCGAAACGCGCCCTCGCCTGTTCGACCAGCGCCTGCACCTGCTCGAAGCGCGTCACGTCGCAGGCCACGGGCATGGCGTTGTCGCCCAGCGCCGAGGCCACCGCCTGCGCGGCCTCCAGGTTGATATCGGCCAGCACGACCTTCGCGCCCGCCGCGACATACGCGCGGGCGATGGCGGCGCCGAAGCCGCTCCCCGCCCCGGTGACGATCGCCGTCTTCTGGTTCAGCATCGACATGGTGTTTGTCTCCTTATTCGTAGTGATGGACGACGGTCTTGGTGGTGCTCATCTCCTCGAGCGCCAACAGACCCTTCTCTCGGCCGTAGCCGCTCTTCTTCACGCCGCCGAAGGGCAGCTCGACACCGCCTCCCGCACCGTAGCAGTTGATGAACACCTGCCCGCTCGCCAGCCGCCGCGCCATGCGCGCCTGGCGGTTGCCGTTCTCGGTCCACACGCCGGCCACCAGGCCGTACTCGGTGGCGTTGGCCAGCTGCACCGCGTCGTCCTCGTCGTCGAAGGGCATCGCCGCGAGCACGGGGCCGAAGATCTCCTGGCTCGCCAGCCGGTGCGTGCGCGGCACCGGGCCGAAGAGCACGGGCGCGACGAAGAAGCCTTCGGGCGACAGGCCGTCCGCGAGCCGGCCTTCGGCCAGGCGCGGCACGCCTTCGGCCACCGCCTCGCGCACGATGGCCTGCACGCGCGCCTGGTGCCGCGCGTTGATCATCGGCCCGCAGTCCAGGTCCTGTTCCGGGGTGCCGACCTTCAGGGCCGCGAAGTGCGTCGCGATGGTGTCGACGAAGCGGTCGTAGATGCCCTTGTGCACCAGCAGCCGGCTGCCCGCCGAACAGGTCTGGCCGGCGTTCTGCACGATGGCGCGCACGATGACGGGCGCGGCCTTGGCCAGGTCGGCGTCGTCGAACACGATCTGCGGCGACTTGCCGCCCAGCTCCAGCACGCAGGGCACGTGGTGGCGCGCGGTGGCCTGCTGCACCTGCATGCCGACCTCGGGCGAACCGGTGAAGGTCGCGAAGTCGATGCCCGGGTGCGCCGTGAGCGCGGCGCCGGCCTCGGTGCCCAGGCCGGTGACGATGTTCAGCGCGCCCGGCGGCAGGCCGGCCTCCATCGCCAGCTCGGCGAGCTTGAGAGCGCTCAGGCACGCGTCCTCCGACGGCTTGACCACCGCCGCGTTGCCCATCGCCAGCGCGGGCGCCAGCGTGCGGCCCATCATCTGCGCCGGGTAGTTCCACGGGATGATGTGCGCCGTCACGCCGTGCGGGATGCGCACCACGCTCACGTTGTAGCCGTTCAGGTACGGAATGGTCTGGCCGTGCACCTTGTCGGCCGCGCCGCCGTAGAACTCGAAGTAGCGCGCCACCGCCGCCGCGTCGGCGCGCGCCACGGCCATCGGCTTGCCGGTGTCGCGCGCCTCCAGCTGCGCCAGCGCCTCGCCGTTGGCCAGGATGAGCTGCGCCAGGCGCTGCAGGATGCGCCCGCGCTCGGTGGCCGTCATGCGGCCCCAGGCGCCGTCGAGCGCGCGGCGCGCGGCGGCCACCGCCAGGTCCACGTCCTCGGCCCGCCCGCGGGCGAGGGTGCCGAAGGGCTGCGCGCTGCACGGGTCGAGCACCGCCAGGGTCTCGCCCGAGCGCGCATCGACCCAGCGGCCGTCGATCAGCATCTGGCGTTTCATCTCAGGCCTGCGCGGTCACGCCGGCGGGCTCGACCTCCTTCATGAAGTTGGGGTCGTTGTAGTGGTACAGGTCGTCCAGGTAGGGCACGAAGAAGTCGTAAAACGAGCGCGTGTCGTAGCGCGCCTGCTCGCCCGGTGCGATGCACTCGGGAATGGGCGCCACGCTGGCGTCGTCGTCGGGGTAGAAGAAGAAGGTCAGCGCATAGCGCTTCATCGGCGGGTTGACCACGCGGTGCGGCGTGGCAATGAAGTGGTCGTTCGACAGGCGGTTGAGCACCTGCCCGGTGTTGACGATGAGCGCGTCCTTCACGTAGCTCACCTTGAGCCACTCCTTGGCCGGCGTCATCACCTGCAGGCCCGGCACCGGCGTCATCGGCAGCAGCGTGAGGAAGCTGCCGTCGGAGTGCGGCGCCAGCGCGTACTGGCCTTCGTCCATGTGCTCCTCGGGGTGGTAGTAGGCGCAGCGCTGGTAGTACTCGGGCGCCTTGAACATCGGATCGAAGTGCTCGGCGCGCAGGCCGAGCGCACGCGCGTAGATGGGCAGCAGCTTCAGCGAGAGCTTTTCCATCGCGCTCTGGTAGGCATGCAGCGCGGCCTTGAAGGCCGGCAGGCTCTCGGGCCACTGGTTCAGGCCGCGGTGGCGCACGTTGGCGCGCACCTTGGGGTCGTCGGCGTCGCGGTTGCGCATGAAGAGCCAGGCGGCGTTGGTGTCCTTCTTGGTGTTGACCGCGATCTTTTCCATGATGGCGGTCGACTTCAGGATCGACGATTTCGGCGGCAGGTAGCCCTGGTGGTGGTAGCCGACGCGGTGACGCAGTTTCTCTTCCATCGCCAACTCGAACAGCTTGGCGGTCTGCGCGAACGACTCGTCGATGAGCGACTGCGGGATGCCGTGGTTCACGATGGCGAAGAAGCCCAGGTTCTCCTGGATGAGCTTCACGTCGGCGGCCAGTTGTTCCAGCGCGCCGGGCTCGCCGGCCAGGTAGGGGCCGACATCGAGCAGCGGCAGTTCCTTCGCGGCCGCGATGGCGGCCTTCACCTTTTCGGACGGTGCGACGGTGGGAGGGATGGCACGGGGGTTGGCTGTCATGGTCTTTTGTCTCCTGTGGTTGGAAAGGGTGGGTGGGCAGGGTCCGGCCGCCTCAACTCCAGTTCTTGCACTTCGATTCCGCCTTCGATGCGAAGGCCTGCTCGCCCGGTATGCGCTGCACCGGCTTGTAGTAGTCCCACGGGCGCCTGGAGTCGGCCGGGCTCTTGATCTCCATGAGCTGCAGGTCGTGCACCATGCGGCCGTCGCCGCGGATGTAGCCGTTGGACGTGTACATGTCGTCGATCTTCAGCGTGCGCAGCTGCGTCATCACCGGGTCGGCGCTGTCGGTGCCGGCGGTGCCCACGGCCTTCAGGTACTGCAGCGCGGCCGAATAGCTGGCGGCCTGCATGCTGGTGGGCATCTTCTTCATCTTGTCGAAGAAGCGGGCCGACCACTTGCGCGAGCGCTCGTCGGTGTCCCAGTACCAGGCCTCGGTCAGGTTGATGCCGCTGGTGAGCTTCAGGCCGAGCGCATGCACGTCGGTGATGAAGAGCATGAGGCCGGCGATCTTCATCGACTTGGTGACGCCGAACTGCTGCGCGGCCTTGATGGCGCCGATGGTGTCGCCGCCGCCGTTGGCCAGGCCCAGCACCTGCGCCTTCGAGGCCTGCGCCTGCAGCAGGAACGACGAGAAGTCGGTGGCCGACAGCGGATGCCGCACGCTGCCCACGACCTTGCCGCCGTTGGCCAGCACGACCTGCGTGGTCTCTTTCTCGAGCGAGTCGCCGAAGGCGTAGTCCACTGTCAGGAAGTACCAGCTCTTGCCGCCCTGGCGCGTCATGGCGGCGCCGGTGCCGCGCGCCAGCGCCACGGTGTCGTACAGGTAGTGCACGGTGTAGGGCGAGCACTCTTCGTTGGTGAGTTGCGCGGCCACGCCGCCGGTCACCATCACGACCTTCTTCTTCTCGGCCGCGATCTTCGCGATGGCCAGGCTGGTGCCCGAGCTGGGCCCGCTGATGATCATGTCCACGCCCTGCGTGTCGAACCACTCGCGCGCCTTGGTGGCGGCGATGTCGGGCTTGGCCGAGTGGTTGGCGGTGATCACCTCGATCTTCTTGCCGTTCACGGTGCCGCCCGCATCGGCGACAGCCATCTTCACGGCCTCCACGAGGCCCGCGCCGCCCATGTCGGAATACAGGCCGCTCATGTCGGCCATCACGCCGATGCGAACGACGTCGTCGCTGCCCTGCGCAAAGGCCGGTGCGGCCACGGCAGCCAGCACGGCCGCCGCGATGCGCCGGCGCAAGGGCGGTGTCCTTGGAATCTCTTTTGTTTTCGTCGCATGCTTTTGCATTTTTTGTCTCCTTCTTCTGTCGTAGGTTTCGAACGCTATCGGTCCGCTGCGTGGCTCCCATCGCTTGCACGCTGCGCCGACTGGTGGCGCAGCAGCTGCAACATCTGCGGCCGCACCGGCCCCGGCATGCGGGCCGCCACGGCCTCGCAGTGCGCCCAGAGCGCGGGTGCGACGGGGGCGCGCAGCCGAACGGCGTCGAGCAGCCGATGGATCGCCAGCCGGTCGTGCCGCATGGCCACGCTGCGCTCCAGCAGGGCGAGCGCCGCCGCACGGGCGTCCTGCGCCTGCTGCGGCGAGGCGTGCGCTTCGCCGCCGGCGCGCAACGACCTCTTGAGCGTGCGGATGGCGTCGCGCTTCATGCGCCCTCCTGCGCATGCGGCAACGCGGCCACGGCCCGCACCAGCTGCTCGGCGATGGGCCTGTCGAAGAAGGCACCGTCCTGGCGCGCGATGAACTGCCCGATGCGCAACTCCAGCAGGCGCCGCAGCCGGTAGCGCGCGCGCCGTGCGCGGGCCATCGCGCGCACCTCGGGCGCCTGCGCGTGCCAGGCCTGGTGGCGGTCGATGGTGTCCGACAGCGCCTGCAGCGATGCCGGGTCGCCGGCCGCGCTCAGCAGGATGGGCGGCACCCAGTCGCCCGGGGCGTGGCGCGCCATCGTGGCGATGCGGCGGATGTCGGTCGCCATGCGCTGCGCGCCCGGCAGGTCTGCCTTGTGGACCACGAAGATGTCGGCCATTTCCATGATGCCGGCCTTCATGGCCTGCACGATGTCGCCGCTGTCGGGCAGCAGCACCAGCACCATCGTGTCGACCTGCGCGCGCACGGCGTGCTCGGCCTGGCCCACGCCGACGGTTTCGAGCAGCACCTCGTCGAAGCCGAAGCGGTCCATCAGTTCCAGCATCTCGGGCAGGTTGTCGGCCAGCCCGTCACCGGTGCGGCGCGAGCCGAGCGAGCGGATGTACAGCTGCGCATTGCCCGCAAGCTCGTCCATGCGCACGCGGTCGCCGAGGATGGCGCCGCCGCTCTTCGGGCTGCTCGGGTCCACGGCCAGCACGCCCAGGCGTCCGCGCGGCGCGCGCAGCTGCGCCAGGTGGCCGACCAGCGTGCTCTTGCCCGCGCCCGGCGCGCCGGTGATGCCGACACGCCGCGCCGCATGCGACGGCGGATCGCGCAGCGGCTCGCGCGCCAGCGCCATCGGGTCGGCGTTGGCCAGCCGCGTGAGTTCGCGGCTCAAGGCCCACCGATCGAGCGGCGCCGCGTCCATGTTCATGCCGCCACCTTGCCCAGCACCTCGTCCGCATGCTCGTTGAGCAGCGGCGGCAGGCCGTAGCGCGGCGTGAAGCCGTCGAAGCGCACCGGGCTGGCCACGGCCTGCAGCGGCAGGCTGCCGTCGCCCAGCGACACCACCAGCCGCCGCGCGGTGGCGATGTCGCCGCACAACGCGTCGTTGAGCGTGCCCACCTCGGCCGCCACCACGCCCAGCGGCACCAGCCGCCGCACCCACTCGGCCGCCGGCGCACCGCGCAGCAGCTGCGCGATGGCGGCGATGACCTCGGTGCGGTGCGCACGCCGGCCGGCCATGGTGCAAAAGCGCGCGTCGGTGGTCCATTCGGAATGCCCGACCTCGTCGCAGAAGATCTTCCAGAACTTGTCGTGCGTGATGAAGAGCGTGAGCCAGCCGTCGGCGGTCGGGAAGATCTGTGCCGGCACCACGTAGGGGTGCGACGAATCGGCCTGGCGCGCCATGGTCTCGCCCGCGTTGAGCACGGCGCCGGCCAGGTAATTGAGCTGCGAGAGCATCACGTCGTACATCGCGACGTCGACCTGCCCGCCCTTGCCCTGCACGATCTTGGCCAGCAGGCCGATGGCGGCCACCAGCCCCGCCGAGTTGTCGACGGCCGAGTAGCCGGCCTTGGTGGGCGGTGCGTCGGGGTCGCCGGTGAGCGCCATCACGCCGGTCAGCGCCTGGATCACGTAGTCGTAGGCGGGGCTGTCGGCGTGCGGGCCGTCCAGGCCGTAGCCGGTGAGCGCCACGCAGACGATGCGCTCGTTCCACTGCCGCATGGCGTCGTAGGTGAGGCCGAGCTTGCGGATCGCCGAGGGCCGCAGGTTGGTGACTACCGCGTGCGAGGTTTCGGCGATGCGGCCCAGCGCCTCCTGCCCTTCGGTGCTCGCGAGGTCGAGCACCACGCTCTTCTTGCTGCGGTTGAGGCTGGCGAAGTAGGCGTTGTGCGGGCCGATGAAGTGCGGGCTGACACTGCGCGCGATGTCGCCTTCGGGCGTCTCGATCTTGATGACCTCGGCGCCCATGTCGGCCAGCATCAGGCCGCAGTACGGCCCGGCCAACATGTGGCCGACCTCGATGATGCGGATGCCGTCGAGCGGCCCAACCGCGCTCACAGGAGTGCCTCCGTGCTTCGCACTGCGGTGCGAGCTTGCTTGGGGCGGCCCGGCGCGGCGCTCATGCCAAACACTCCGCCAGCGACGCCACCACCTGCTCCAGCGGCATGTCCGCCGTGAAGACCGCACTCACGCCGAGTGCGCGCAGGTGGGCATGGTCTTCGGCCGGGATGGTGCCGCCGACGAACACCTTCACGTCGTGTGCCTTCAGTTCGCGCAGCTGCGCGATCACGTCCGACACCAGCTCCTTGTGGCTGCCCGACAGGATGCTCAGGCCGACCGCGTCGACGCCTTCGTCGACCGCCACCTGCGCGATCTGCAGCGGGCTGCGGCGCAGGCCGGTGTAGATCACCTCTGCGCCGGCGTTGCGCAGGGTCAGGGCGATGATCTTGGCGCCGATGTCGTGGCCGTCGAGGCCGGGCTTGCCGATCAGGATGCGCCGGGCCGCGAGCGCGGCGGTGCCTGGTTGCTGCGTGCTCATAGGTTCACCGGCTCCTTGAATTCGCCCCACTGGGCTTTGAGACAGGCCACCATCTCGCCGACGGTGGCGTAGGCGTGGCAGCACTCCACGAGGTAGGGCATGACGTTCTCGCGGTCCTTGGCCGACGCGGCCGACAGCCGCGCGAGCGCACGCGCCACGGCCGCGTTGTCGCGCGTGTCGAGCGTGCGCTGGAACTTCTCCAATGCGCGCTGCGCCACGGTCGGGTCGAGCGTGAAGACCTCGCCGACCTTGACCTCTTCGTTCTCTTTCCTGAAGTGGTTCTGCCCCACCACCACGGTGCGCCCGGCGTCGTTGTCGAGCTTGCGTTCCAGGCCGCGCTCGGCCAGCCGCATCTGGATCCAGCCTTCCTCGATGGCGCGCACCACGCCGCCGTAGGCGTCGATCTCGTCCATCACGCGCACGATCTGCTCTTCGATGCGGTCGGTGTGCTGCTCCAGGAAATAGCTGCCGCCCAGCGGATCGACGGTGCGGCCGATGCCGCTTTCGTAGGCCAGGATCTGCTGCGTGCGCACCGCCAGCTCGGCCGAGAACTCGGTCGGGATCTGGAAGGCCTCGTCGAAGGCGCAGGTGAAGATCGACTGCGCGCCGCCGAACACCGCGGCCATGGTTTCCACCGCGACGCGCACCACGTTGTTGTAGGGCTGCGGCGCCACCAGCGACGAGCCGCCGCACACCACGCCGAAGCGGAAGTGCTGGGCCTTCGGGTCCTGCACGCCGTAGCGCTCCTTCATGAGGCGGGCCCACAGCCGGCGGCCGGCGCGGAACTTCGCGATCTCGTCGAAGAAGTCCATGTGCACATAGAAGAAGAACGACAGCCGCTTGGCGAACTTCTCGACGTCGCCGCCGCGCGCGCGCAGCTCGTCCACATAGGCTAGGCCGTTGGCCAGCGTATAGGCCATTTCCTCCGCGGCGGTGGCGCCCGCGTCGCGCACGTGCGCCCCGGCGATGCTGATCGGGTTGAAGCGCGGCGAGACCTCGTTCGAGTACAGGATGGTGTCGGCAATGAGCCGCATCGACGGACGCACTGGAAAGATCCAGGTGCCGCGCGCCACGTACTCCTTGAGGATGTCGTTCTGGATGGTGCCGGTGAGCTGGTCGCGCCGCACGCCCTGCTTGTCGGCCACCGCCAGGTACATCGCATAGATGATCGCGGCCGTGCCGTTGATGGTGAACGAGGTCGAGATGCGCGACAGGTCGAGGTCCTTGAACAGGATCTCCGCCTCGCTGAGGTTCGACAGCGACACGCCGACCTTGCCGATCTCGGGGCGCGCCATCGGGTGCGTGGGATCGAGCCCGCACTGGGTCGGCAGGTCCAGCGCCACCGACAGCCCCGTCTGACCCTTGGCCAGCAGGAACTTGTAGCGCTCGTTCGATTCCTCGGCGGTGCCGAAGCCGGAGTACTGGCGGATGGTCCACAGCCGGCCCTGGTAGCCGTCCGGAAAGATGCCGCGCGTGAAGGGGTAGGCGCCGGGCTCACCGATGCGCTCGGGCCGCACGGCGTCGGCACCGACGCTGGCGGGCACCTCGATGCCGGTCGGGCTCGTGGGGTACAGGCGCGGCTCGTTGACGGCGCTGGGCATGAGGTCGTCGCGCTTCATCGGGCGGCCTTGGCAAGGAAGCGGTCGGAGGCCTGCCAGTGGTCGTCGTGCAGCCACGTGGCCAGCACCTGCGCATGCTCGACCTCGCGGCGCGCGCCGTACGAGGCGCCCTCGCGCCACGCGATGAGCTGCGCCTTCATTCCGCGCAGCACCTGCGGCGGATGCGCGCGCAGCGGCGCAAGGAACGCGCGCAGGTCTTCGCCGTCGGCGCCGTCTGCAATCGACGCATCGGCCAGGCCCCACTGCAGGGCCTGCGCCGCGTCGACCATTTCGCAGCGGCCCATCATGCGCAGCGCGCGCGCACCGCCCACCAGCCGGCACAGGTCAGGGCCACCGCCCCAGGCGGTGCTGATCGCGAGCTTGGCCTGGATGAAGCCGATGCGCGCGTGCGCGGCCTGCAGGCGCATGTCGCAGGCCAGTGCCAGTTCGGCCCCGCCGCCGATGGCGTCGCCGTTGAGGTACGCCAGCACCGGCACCGGGCAGCGGCGCACGGCGTCGAGCGCACCGCGCGAGCGCTCGACCATCGCGTGGGTGGCGGCCTCGTCGCGCACGTCCGAGAGCTCGACCAGGTCGCCGCCCGCAGCGAAGAAGCGCTCGCCGGCGCCGCGAAGAATGACGAGCCGGGTGTCGGGCCGGGCCCCGTGCGCGGCGACCGCCTGGGCCAGCGCCGTGAGCACGCGGCCCGCGAGGGCGTTGTGCTTGGCGGCGCGGTCGATGGTGATCCACACCACGCCGTCGGCGTGTGCGTCCACTGTGATGTCCTGGCTGGCTTGCTGCACCTTGGTATGTCTCCGTCGAACTGTCGTGGGCCCATCGTAGGAACCGACTTATTCGGGAACAAGAACCTATGTTCAGCATTACGAACGAATGACAGAATGACCGCGCGGATCGCGCTCGCCGATCCCGTTTGTTCAGGCGGCTGAATTTCGTCGCCCGGTCCGTTCCACCGTTCAGGAGAAGCGCCCATGACTGGCGTCACCGTGACCGCGATCGCGCGGGTGATCGACATCTTCGAAGCCTTCCAGGCGAGCCAGCGGCCGCTGTCGCTCACCGAACTGGCCGAGGCCGTGGGCGTGCCCAAGAGCACCTGCCACGCCATCGTCTCGACGCTGACCGCGCGCGGCTACCTGTACACGCTGAGCCGGCCGCGCGCGCTCTACCCGACGCGGCGCATGTTCGACGTGATGCACGACATCAGCGCCAAGGACCCGTTCATCGAACGCGCCACGCCGGTGCTCGAGCGGCTGCGCGACGCCACGCGCGAGACGGTGATCCTCGGCAAGCGCCAGGGCGATTCGGTGATCTACCTGCAGGTGGTCGAGGGCCTGCACCCCATCCGCTATTCGGCCAAGCCCGGCGAGTTCAAGCCGCTGCATTCCAGCTCCATCGGCAAGGCGCTGCTGGGCAGCCTGAAGGAGCCCGAGCTACGCACCTGGCTCAAGGAGCGCACGCTGCCCGCCGTGACCGCCACCACCAAGACCGCGCACGAGGCGCTGGTGGCCGACGTGCTCGACAGCCGCAAGCTCGGCTACTTCGTGACACGCGGCGAGAACGTGAGCGACGTGTGGGCCGTGGCGGCCTTCCTGCAGCTGCACAACGACACGGTGGCGGTGGCCGTGGCCGGTCCGCAGCACCGCATCGAATCCAGCGTGGCCGAGGTAGCGCGGCTGCTGGTGGCCAGCTGCAGCTTCCTGGCGCGGCAGGTCGAGCGGGGCTGATCAGCCCTTCAGCATGCCCGCCAGGCGCCGGGTGATGAGTTCGTCGGCCTGCGCCATGATGCGGTCGATGAGCTCCGCGCAGCTGGGCACGTCGTGGATCAGCCCGGCCACCATGCCGCAGCTCCAGGCGCCGGCGTCCATGTGGCCCTCGGTCATCACCTTCGGGTAGATGCCGGCGACCTGGTCCATGATGTCGTCGATCTTCAGCGCGTCGCCCTTGGCGCGCTCGATCTCCATGAGGCGCTCCACGCCCGCATTGTTGATCACGCGCTCGGTGTTGCGCAGCGAACGCATGATCAGGCGCGTGTCGAGCTCCGAGGCGTTGACGATGGCCTGCTTCACGTTGGCGTGCACCGGCGCTTCCTTGGTCGCGATGAAGCGCGTGCCCATGTTCATGCCCTCGGCGCCCAGCGCGAGCGCGGCCACGAGGCTGCGGCCGTCGGCCATGCCGCCCGAGGCGACGAACGGGATCTTCAGTTCTTCGGCCGCGCGCGGCAGCAGGATCATGTTGGGCACGTCGTCCTCGCCGGGGTGGCCGCCGCACTCGAAGCCGTCGACGCTCACCGCGTCGCAGCCGATGCGCTCGGCCTTGAGCGCGTGGCGCACCGAGGTGCACTTGTGGATCACCTTGATGCCCGCGGCCTTCAGCGCCGGCATGTAGGCCTCGGGGCTGCGGCCCGCGGTTTCCACGGCCTTGATGCCGCCTTCGACGATGGCCGCGATGTACTCGGGGTACGGCGGCGAGGCAAAGGTCGGCAGGAAGGTGAGGTTCACGCCGAAGGGCTTGTCGGTCATCTCGTGGCAGCGCGCGATCTCGCGCGCCAGCAGCTCGGGCGTCCTCTGCGTGAGGCCCGTGATGATCCCCAGGCCACCGGCGTTGGAGACGGCCGCAGCCAGCTCGGCGAAGCCGACGTAGTGCATGCCGCCCTGGATGATCGGGTGGCGGATGCCGAAGAGTTCGGTGATGCGGGTTTTCAAGGGAACGTCCTTTGGTCGGGGTTGCTGGGAAGGAAAGCGAGAAAGAAGAAATCAGGGCGGCGAGATGACGCGCAGCACGTCGCGCGCCATCGCCTTCATCCAGGCCGTGTCGTTCTTCAGCGCGGGCTCTGCGAAGGTCTTGGCGAAGGTGGGCCGCGCCATCTTGGCGTAGTTCAGCGTGCCGAAGATGAGCGTGAGCACCACCACGGCCGACAGGTCGTCGCGCACGAGGCCGGCCGCCTGCGCTGCCGCCACCAGACCCAGGCTGGCTTGCAGGAAGCCTTCGAGCGGCCGGGTCTGCGCATGCTGGATGCGCTCGGCGTTGTCGAGCAGTTCGCGCGTGACGAGCTTGAAGCCCGTGGGCCGTGCGTGCATCCACTCGACCTGCAGCGCGACGAAGGCCTGCAGCCGCGCAGGCAGGTCGGGGGCCGCCTCGACGCGCTTGCAGATGCGCGCCGTCAGGTCCTCGGCCTGCTTCTCGAGCACGGCGCGGTACAGCACCTCCTTGCTCGCAAAGTGGTGCAGCAGCCCCGGGTTGCCGACCTCGCAGTCGCGCGCAATGGCCGACAGCGACGCGCCCTGGAAGCCATGGTCGGCAAAGTGCTGCTCGGCGCGCGCGAGGATCGTTTCTTTACGGGAGGGGGCAAGGGTGGCCATCGGCGGTTCTGGAATGCGTCATGCGCAAGAGCGCATGCCGCGAAGACGCGACCGGCGATCAGACGCGATGCGCGCCATTCTTTCTTGTGTCTTGTGGTCTGGTTGTTGCACGCGCGACACCCTCGCGCGTCAGCGTGCGGCCGGCATCGCCGCCACCTGCTGCGCGAGTTGCGCATGGAAGCGCGGCGCGCTGTACTCGAAGGCGCCGAAGCTGAGCGCGTCGTTCGCGCCCGACGCCAGCCCGGCCTGGATCGACTCGGCCAGCGCGTAGTCTTCCGCGAGCGTGCGCCGGTACAGCGCCACGTTGGCGTCCCAGTGCGCGGTCGCCTTCTCCGAGGCCGGCGCCTCGGGAATCAGCGTGAGCTCGTGCACGCGCGTGCGCGTGGCACCCAGCGGCTCCAGCATGCTGAGCTGCGCGTGGTCGGGCTGCACCAGGATGGTCGTGTTGGGAAAGAAGAAGTAGGTCAGGTTGCCGTAGCGGCGCGGATCGAAACCGGCGGCGTCGGGCCGGTGTTCCTGGAACTTCGACTTGAGCAGGTACAGGCGCCGGTTCAGGTCGAACTCGTCGATGACCTGCAGGTTGTGCAGGAACATGTGGGCGATGGTCTCGCGGTGCGCCACCTTGAAGTGGTAGGCCTCGAAGGAACCGTCGACCAGCAGCTTCCAGTTGGCCTCGACCTCGTACGTGCGCGGCGCATAGGCCACGGGCGCGCGCAGCCCGGCCAGCGACTCGAGGTTGTCCATGAGCGCGCCCAGGTGCGCCCCGGGGTCGCTGTCCGCCTGCGACGGATCGCACACGACCCAGACCACGCCCGCGCGCTCGACGGTGGCCAGCCGGCGCAGGCCCGACTCGTCCTGCTTCAGGCAGGGAAAGCCGAAGGACTCGGGCACGCCGCGCAGGGCGCCGTCGGGCTTGTAGGTCCACGCGTGGTACGGGCAGACGAAGGCGCGCGCCTCGCTGCCGCTGCCCTCGGGCACCACGCGCGCGCCGCGGTGGCGGCACACGTTCAAGAAGGCCTGCACCTGCCCGCTCTCCTGGCGCACCAGCAGCAGCGGCACGCCGGTGTGCGTGAGCGACAGCCACGCGCCCGGCGAGGCGAGCAATGCGCTGGCGGCCACCGGCTGCGGATGCCGCTGCAGCAGCCGTCGCTCGTCGCGAGCGATGGCCTCGTCGGTGTACTGGCCGACCGGCACGCGGTCGCCCTCCCCTTGCGCGTCGGCGCGCCCGGCCTGCAGGGCCGTGGTCGCTCGGCGATGGAGTTCGGCTGCGAAGTTCTCGCTCATCGGGGGCTTTCTGTGCGATGCGATGCAGCCCGGTGAGCTGCGCGATCGGCCCAGTCTACCGACTGACCAGTCGGTACGTCAACCGCCCCCGAGACGGCGGTGGTATCAGGCCGGCTTGCGCAGGAAGCCCTGCTGCGCCCCATTGCGGTTGGGTGCGAAGCCGTTGGCCTGCAACGTCTCTTCGGTGGTCTCGTAGAACACGCCGATCTGCATGATCTCGCGCGCCTGCTGCGCGGTGGCAATGGGGCGGCCGAACTCGGTCGCGATGCGCACGAGCTGCTTGATCTGCTCGACCGAGCTCATCTTGCCGGTGCGGGTCTGGTTCCACAGCACGTCCTCGATGCCGCAGCGCACGTGCAGGCCCAGGGCGATGCCGATCATGTTCACGGGCAGCACGTTGAGCACCGAGCTCTCGACCGTGACCACCGCACCGTCGGGTGCGGCGCGCAGGAAGTTGGCCAGGTTGTAGATGTTCGCCTGGTCCATGCCGCCGCTGATGGCCACCCAGTTCATCACCAGCGGGCCCTTGTAGACGCCGCGGCGGATCATGCGTTCGATGGTCTCGAAGCTGTTGATGTTGTAGCACTGGAACTCGCTCTGGATGCCCGCGGCCGTGAGGCGGCGGATGTGCTCTTCCACCCAGCTGGGGTTCGAGGGCACGATCATGTCCCGGTACGTCGAATACAGCCGCGGGTCGCCGCGCGACAGGCCCTTGAAGTCGTCCAGGCCGGCGTGCTCGGTCACGTTCATCTGCGTGGTGTTGACGGTCACCGTGACCTGGTCGGGCCTGGGCGTGAGCTCGGCCAGCATGTGGCGCGTGTCGTCGCTGAGCCACTTGGCGGCGGCGCCGTCGTCCTCGGGCGCGAAGCTGATGGAGCCGCCCACCTGGATGATCATCTCGGGCACGCGGGCGCGCACGCCGGCGATCAGTTCGTTGAACATCGACAGGCGCTTGCTGCCCTTGCCGTTGGCCTCGCGCACATGCAGGTGCAGCACGGTGGCGCCGGCTTCGTAGCAATCGACCGCCTTCTGGATCTGCTCTTCCATCGTGACCGGAATGTCTTCCGGAAAATCGGCGGGAATCCAGCCCGGCGCATAGGGCGCGGCCGTGATGATCAGGGGCTGCTGGTTCTCGGGATAGAGGTGGCCGTCGAGGAAGTTCATGGGGTTGTCTCCGGTGAAAAGGTTGCGCTTGCAGCCAAAGTTTCTGGCGCAGCTGCGAAAATTTCTTGCTCATCGGGGGCGCGGTTTTGCCTTTTTGGGGCATTGAAACGGCGCGTGCAAAGACAGGTGTCGCTGTCGCGATCCGGTAAGTGGCCGACGCGTGGCGCCAAGCATTCAGCGGCGGTGGCGCCGCAGAATCCGCACGCCTTTGTCTCTTCCACCTGAGGACGAACCATGTGTGTGCATCTGCTGCGAGCCTCCCTTCTCTTCCTGGCCGCGCTGTGCTGCGGCACGGCCTCGGCCCAGGCCTGGCCCGACAAGCCCCTCCGGCTGATCGTTCCCGCGCCGCCGGGCGGCATCTCCGACGCGGCGGCGCGGCTGCTCGCCGAACAGCTGCGCACGAACCTCGGCCAGACCGTGCTGGTGGACAACAAGCCGGGCGGCTCCGCCGTCATTGCCGAGCGCGCGCTGATGGCCGCGCCGGCCGACGGCTACACGCTGATGGTCGGACCGTCGAGCGTGCTGTCCGACATCCCGCTCACGGTGAAGACGCCCTTCGACCCGCTGAAGACCTTCACCTACGTCGGCGAAGTGACGGGCATGTTCCATGTGCTGGTGGCCAATGCCGGCTTCCCGCCGAACACGGTGAACGACCTGCTGGCGCATGCCAAGGCGCACCCGCGCTCGGTCAGCGTGGCCAACCTGAGCACGGGCACGCGCTCCAACCTGCTGGGCGAGATGCTGCGCGCGCGCAGCGGCAACGACATCCTCGTGGTGCCGTACAAGGGCTCGGCGCCGGCGCTGGTCGATCTCATGGGCAACCAGGTGCAGCTGACCTTCGAGGTGGTGAGCAACGTCACCTCGCTGATCCGCAGCGGAAAGATCAAGGCGCTGGCCGTGGCGTCGCCCAGGCGCTCGCGCTTCCTGCCCGACGTGCCCACCTTCGGCGAGCTGGGCCTGCCCGACTTCGTGATGCCCGACGCGAGCGTGGGCGTGTTCGTGCTCAGCAGCATGCCGCCGGCGCTGCAGGAGAAAATCCGCGCCGAGGTGGCCCGGGCCGTGCAGGCGCCGAAGTTCCGCGAGGCGCTGCTCGCGCAGAATTACGATCCGCCCCGCGAGGCGACGCTGGTGCAGCTGCGCCAGACGCTGGACGCCACGACCGCCCACAATCGGGCCATCATCGAGAAACTGCAACTCAAGATCAGCCCCGAGTGAACACGGGGCCCTTTCCACAGCCACCATGAAGCACCTCGGTCGACTGATGCGCAGCGCGAGCCTCAGCGGCTACGTGGAGCTGGTGCAGTCGCTCGGCCGCGACCCGCATGCCTTCATGCGCACCGTAGGGCTGAAGGCGCAGCTGCTCGAGCACCCCGAGACGCTGATCCCCGGCGACGCGGTGCGCGAGCTGCTCGAGATCACCGCGCGCGCCACGCGCACCGAAGATTTCGCGCTGCGGCTGGCGGCGCAGCGCAAGCTGTCGGCGCTGGGCCCCATCAGCGTCGTGCTCAAGGAAGAACCCACGCCGCGCGACGCGCTCGACACGCTGGGCCGCTACCTGAAGCTGGTGAACGCCTCGCTGAGCTTTCGCCTCGAGGACACGGGCGACATGGTCATCATCCAGGAAGACCTGCTGCCCAGCCCCGGGCTGCCGATGCGCCAGTCGATGGAGCTGGCCGTGGGCATCATGTTCCGCATCCTCGGCGAGCTGATCGATCCGCAGTGGCGCCCGCAGCAGGTGTGCTTCACGCACCGCCCGCCGGCGGACATGGCGGCGCACCGCGCCTTCTTCGGTCGCAACGTCAAGTTCAACCAGGATTTCAACGGCCTCGTGTGCCTGGCGGCCGACCTGCGCAAGCCACGCGAATCGGGCGACCAGGGCGTGGCGCGTTTCGCGCGCGAGTACCTCGAAGCCGCGCTGAAAGACCGCGGCGAGAGCACGCGCGAAGCCTGCCGCGAACTCATCCTGGCGCTGATGCCCGGCGGCGGCTGCACGGCGCAGGAAGTGGCGCGGCACCTGCGCGTGGACCGCCGCACGCTGCACCGCCGGCTCGAGGCCGAAGGCCTCACCTTCAGCCGCCTGCTCGACGACGTGCGCTCCGACCTCGTGAAGCGCCACCTGCGCGACAGCGACCTGCCGCTGAGCGAGGTGGCCGAGCTGCTGGGGTTTTCGGGGCCCAGCAGCTTCAGCCACTGGTTCCGCCACCACTTCGGCTGCAGCGCCTCGCAATGGAGCAAGCAGACGGCCGGCGCAGTGGCTCAGGGCGCAGTGCGCGCGTTCTGAACCAGGTCTTCGTGGCGCAGGGCATGCGCGATGCCCTCCAGCAGGCGCCAGGCGGCGTGCGTGAAACGCCTCGGCATCGCCATCGTCCTTCTTCTCAGGCCGCCTTGCGCAGGAAGCCCTGGTTGCCCCCGTTGCGGTTCGGCGCGAAGCCGTTGGCCGCGAGCGACTCCTCGGCCGTCTCGTAGAACACGCCGATCTTCGAGATCTCGCGTGCCTGCTGCGCCGTGGCGATGGGGCGGCCGAACTGGCGCGAGATCGCCACCAGCTGCTCGATCTGCGCCACCGTGCCGATCTTGGCGGTGCGCGTCTGGTTCCACAGCACGTCCTCGGTGCCGCAGCGCACATGCAGGCCCATGGCGATGCCCATCATGTTCACGGGCAGCACGTTGCGCACCGAGCTTTCCACCGTGAGCACGGCGCCGTCGGGCACGGCGCGCACGAAGTTGGCCAGGTTGTAGATGTTCGGCGCGTCCATGCCACCGCTGATCGCCACCCAGTTCATCACCAACGGGCCCTTGTAGACACCGCGCCGCATGAGCCGTTCGACCGACTCGAAGCTGTTGATGTTGTAGCACTGGAAGGAGCTCTGGATGCCCGCCTTCGTGAGGCGGCGGATGTGCTCCTCGACCCAACCCGGCTGCGCCGGCACCGTCATCTCCTTGTAGGCCTCGAAGATGGCGGGGATCTCTCGCGAGGTGCCCTTGAAGTCCGCCAGCTCGGCGTGCTCCGTGACGTTCATCTGCGAGGTGTTGACCGTCACCGTCACCTGGTCGGGCGTGGGCTCCAGCTCGGCCAGCATGTGGCGCGTGTCGTCGCTCAGCCACTTGGCGGCGGCGCCTTCGCTCTCGGGCGCGAAGCTGATCGAGCCGCCCACCTGGATGATCATTTCGGGCACGCGTGCGCGCACGCCGGCGATCAGCTCGTTGAACTTCGACAGCCGCTTGCTGCCCTTGCCGTCGAGTTCGCGCACATGCAGGTGCAGCACGGTGGCCCCGGCGTTGTAGCAATCGACCGCCTTCTGGATCTGCTCTTCCATCGTGACCGGGATCTCGCCCGGGAAGTCGGAAGGAAGCCAGCCCGGTGCATAGGGCGCGGCGGTGATGATCAGCGGCTGCTGGTTTTCGGGAAAGAGGTGGCCGTCGAGGAAGTTCATGGCGTGCGTCTGTCAGGTGGCAAGGCGGGGGGCGGATGCGGGGGCGATGTTCAGTACGGCACGTCGCCGACGATGCCGGCGCGTTCCATCTTTCGTGGCGCGGGCCAGTAGTCGTTCAGCGCGTAGTGCTGCGTGCTGCGGTTGTCCCAGACGACCACGTCGCCCGGCTGCCACGACCAGCGCACCTGGTACTCGGGAATGGTCGCGCGGCTGAGCAGGTAGTTCAGCAGCAGCGCCGCACCCGGTGTCTTGTCGATGCCGTGGCGCACGTTCTCGGGGGTGCTGTAGTTCACGAAGTGCGTGGTGAAGCTGCCCACGTAGAGCACCTTCTCGCCGGTCTCGGGGTGCGTGCGCACCACGGGGTGCTCCACGGGCGGATGGTCCTGGCCCAGCTTGAGGCGCGCTTCCATCGGCATCACGGCGCCGAACGAATGCTCGATGCTGGCCTTGGCGCGCAGCTTGCCGATCTTCTGTTTGATCTCGTCGGGCAGCTCGTCGTGCGCCTGCACCATGTTCACCCAGATGGTGTCGCCGCCGACCTCGGGGCACTCGATGCAGCGCAGCACCGCGCCCATCGCGGGGCTCTGGCGCCACAGGCCGTCGCAGTGGTAGGTGTTCTCGTAGCTGTGCTTGTTGTCGCTGCGGTAGATGCGCACGAGGCCCGGGTGCTCGGGGTCGCTGCCGACCACGGGGTGGTCTTCCAGTTCGCCGAAGCAGCGTGCAAAAGCGACGTGCTCGGCGCGCTCGATGTCCTGGCCGCGGAAGAAAAGCACCTTGTGCTTGAGCAGCGCGGCGCGGATCGCCGCAAAGCACTCGGGGTCGCGCGAGGCCTCGCCCAGGTGGACGTCCGAGATTTCGGCGCCGATGGACGGCGTGAGGGGTCTGATCTTCATGAGAGGTCTTCGATGGAATGGCGCGTGCCGCTCAGTTCGCCTGGATGCGGTACTTCTTGACGATGGCGGCGTTGCGCTCGGACAGCGCGCGGGTCTCGGCGATGAGCGCGGGCGTGTCGACGCTGAGCTCGGGCTCCAGGCCCACATCGAGCAGCTTCTGCTGCACGGCGGGCGCCTGGCCGGCCTTCTCGATCGCGGCGTGCAGCTTGGCCAGCACGTCGGCCGGCAGCTTGGCGGAACCGATGAAGCCGACCCAGCCGCGGAACTGCAGGTCGGGGTAGCCCAGCTCGGTGGTGGTGGGCAGGTCGGGCAGGAAGCGCGAGCGGGTCTTGCCGGTGAAGGCATAGGGGCGCAGCTTGCCGGCCTTGATGAGCGGCATCGAGGTGAGCATGCCGTCGAACATCAGGTCGACCTGGCCGCCCAGCAGGTCCTGCAGCGCGGGCGGCGAGCCGGGGTAGCCGATGTGCTGCAGGTCGAGCCCGGCGCGGTCGCTGAGGATGAGGCCCGCGTACTGCGACACGGTGCCGGGGCTGTAGCTGGCGAAGCTGGCCTTGCCCTTGCGCGTCTTCAGTTCGGCGAGCAGGCCCTGGAAGTCCTTGGCCGGGAAGTTCGCGGCCGTGACGAGCACCACGCCCGAGCGTGCCACCGAGCCGATGGGCACCACGTCCTTCAGCGGATCGAAGGGCATCTTCACGACCTGCGGCGTCTCGGCCAGCACGTTGCTCGCCGCCATCACGATGGTGTTGCCGTCGGCCGGCGCCTGCAGCATGGCCTGCAGGCCGATGGAGCCGCCCGCGCCGGGGCGGTTCTCGACGATCACGGGGCGGCCGATGTCCAGCGCCATCTGCTGCCCGACGACGCGGGCGACGATGTCCATCGTGCCGCCCGGCGGCGCGGGAACGATGAGCTTGACGGGCTTGTCGCCCAGCGCCCAGGCCCCGAGGGCCATCGAGCATCCGACCAGTGCCACGGCGGCGGCGCGTGCAAATTGCAGCAGTTTCATGGGGTGTCTCCGGTTGTTGTCTTGCAGGCCTCGGTGGGCCGATGCCGTCAGTATCCGGCGCACCCCGCCCGCATTTCTTGCTTTATTGGGGCATCGATTTGCCAATTTGGGACATCGCCAAGACCACGCTTCCCGCCGCCGCCACGCGCCGCAAGAATCCGTTCCATCCAGCCCCCACACACCCCAGGAGACGCACCATGAACCAGGCCATCCGCTTCCACGAGACCGGCAGCGCCGACGTGCTCAAGCTCGAACACGTCGAGGTCGGCGAGCCCGGCCCGGGCCAGGCGCGCGTGCGCCACAGCCTCATCGCGGTCAACTTCATCGACATCTACTTCCGCACCGGGCGCTATCCGCTCGCGCT